>JBKHHU010000012.1:0-34494 GCA_046539045.1 Phycisphaerae bacterium
TGTACCACATGCAGGAGAAGGGCCAGTTGCTGGTCCCGTCGATCAACGTCAACGATTCGGTCACCAAGAGCAAGTTCGACAACGTCTACGGTTGTCGCGAGTCGCTGGTGGACGGGCTCAAGCGGGCCACGGACGTGATGGTGGCTGGGAAAGTCGCCTGCGTCTGCGGGTATGGCGACGTCGGCAAGGGTTCGGCAGAGACGCTCAAGAACCACCGCGCCCAGGTGATCGTCACCGAAATCGATCCGATCTGCGCCCTGCAGGCGGCGATGGCCGGGTACAAGGTCACGACGATCGAGGATACGCTCGGTGCGGCAGACATCTACGTCACGACGACCGGCAACTGCGACATCATCCGTGTCGAGCACATGGAGAAGATGAAGGACCAGGCCATCGTCTGCAACATCGGGCACTTCGACAACGAGATCCAGGTCGAGGCCCTCGAAAACTACCCGGGCATCAAGCACGAGAACATCAAACCGCAGGTCGACAAGTACACCTTCCCCGACGGACACAGCATTTACCTGCTGGCCGAGGGGCGGCTGGTGAATCTCGGCTGCGCGACCGGCCATCCGAGCTTCGTGATGAGCAACAGCTTCACCAACCAGACGCTGGCGCAGATCGATCTATGGGAGCACCGCCGTGAGATCGGCGTGTACCGTCTGGACAAGAAGCTCGACGAGGAAGTCGCCCGACTCCACCTGGAGAAGATCGGCGTGAAGCTGACGAAGCTCACGCCGGAGCAGGCAGAGTACCTTGGCGTGCCTGTAGACGGCCCCTACAAACCGGAGCACTACCGCTATTAGGCCAAACATGGCTGCCGCTGAGCGCGTGGGCCACAGAGAGGGCGTCAAGCTCAGGATACGAGTCGACGTAGACAGCAGTTGTGGTGTTCGATCCAAAGGGCTGGTGGGTCATCCGATCCACCAGCCTTTCGTCTTGGCCGGGGTTACCATGCGCGCGGCTCGGGAAGCTCCCGGTTTCGATCTTCGCAGAAGACGGGAACTTCTGCGCATGTTCGATCGATTATGGTAATGTTATGTCGGGCACTGAACTTGAATAAGGAATACCTCAGCCAATGATCAGGTTTTCCCACCGTAAAGCGTTTACATTGATCGAATTGCTGGTCGTGATCGCCATCATCGGACTGCTGGCGACACTGATCGTGCCTTCATTCATGAGCGTTCGTCAGACGGCTCGCGAGGCGGTCTGCGCCACGCGCGTTCGAGGGCTCACCAACGCCGCCACGACCTTCGCTGCCTCCCACAAGCAGTGGTATCCGAACATGGGTACCGACAGCGTGGAGGAGTACACCGACAAGGACCCGGAGGGCGACGGGCGGCTGTACATCATTGGCAGGGAGTGGCGGGATCTGTTCAGTTCCGGGTACGGCATCCTGCGAGCAGGGTTCTACTCGCCGTCGAACCGCTACTGGAACCGCGACGACTTCTGGGAATTCGACGATGACGGGAAGGAACTGACGGTTGTCGGTTACTTCTACTACGCCAACAGGCCGGATTTCGAGAAGAGCAATCGCGATAAGGTATTGAACGGTACGGACGCCTACGACGCCCAACCGATGTTCCCCGCGCGGACCTTCGACAATCCGTACTATCAATACGTCTGGGGTGACCTGAACCGGACCTTCCCCAAGAACGCCCCAACCTTCGTCACGCCCGGCGAAACCGAACGCTGGGGCGCCAACCACATGTACCAGAAGACCGGCTGGACCGAAGGCTCGCACGTCGGCATGATGGACGGCTCGGTCCAATGGGTCGACGGGGAGAAAATAAAGAAACGTTGTAATTACGATAACGCCGGTTACTTCTGGTAAGAACAACCCAAGAGCGAAAGCCGGCGGCCGGCAAGTCCGGGGGATCGCCGGGTCTTCCCTCTAAGCTTTTCCCGCTGTTCAGGCTGAAACGCTGAACGTATCTGAAGCAACGGGGCCCTGGCGATTGGCCATGATAGCAGGCTTCTTCCTGTCAACCGATCAACCAGTCAACCGTCGTACCGCCTCACCCCGCCAGCGGCCGAAGGTAATACACATATTGGGCGGCCAATTCTCTCGCCAGCAGGTAGGGGGTCTGACTCAGGACGCGGCTTTCCCGGGCGGGCACCGTGTAGACCTCCACCCCGGCCCGGGCGTAAGCCAGTTTCACCCGGGGCAGGTGGTAATAGTGGCTTACGGCAAGGACGCGGCCCAATTCGTGTTCCCTCAGCATCCGATCGGTATTGTGGACCGTGTGCTGGGTGTTCAGGCCGTCGCGATCGGTCAGCACATCTTCCGGTTTCACGCCCAGGCTCACCGCCAGTTGCTTCATCGCCTCGGTTTCGTGCACGTCCCCGTCTCCGGGGCCGCCGGACATGATCAGCTTGTCCACGAAACCCTGCCGGTACAACTCCACGCCCGTGCGCACCCGGTCTGCCAGTGCCTGGCTGCAGGTTCCGTCCGCGTATGCCCGTGCGCCGAAGATCACCGCGGCATCGGCGCGGCGCCGGTAGTCGGTCTTCCCGAAAAGGAACATCTGCATCAGCGGGAACAGCAGGAGTACCGCCACCAGACTCAGGGCCAGGCTCAGCCGTCGCTTCCGCTTCGAGACCGGCTTGCGGCGGTACATGGACGTGACGATCCAGCCCATGCTGGCGGCAACGAGCAGCGAGATCGGCAGGTGCAGCCATGGGTTGATGTGCCCTCGAAGCGCCAGAACGAAGAAGGTTGCGGAATTCAGCAGCGCGACCACGAGAAGCAGCAGAGCGCTGCAGGTAGTGACGATTCGCCTTGCCCTGCCCGGGGTCGGGCGGATCGCCAGCGCGAGCAATGCCGCAGAACTGACGGCCATGATCAAAGCGGAGGCGGCATCCGGGAGGGGGTGGAGGTCCATCCACCAGATGTTGGC
This sequence comes from Phycisphaerae bacterium, assembly GCA_046539045.1. Lineage (GTDB taxonomy): Bacteria > Planctomycetota > Phycisphaerae > SM23-33 > SM23-33 > JBKHHU01. The sequence continues at coordinate 2,901 of JBKHHU010000012.1, forward strand.
GTCGAAACCGGGTCTGGCCCATCCGCCGATGGCATTGAGCAGCCCGAACGAGCCGAAGAACAAAGCCAGGCCGCGGGCCGAGGGCGATACACCGTGAACGTCTGCTACGCTGTTGCGGGCATCCTTGCCGGCCATGAGAGCAGTTCCTTGTGTTGGGGAATGCCGAAAGTGCCTTTCCATACACTATGATATGCAGAGTTTATTCTATGCCGCCTCCCTGCTTTGGCAAGCGAAAACGCGCTCTCACTCTTCGGAACGTGCATAGATGCTGTCGCTCTGTTGTATCACGAGCGTCACCCGTTGCCGACCCGGGAGGGTCAGTAGCAGAAAGATTACCGAGGCAAGGGCCCAGCAGCCGGAAAGAGCCATGAGCGGCATGCCGATAATGGCCCACCCGAGTCCGGGCCCGTCGCCGTTGCCCGGCCGGTTCATTTCTGCCGACATACCGAATACACGTACCAGGTTTTATCCTGGCTGCGGATGAGGACCTCGTTGTATCCGTCGTTGTCGACATCGGAGATCATCGCGCCGTTGATGGTGTTCGGGATTTTGCCGGTGACGATCCCTTCCATGTCCGGCGTGCGGATATGAAACGAGTTGCCGCCATAGTCAATGGTCAGCAGTTCAGGGGGTGAGCGTGTTTCATGGTAGTCCCCTTCGTAAATCAGAACTCGCGTTCCGACGCCGGCTCCTTGTCGGCGCCCGCACTGCTTTGGTCGCGTGAGATTCTACGAAGTTCCGGCCGAAGGAGACCACCGGTGGCGAGATAGAGCGCACAACAGGCGGAAAGAGCCCCCGCCGGAGTCGGAGCTACGGACGCTGGTGATGGTCTTCACCGGCGGGTTCGCCCTGATGGCCGGTAATGATCCCCGAATCTCCCCTGGGCTTGCCGGGATCGCCTCCGACGAGCGGAACCTGCCGGTGTCTGCGCCGCAACAGGAGCACGAGAATAGCGGAGATCATCCCCCAGATGGCGCCGATCAACGTGCTCGGGCCCAGAAGGAGGTACCATCCCGCCCCCGGTCCTTCGTCGACTGCCGGCCACCTGCCCATCGCCCGCCAGAAAGGGATCGCCAGGATGCAGAGTCCCAGCGACGAGAGCATCGGCAGCAACCACCGCAAGACCGTCGCGCGTTCAGTGAACTGCCAGACCAGACCCGCTACCGAAATCAGCAGGATCGCCGCAGCCGTCATCGCATACGACCAGGCAAACGGGTACGCGACCATCCCTTCGCCGTATGTCTGCACGATCGCATACCACAGGACCAGCAGCACCAGTGTGAGCAGCACGTTGACAATGCAGGTGGCGGTCTTCATCTTCTCCTCCTGAGTGGGTCAATCCTTCCCGGGCAGTTCGAGTCCCAGGTACTGCATGACGGCCTGAAGGTCCGACCACACCCGACGGCGAATCTCCGGCGTATAGCGCCGCAGGACGTAGGACGGATGGAACGTGGGCATCACGTCGATTCCGCCCAGACCCGGCGCATGTTCGGGCAGTTTCTGCCAGTTTCCGCGCAGTTTCGTGATACCCACTCTGGTTTGCAGCAGATTCTGCATAGCGGGGTTGCCCAGCGTGACGATCACCCGCGGCCGGATGATCTGAAGCTGGCGCACGAGGTAGCTCCAGCAGGCGTGGATTTCATCCGGCAGGGGAGTGCGGTTGTTCGGAGGGCGACACTTGACCATGTTGAGGATAAACACCTGCTCGCGGGACAGCCCCATCGCTGTGATCATGTTGGTCAGGAGTTGACCGGCCCTGCCGACAAACGGGCGTCCCTGCTGATCTTCATCGGCTCCGGGCGCTTCGCCGACAAACACGAGGTCGGCATTGAAATCGCCCTCGCCGAAGACCGTGTTGTTGCGGGACTTGCAAAGCACGCAATTGCGGCAGACGGCCACTTCGTTGGCATCCATTTCCTTCATGGCCGTCGCTTTTGCCTGCGGATCCATCTCCGGGGGCGCCGCAGCGGTTGGGGCGGTCGGCCCGGGTGCCGGCGCCGCTGCTGGGGTCTCGGCTGCCGGAGCGGGGGCAGGCGCGGAAGAAATCTCCAACTCCGGGAGCGGATTTCGTTGCGCCGGGATGAAATCGCATCCGAGAAGACTTTCAATGGCAAGTAACTGCCGGGCTGCGTCGGTCAGGTTGTCATGGGCTTGGCTCATGCGGGGGATTGTAGTCGTCAGATGCCCCGCACACAAGCTGCCGAAGGGCTCCGGCGCCGCGCGGGCGGGAAAAAAACTTGAGAGGCAGCGATCGGGCGCCACAATACAGAAGTCTCATTTGTGTCAGACATTCAGGAGATGTAATGGTTCAGTTCGCACAGTCGTTGGCGGGGGATTCACAGTTTGTTTTCGCGGTAATCATGGGTGCGATCATCTTCGCGCTGCGCCTTGTGGAGATGTCCCTGGACAGCCTGCGCATAGTGTCCATGGTCAAAGGCAACCGCGGCAGGGCGGGCGTTCTGGGGTTCTGCGAAGCGATGCTCTTCATCTACGCCATCAGCCAGGCACTGCGCCCGCCGGTCCTCTGGCCACAGATGGTCGGCTACGCAGCCGGGTTTGCTTCCGGTACGTACCTGGGCACGACCATCGCCACCCATTTCACCTCCGGATACGTCATGCTCCGGATCCTCTCGCGTCCCCACGCAAAGGAAATCGTCGCCCTGCTCCGCGACAAGGGGCATCGCGTGACGTGCGTGACCGGTGAGGGCAGGGACGGAGCCGTTCCCATACTGTTCACGGTGTTGGACAAGAAGCTCGCCGAACGTGCCATCGAGCTGGTCACGCGGGTGGATGAGCGAGCGTTCGTTACCATCGAACCGATCGAGCGGGCCCACGGCGGGTACGTGCCCATGCTGCCGGTCTGGTGGCGGCCGGGAGTCAGGAGGTAGCTGCCTCAGCAGCAATCGATGAACTCGCCGGCGAATCCGCCGTCGGTAAGACGGATGATCCTCAGGCGGACCGGCAGTCCCGTCAGTTCGGACTCTTCCCCTGCCGGAGGGTTGAATGCGACCGTCAGGTAGCGGTCGGTCATCGCGATCCGGCTGCCGTCGGCCCCGGCTGACTCTTCCACGATGCCTTCCACCTGTTCACCGACGAACTGTCGGCGGTACTCGATACTGAGCTCGGCTTCCAGTTCCGCAAGGCGGTCCATGCGGGCGCGAACGGTCTGCGGGTCCGGCATGCGATCTTTTCTCCCCCAGGCGGCGGTGCCTTCCCGGGGGCTGAACGGGAACGCGTGAATTTTGCTGAAACCTGCCTCGCGTGCCATCTCCAGCGTCTGCCGGAAATCCTCCTCGGTCTCTTCGGGAAACCCGACGATGACATCGGCAGTGACGGCCGGCCGATCAAACGCGTCGCGGATGCGTCGAACGCTTCGGCGGAAGTCGTCGGCCGAGTATTGCCGGTTCATTTTCTTCAGGATACGCTCCGAGCCGGATTGCAGCGGCAGGTGGACGTGCGGGGCGAATGTGGGCAACCGGCGTGCGACGTCCAGCAGGCGGCCGGTGACATCGGCAGGCTCCAGGCTGCTCAAACGCACGCGCCACAGCCCGTCCATCTGCCCGACCCGGGCCAGCAGGTCCGGGAGCTGATCGGCCGAACCGTCCCAGTTGCGGCGAAGTGTGGTATCCCTGCCGTAGGCGCCGAGGAAGACACCGCACAGAACGATCTCGCGATGCCCGGTCTCGATGAGCGTCCGACACTCGCGGACAATTTCATCTGCGGGCCTGGAATAGACTCTCGCCCGGGTGAACGGGACGATGCAGTAGGTGCAGAAGGCATCGCACCCGTCCTGGATCTTGACGAAGGCCCGCTGTCTTCCCTCGAATTCGGATATGGGTGGAAGTCCGCTCGCCGCAGGGGTTTTCTCCTTGACTGCGCGGATGCGTCTTGCTCTTATAGTATGTGGCGACCGACCCGGATATGCATCGGTGCCGACAGGCGACGCAGACGCCTGCATTGACGGCTCATACCCTTTATCCCCGCCGCAGCCTGCCGGCTCGTTCGCGGTTCGAGCGGTTGCCGAAGTGGCACCGCCGGCCAACAGTGATCGGGCGAACCTGCTGATGGTTTCCGCCAGATCGTCATGATGGCCGCAAACGAGTACTCTACCAGGCGGAATGTGCAGAGATTCGACCGACCGTGCCAGTTGCTGCGCGTCGTAATCGCCGTAGCAGCCGGCGACGATCAGCGAATCGGCGCCGCTGCGGCGCACCACGCGCCGGATCGCCTGACGCGATTTCCGCATTGCCACGTGTGTGATGCAGCAGGTGTTGATGACCGCAAGACCCGCGGACTCGCCTTCGGTAGCGCTGGAAAAACCGAGGCCCCGCAGGATTTCCGCGATGGCGTTGCTGTCGTATTGATTGACCTTGCAGCCTAGTGTTGTCTGGGCAAAACGCATGGTATGGTGCCGGAAACAAGCACCCTCGCGGCAGCGAAGGCAGGGAGTTTCGAAACAAACGTTGCTCAAGAGCAGCGATGGGCTTATTATAACCCGCTCGACCGAAACAGGGCGCGCAGAATGGCTTTCCGGTGTATATTTCAACGCCGGAAGCTTGTGTCGGTTTCGGTTTCGAGAGAAAATACACGTAGTAGTGAATCCCGAAGCGGTTTTGGGTCCGGGCAGAAGCCGTCGGGCCCATCAGCCAAAGGAGCGCCTATGGCAACGCCGAAGACCGTATGGGGCATTGATATAGGGCAGTCGGCCCTGAAGGCCCTGAAGCTCCGGGGTGTAGACGGCGAGTTGTATGTCGAGGCCTTCGACATCATCGAGCACCCCAAGATCCTCTCCCAGCCCGATGCCGATCGTGACCAGTTGATCCGGAACGCTCTGGAGCAGTTCCTCGCCCGCAACAGCGTGGCGGGAACCACTGTTGCGATCTCGGTGCCCGGGCAAAGCGGGTTCGCCCGTTTCGTAAAACTCCCCCCCGTTGAAACCAAGCGCATTCCGGAAATCGTACGCTTCGAAGCCGAGCAGCAGATCCCCTTCCCCATGGAAGAGATCATCTGGGACTACCAGACGTTCCAGGACCCCGACAGTCCGGATATCGAACTGGGCCTGTTCGCCATGAAGCGGGATACCATCCGGCAGACCCTCTCGTTCTACTCCGATCTCGAAGTCGATGTCGACGTAGTCCAGATGGCCCCGCTGGCGCTGTACAACTTCATGGAGTACGACGGGCACACCGCCGAAGAGGGAGCTACGCTCCTGGTCGACGTCGGAGCGGAGAAAACGGAACTCGCCATCGCCGATCAGGGACGCCTGTGGACGCGTACCATCCAGATCGGCGGAAACAATTTCACCGAAGCGCTCGTCCGCGCCTTCAAGCTCTCCTTCGCCAAGGCCGAGAAGCTTAAACGCACCGCGGCATCGAGCAAATACGCCCGCCAGATCTTCCAGGCGATGAGGCCGGTTTTTGCCGACCTCGTGCAGGAAATCCAGCGGTCCATCGGGTTCTACACCTCCACGCACCGCGATACGCGGCTGCAGAAACTCGTCGGGCTCGGGAATGGCTTCCGCCTGCCCGGTCTGCAGAAGTTCCTGGAGCAGAACCTCAACATCTCGGTCTCGCGGGTGGACAGCTACAACCGGCTGACGCCCAGCCCCGCCGTCAACGCCCCGAGCTTCAGCGAAAACGTGCTTTCCTTCGCTGTCGCTTACGGACTGGCGCTGCAGGCGCTCGGGCAGACCGCCATCACCACCAACCTCCTGCCGACCGAGATCGCCAAGCGGCGCGTCTGGTCCAGAAAGCGTCCGTGGTTCGGTGTGGCTGCAGCCATGCTGGCGATTTTCGCCTTCCTCCCGACCGTTCGGTCTCACATGGACCTGGCGGCGGTTCCCGAGGATCTGCCGTCGACTGTGGTGGCCGTCAACGAGCAGATGGATTCAAACAACGCGCGCTATAACCGCCACCGCGGGACCGGCAGAGACTATGAAGAAGAGGCCCGCGAGGCCCTCCAGCTTTACGCCCACCGCACGTTCTGGCCGACCACGCAGTTGCTGCTGTCCGAAAGCATCGCCCGGGCGGCGCCCGACCTGGCACTGCCCTACGAAGAGCTGAAGCAGAAAGACCGAAGCCGCCGCAGGATTCTCATCATCGAATCGATGGAAGCGGTCTATCAGCAGGATCTGGTCGGCAAGAGCGATCAGGACGGTGATGACAGTATCCGCGAAGAAGACGAACGCGTCTTCCCCCGCGGCCGTGGGCGGAGCCAGCGCGGACGTCCGTCGCGAACTACCGAAGGGGCAACCCAACGAGGTTTCCTGGTGACGGTTGTTCTGCGAACCCCCATGTCCGAGAGGCAGGCGGTTCAGAACCTGATCCAGCCGCTCCGTAACGAACTGGTTAAGCTGGCAGGTGTCTATGAGGCGGACCAACCACGCGAGGAATGGGAAGAACCGGGCCAGCCGGACTTCCAGCTCCTCAGCCTGTTGGAATTCCCCCAGCACACCGTGTTGACCGGGGACCGACCCGCGGGAGTGTCCGCTGGAAGCCGGTATGGCCGCGAGTATGAAGATGAAAGAGGCGAGCCCGGTTACGTCCAGCCTTCCGGGGATTCCGATCAGCAGGAACAACTGCAGCGGCCGGATCCGTACTTCCCGACCGAGGAATCTGCCGACGACGTCCGCATTCAGCTGACTTTCAAGGTTGCCGTGACTGGTGATGGCGTGAAATTCATCAGCATCGAGGATCTGGCAACCGCCAGTCGTGATCGGCGCTAACAGAGGAGACGCATCATGAAAGCATTAAAAGACCATTTGTTTCTGCTGGTGATGGTCGGCATCGTCCTCGTCGCGGCCGGTCTTTCCTATGTCCTCAGCGTTGGGGACAAGGTCGAATCGCGTCTCGAAGCCCGCGAGAAGGCCAGCCGCGAACTTGAGAGCCATCTGCGGAACCCGATCAGCGAAGAGAAGGTCTCAAGCGAAGAAAATTACATCGAGTCTCTGAAGACCCGGGCCCGAACCGTCAAGGAGAACAATCTGGACTTCTCCAGGGCATCCTTCGACGTGCTCGAGCTGCCCCTGTACTCGGGTGACTCCGCCGAAGGGAACGTCGATGCATTCCCCATCGATCCGGCCTTGTACCAGCGGTACGCGTTGTATTACCAGTTCGGGCAGAAGTACAGACAGGCGCTGCAGGAAACGCTGGACAGTCTGGACCCGACTTCCCCACCAGCCCCGGCAGCCATCGAGGCCAGAGCCCAGGCTCTGGAAGACCAGAAGCTGCTGGATTACCGCCGGAAAACCGGCCGGGAAGCCGGTGACGTCCGGGATCGACCGGACCGGAACGGGGGCCCGAGCAGGCGCATGGACGATGAGGAAGACTGGGCCCGCAGAAACCTGCGGGAAGACCGGGAGAACGGAAGCGGCAGGACGGATGTCAATGTTGCCGAGCAGATCCGTGCTGAGGCCGCCCGCGAAGCCCGTTTGAGCTTGATGAAGGGCAAAGCGCAGGACGGAAAGATCTTCGCCAGTATGGCCGCTCTGCAGCAGGCCTTCGAGGCGCCGACCACCACTGACGAAGACATCTGGATGGCCCAACTGAACCTGTGGGTGGTACAGGACATCATCCTCGCGATCCAGTCGGCCAATAATGCCGTTGCCATCACGCTGCCCAAAGACAAGAAAGCCAACGTCATCAATCTTCCGGTCAAGCGACTGGTCGGCATCGAGGTTGAAAGCGATTACTGGTTCGGTGCCGGTGGCTCGGGAGCTTCCTCCGCGGAAGACGGAATGTTTGAAGACGGTCCTCGAAGAGGTCGCGGGCGCCCGAACGCATCGACCGCCGACCTGCCGACGCCCCAGTCCCTCACGCAGAGGCGGACCTCCGAAGACTACGAGATCATCCGCTATACCTTCACGGTGGATATTGACTCAACGAAGCTGTTCGAACTGCAGAATTCCCTTCTGCAGGAAACGTTCCATACGATCACGAACATCCGCTACGAAGAGATCCCACCGACGCAACGTCAGTTGATGTATTACGGCAGCTCCCCCGTGCTGCGAGTGACCTATACGGGCGAACTGCTGATGTTGGCCGACTGGACCCGCGGCCAGCTCAACCCGGAACGGGACAGCAGAACCAGACGCCGCAGTGACTCTGCCGAGCAGAAGGAATGGAACATCGAACCGCTCATGCCTACGGCAGTGTTGCGCAACAGGTTGAGCAAGGTCCTCAGGCCGGCTGACAGGAAAAGACTTGGGCGCTGACGGTCCGGTGCCGTCAAGAACCCTTTGCAGTATGATACCCGCCCGGGCTCACGGGCCTGAGTGGCACAGATAGCGGGAGGTAGGAACCATGGCAAAATCCGGACAGACCAGTTGGTTCGAACAGAACGTAGAGAAGATCGCCGTCGGCGTTTGTCTTCTGTTGCTGGCGATCGGTTTGGTGTACTGGATCCCGGGTTCGCCCCGGGAACTTGAGGTGACCGGCGCTCCCAATGGCGCGGCCCCCGATGAGGTCGACGAGGCCTTGCGTGTCGGGGCCAAGCGGGTGACCGACGCTGCGGCCAACCAGAAGGTCGTCGAACGCGACGTGCCGATGTGGGAAAATGAGCGAGAGCGCCTCGCTCGCGCTCAGGAACTGACGGGCGCAGCACACACTACGGCACTGGCCGTCAGGGCCGAGCCCATCGAGGTGGAAGGTTCCGAGATCAATATTCCGGACCGCATGCTGCTGACCGTATCGCAGATCGCCAAGCTGATCCCCAAGCCGACCCAGACGCATACGACGGCCCAGACGGTCCTGCCGATCAAGCAGGATGCGACAGATACGAATCTCGCGGTCGCGGCCAGCGCCTTCCCCTGGGAGACGCTCCATACCAAATGGAACAACCTGCTGGACGACTACGGCGCGCGTATGAACGAACCGGTTACCCCGGTGGCCGTGGAAGTGCAGATGCAGGTCCGCGAGGAAGGCGGGCAGTGGTCCGAGGCCCGGGAGATCGAGCCGTACCGGCTGCCTATCCTCGACCGGAGCGGCCAAGAGACGAAGCTCCCGACCCCCGAGCAACTGGCCCAGCTGGACGACGAACAGCGCGAAGCGGCCGTCCGCCTGCTCCGCAACAATATCGAATACATTCTGGAGCCCACGTCCGAGGGATTCTACTGGCCTCCGGACCGGCAGCTGACCATCGCCAACTTCCTGCCCGAGAACCCGATCAGCAAGGCGGCAATGGAAGAAGGAGCCGAGGCCGAAGAGGGCGGACGCCTTGATGCCCGGCGTCGACTGATGGAAGAGGAGGAAGAATTCCGTCGTCCCCGCCCGCGCGAATTCATGGAAGAGGAAGACGGCAGGCGGTTCCGGGAATTCGAAGATGAGGAAGATTTTGACCGACGCCGCCCGTCTCGGCGACGGACCACCCCGCGTCCGCAGCCTCGACGCGTGGTCACCCCCGTTGAACCCCTGCCGGCACCCGAGGCCAAGCCGGTCCCGCGCCTCAGCGAGCAGATTCGTCAGGGCAAGGTCCTGTTCTGGGCGATGCACACGGACGTCAAATCCGGAAAGCAGTATCGCTACCGGATGCGACTGGTGTTTATCAATCCGCTGCTCGGACAGATGCGGATTGCCCAGACGGCCGAGGACGCCCGGAAAGTGACCGTGCGGAGTCCTTGGAGCGACTGGTCGAATGCCACAGCCGTGCCGAAGATGATCGAGTTCTTCGTCACCGGGAGAAACCCCGCAGGCAACCAGGTGGCTGTGAGCGTCTTCACCCGGCGGCTGGGTCAGTGGATCCGTCAGCGGTTCCTCGTCCGGGCCGGGGAATCCATCGGTGAGCAGGCTCAGGTGGAGGTATTCAACCCGGTTCTCGGGAAAGTCGTCCCCATGGAAGTGGATTTTTCGACCGGTGCTACTGCCGTCGAATTCGATTTCCTGAAGAAGTACGTCACTGAAAACCAGATCGCCCGCGAGTCGGTCGAGATGATCTACCTGACCGGCGATAGCGAACTGGAAACGCGGATCAAGGATGTCGACGAGCAGTCGGAGCGGTATCGGAGACTGCTCAAGCAGGCCAAGGCGTCCGAACAGCAGGCTGCGGGCATCCAAGCCGCCGCAGCCGACGGTGAACGGTGACCTGCGGAGCGAATTTTGTCTTGCGTCGAAGACGGGCGTGCCGTATTCTTTCGGACCAGCAGCGGCACGCCCGCTGTGTGTATTCATCCATTCATACACGAAGCAATTTTTCAGACCTGGAAAACGATTTCACTTAAGACGGTGGAAAAGCCATTTGCGGCACTGTCCAAGCGGGTGTCGCGGCTCCGCCCGAAAGTAACGGTTTGTTGTCGTTGCCGACGGGAGCGGCTTTTCGGTCCTGCCTTGTGAAAGGAGTGTTGCTGTGGGTACTCTTCGCCGAACACTTTGCCTGGCCCTGCCTTTGCTGATCGTACTGGTGGCCGGTTCATCGGTCTTCGCTCAGGAGGCGGGAACAGACCAGGCCAAGGCCCTCTTAGAAGAAGGTCAGGCCCAATACGAGGCCATGAACTTCGCGGCCGCCAAAGCAACCCTGCTGAGGGTTGACAAGAAGAACCTTTCTGAAGCGGAAAAGCAGAAGCTCGGCTCGCTGTTGTCTCAGGTGGACACGGCGATCCGGAAGCAGGCTGCGGCCATGCGTGCCTATCAGGATGCCGATGAGGCATTGAAGAAGGGCGATCTGGCTGCTGCTAAGAAAGGCTATCAGACCGCTGTGTCCAGCGAGTTCCTCCGCGAGGAGATGCGCCAGGACGCCGCGGCTCAACTGAAGCTGGTCAACAGGAGGATGGGTGCCAAGAACGCAGCAGACGCTGCCGAGGCGGATAACGCGCCCGAAGACGATGCCCCTGCCGCCACTTCCGAGGACGCCTCTGCCTCCACCGCCGAGGACAACAAGAAGTCCAACACGCCCCCGGAAGACGATTCTCAGACTCCCCGTGCCATCGAGCAGCTTGAGGCCGAAAGCAAGAAGAAGGCCGCCGAGTATATGGAGCAGGGTGAGAAGGCGCTGGACAACCGGAACTTCGAACAGGCTGTGGACTATCTGAGCCGCGCCCGCGCTCTCGGTGCCGACCCGGACAAGACCGTCCGCCTGCTGCGGATGGCCGAGCAGTCACTGAGGACATACTCCGAAGCATCTGCCCTGACCCGTCTGGAGATCTACCGACGGTTGCAGGAGCAGATCGCCAGAGTCGAGTTCCAGCAGGATGTGTCTCAAGCTCGCGCGGCCCTCGTGGAAGCCGACAACATCAACGATTTCGATGCGGCCGAGAGCTCCGTTGCCAACGCCCAGGACGTGCTGGAGCGAAACAAGGCCTACTTCTCGTCGGATAGCTACACCAAGCTGCAGAAGGAAACCGAGCAACTGCTGAGCCGGATCGAAGACCGCCGACAGGCGTGGGAACGCCAGCGAGTGGCCGAGCAGATGCGCCAGGTTGACATCGCCCAAGAGCGCCGCAGCACGATCGAGCGTCGCCAGCGGCAGGAGAAGCTCAGCAAACTCCGTTCCCAGGCCCGCGAACTGCAGGCCGAGCACAAATACGAGCAGGCGCTGGATGTTCTGCAGCAGATCATCGAACTGGACCCGGATGACCAGTGGGCACGCGGGCAGGCTGAACTGCTGGAGAATTTCGCGAGCCTGCGGACCGAGCGGTCGCTGGTGATGCAGCGCAAACGGGAGATGAAGAAGCAGTTCCTCTACATCCGCGAAGAAGAGATCCCGTGGTACGATCTCATCAAGTACCCCAAAGACTGGGAAGAGCTGACCATCCGCCGTCGCGGTATGGAAGCGGCCGCCACGACCGAGTCCGAAGTCAACCGCGAGACCCGGCAGAAGCTCAACAAGCGGATTCCGCAGTTGAACTTCGACGGGATTGCCTTCAAGGACGTCATCGACTTCCTGCGGGATGTGTCCGGTGTGAACATCTACGTCAAATGGACGATGCTGCAGAACGCGGGCATCGACCAGGACACGGAGGTGACGGTCAACCTGCGTGACATCACGCTGGAAAAGGCGCTCCGCACCATTCTGGACGACATCGGCGGGATCGTTACCCCGCTGAGCTACATCATCGACGACGGCGTGATCGAGATCTCCACGGCAGAGGATCTTCGCCAGAATACCGTGACACGCGTCTACGACATTCGCGACCTGATCTTCCGCGTGCCGAACTTCACCGGACCGCGAATTGATCTGGACCAGACTACCGTCGGTACCGACACTGATGACGATGACGATGACAACGGGCTCTTCGGCAATGACGATGATGACGATGACGACGACAACAATGGCGAAGAGAATATGCCCAGCCGTTCGGAGTTGATCCAGGGCATCACCGAAGTTATCACCAACACGATCGATCGGGATTCCTGGCCGGACCGCGGCGACACCGGTGCCGTTGAGGAACTCCACGGTCAGCTGATCATTACGCAGACCCCGGAGAACCACGAGAAGATTCAGCAGCTCATTAGCCAGCTCCGCGAAGCCCGTGCCCTGCAGATATCGATCGAAACCCGGTTCATCTCGGTCAACACCGGCTTCCTTAACGACATCGGTATGGATCTGGACGTGTACTTCAACATCGGCTCGCGTCTCGGCAGCTCCGAGTCGACCGACCCCTGGACCGGGGACACGGTTCCCGGTACCGACGGCGAGAGTGGCTGGGGTACAGGACCTGCCGGTTCGGACAATTACACGCCGATTCCGGTTCGTAATACCGCCGAGGATTTCGGTCGGGCTCTGGGGCGGACCACAGGCGTGCCGGGCGGGATTAGGGTGGACAACCCGGCGCTGAGCTTGGGCGGGACCTTCCTGGACGACGTGCAGGTGGACTTCCTGCTGCGTGCCACGCAGGCCCACCAGATGACCCGCACGCTGACGGCTCCCCGCCTGACGCTGTTCAACGGTCAGCGGGCCTATGTCACCGTCGGTGAGCAGCAGGCATATGTGGCAGGATACGAGCCGATTGTTACCGAAAACGCCACGGCCGTCCAGCCGATCATCGGCTTTGTGCCTTCCGGTACGACGATGGACGTCGAGGCGACCGTTTCGGCCGATCGACGCTACGTGACCATGACCGTGCGGCCGCAGATTTCACAACTCGATGGCGCAATCCCGACGATCGACACGCCTTCGGGCCCGGTCGGGCTGCCGACGGTGACTGTGCAGGATCTGCAGACGACCGTGAACGTCCCGGACGGCGGTACACTCTTGCTGGGCGGGCAGAACCGGTCCGGCGAGGTCGAGCGGGAGATGGGTGTTCCGATCCTCAGCAAGATTCCGGTCCTGAACCGCCTGACCACCAACCGTGGTAAGATTCGCGACGAATCGACGCTGTTGATCCTGGTCCGTCCGAAGATCATTATCCAGCACGAGGAAGAGGGCAGGCAGTTCCCGTCCCTGGACGTCGGAAACCTGATGGAAGCTCCGGCTCGAACACGGTAGCCCCTTTTCCGGAACGTATCGACAGGCCGCGTGTCTCATTGGTAGACACGCGGCCTGTTTGCTATGATGGGTCACGCGGAACCGGAAAGAATGGAATTCAGGAGATGGACATGAAGCGACTGACGATTATGGTAGCCTTAATTCTCTCGGCGACCTGCCTGTGCCTTGGGCAGGAGGACCAGGCGGCAAACAAGCCCGGCACGCGCCCGGCGAGGGGGCCCGTCAACGTGTTCAAGCACGTGATGGTTGATATGGCGGAGCGGAACGTCCTTGTCGACGCGGAAGTCGTCATGCAGAAAGGCATCGTGGAGTATTTCCTTTCCGGGAAGGGCAAAGCCCACGAAACGGTCTTCCTGACAGACGCCAAGCCGAGCCACCTCCATGCGTCGCTGCTGATGCTTGGACTGACGCCGGGCATCCCCGCACAGTGGACAGGGGAAGGAGCGTCGGGTCGGTTTCTGCCTCCGCGGGGGCCCAAGGTGGAGATCAAGGTCCGGTGGTCCGACAAGAAGGGCAAACAGCATGAATTGCCGGCCGGCGACTTCCTGAAGCTGACAGGCAAGAAAGGCAGCAGTCCTCCCGATCGATACATCTTCGTGGGATCCGAACTGTTCCCCGACGGAACGTATCTTGCCGACGAGGCCGGGGAACATGTTTCCACCGCCAACAAAGGCGCCGCGGTGATGGATGTCCCGTTCGAGAGCAGTGAGAGCAAGGGGCAGGAACTGTTCGAAGCGGATCCAGAAGTGGTCCCGGCCAAGGGGACGGACGTCAAGGTCGTTTTTCACGTGCCGAAGGGGCAGGAGAAGGCTCCGCACGCCCGAGTATATCTCGACATCGACCGCTTCGGGCGGCTCAACATCGGCGGCCGGCCTGTCACGTGGGACCAACTGGACGACTGGGCAGAGAAGTACCTCTCTCAGCACCAGAAGGGGATGGTGCTGATCCGGCCGTCGCCGTACGCGCTGGTGTACGATATCAGCAAGGCCCGCGAGGAATTACGGCTGGGTGGCCTGTTCGACACGGAGGTGCATTTTCCGGGTTCGATGATCGAGGTCCTGCCGCGGACGCCGGACCAAGCATCGGCAGCGTTGAAGGTGTGGAAGCAGAAGTTCGCCAATCCGAAGGAGTACCTCGTGGATCCCGCTGAAGAGGCGGAGGCGGCCCTGGAGGCACTGGAACTGGAAATCCGCGAGTTGGAAGCGCGGAAGAAGATGCTGCAGAAATATCACGAGGAGTTGAAGGAGCGGGCGACGCAGTTCCGCAAGGAGAATCCGGACAGCGAATGACCCAGTCTCCACCAGCGACACATGCCGCACCTGCCCCCGCCGGCCTGGTCCGGCGAAACGCAGCAGGGATGCTCACTGCCGCCGCCTTAACGCTGATCGTTTCCCTGGGCAGCTATCTGCTGTTCCTGGCGATGGGAAGTCCGCTGTCCCATGCTGCGGTGGGTTCGCTGGCGTTGACGAGCTTCTGGATCGCCTGTTGCAGCGGGGTATTTGCGATCACCGGAACGGACGGATGGGCGGCGACCATGCGCGTGGGGGCGTGCGTGGATGCGTCGATCATCCTGTTGCTGGTCCTGTGGTTGAGCAGCATTCCGATCGATTTGTGGGACGCCGTGCGGATGTACCTGTTGTGGGCGGCGGGGGGAGTAACGGCGCTTGCTGTTGTTCGGATGGCCCGTTCGACGTGGGCTCGGGCGACGCTGGCGTTGCTCGTTGCGGGGGTGTCGGCGATCATGCTTTCGTCCCCGTTCTGGATCGGCGGGCCGCTCCAGTCACTCTCCGGCGATGCAGCCAAAACCGCGGCGGCCTGGGCTGTGCGGGCCAACCTCTTCTTCGCGGTCTCCGTGTTGCTGGCAGAGCCGCTGTCATTCTCCTGGCCGCAATCTCCCCTCATGTATGACATCACGCGCCTGGGCGATTACGTCCCCATTCCGTCCGTCGGCTGGTATGAAACGCTGGGGCTGTATCTGGCGATCGCTGTCGTCGCGGGCACGGTCGCGGGCGTCCGCAGCGGGGCAGGGCGACGACGCATGTCCCGATCGCGCCTCAGCCCTGCCGAGCGAGAAAATCCTCCAGCAGATCGGCGAACCGGCGAACCGCCTTCCCGCGGTGGCTGATGGCGTTCTTCTCTTCGGGAAGCAACTGGGCCGTCGTGCAAGCGCGATCCGGCAGGTAGAACAGCGGATCGTACCCGAAACCGTTCTCGCCGGCAGGTTCATAACCAATCCTCCCTTCCACCGTTCCTCGGGTTTCCAACAGGACGGCTCCCGGTTCGGC
Organism: Phycisphaerae bacterium; assembly: GCA_046539045.1. Classification (GTDB taxonomy): domain Bacteria; phylum Planctomycetota; class Phycisphaerae; order SM23-33; family SM23-33; genus JBKHHU01. The sequence goes on from JBKHHU010000012.1 coordinate 18,602, forward strand.
GAACGCCAGGTAGCAGACGAACCGCGCGGTTCGTTGCTCGTCCGGGATGTCGCGGAGTTCTTCCAGCAGTTTCTCGTTATTGGCCTGGTCAATGTCGTCGCGCCGGTCGGACTCAACACGATCGGCCGCATATCGGGCACTGTGCACGCCGGGTCGGCCGTCGAGGGCGTCTACGGCCAGTCCGGAATCATCGGCAAGACACCAATGCCCCGTCTGCTCGGCGTAGTGGAGGGCCTTCTTGCGGGCGTTCTCGGCGAACGTCTCCCCGTCCTCGATCGCTTCCGGAACATCGCCGAAGTCGGCCAGCGACTTGATCTCCAGCCGCAGGTCGCTGAGAACCCGTCGCATTTCACGAATCTTGCCCGGGTTTCCGGTTGCCAACACCAACGAACGGTCCTTCCTGCTCATGTCTTGCCACCTACCGCGGATTAACGCCGGGGAACTGCCGTTGTCCCACTCCGCCGCTCTCTGTGAGGGAGCCGGTCTTCTCGGGAATCTTGATCGGATGCGAACGGCTAACTACCTCAACCAGGCCCCCGGTGCGCGGGTCGGAGCGGCGGACGATCTCCTCATGCCCGTTCACGGCGAGCTTCGGGTGCCGCTGGATGATCTGCTGCATCTTCGGATTCATGATCGTCGGCACGTGCGTCCGCCCCTTCTGCATCATCCGCATCGCGGATTCCGGGAATGAGCCGATGGTCACCTTCGATTTGGCGACCTCGTGGTGATAGTACGCCTGTTCGCCCTGCTTCCGCAGGTACTTGCAGTATTCCACGGCATCCTTTTTCCGGCTGTAATAGTCTTCTTCGGGAACGTCCTCGAAGATCGCCACCAGTACGGTCCAGTAGCCGTTGGCGTTTGCGAGCTTGTATTCCGGTGGGCCGAAATCCTCTCCCGGGATCGGCAGGACCAGCGCTTTCTGATAGAGTCGAACTCCCGCGGGCGCTACCCACGCCTTGGCGATGCCCACGCGTTTGCGGGCTTCGTCGAGCGTACGGTACTTACCCCAGAACAGGTCGCTCCGATCGCTCTTGTGGACGATGTAGAGATCTTTCCACCCGGCGTGCCGCTCTGTCTGTTGTTTGTATCGCCTGGCCTCCCGGATGTGGTTCCGGCCCTGCAGCGCCGTCAGGAAGACGGTGTAGCGGGCCTCCTCATCGCTGGCAGATGAGCCAAGGTACACATTGCCATTGGGATTGCAGCCGATCAGGAACGCACCGGCCAAGGTCAGAGTCAGCAACAGATACATGCGTTTCATGGTACTACCTCACGCTTTGAGCGCATCACGCTGAATTTTCATGAGCTTCCGGATACCGGTTCCGGCTAGTGTAAGCATCTTGTCCAGCTGGTCCTTCTCGAAGGGCACGCCTTCGCTGGTGCCCTGCAGTTCGACGAACTTCCCGCCGCGGACCATCGCGACGTTCATGTCCACTTCGGCAGAGGAATCTTCGGCGTAGTCAAGATCCAGAACCGCCCGGCCGTCGACGATACCAACCGACACCGCGGCGATCTGGTTGTTCAATGCGGTCTTTCGGCAGAGCCCCGCTTCGGCGCCCCGCTCGACTGCCCGGGCCAGGGCGATATACGCGCCGGTGATCGAGACGCATCGCGTCCCGCCGTCGGCCTCCAGCACATCGCAGTCCAGCGTAATCGTGTTGGGCCCGAGTTTCTCAAAATCCACCACTCCTCGAAGCGCCCTTCCGATCAGCCGCTTGATCTCCGTGGCGCGGCTGTCGGTTCCGCGGGCTTTGCGTCGCGGCCCGGTCGAGGCGGGCATCATCGCATACTCAGCCGTGACCCATCCGAGCCCGGATTTCTCCCGCCATGTCGGGACGCCCGCTTCGAAGCTGGCGGTGCATATAACGCGCGTGCCGCCGAGTTCGATCAGGCAGCTTCCGCCGGCGGAGCGGACAAAATCGAGTATGACTGTCGTCTCGCGGAGTTCGTTGGCTTTCCTGCCGTCGTGTCGCTGTTGTGCCATCGGCATAGTGTAGCGAATCGGCAGGGCCGTTTCTATGCAAAGAGTGTGCGCCGGGCTGGGGAGATGGTTGATTCACACACACAAAAAACAGAGCGGCAGAGATACAGGAGCCGTGCTGCAGTGACTGACCGGCTCTAGAGCGAGTGACAAAACTCTTTTCCGGTTCAGCTGGCTGCAATCGTCCCTGTCGGCGTCCGGCTGCTTCGGCAATGCTACGGCATTGCCTGCATCGCCGTCCTTGTCAGGAACGTTTTCGCCGACGCTGAACCACGAAATTACTTCTGTCACTCACTCTGATTCTCTGAGCCTCTGCGTGTGAATCAACAGAGTGTTACTCGATCCCGCCCTCGTCCATGAGCACGTTCAGCAGCGATCGTTGGAAGTGCAGGCGGTTTTCCGACTGGTCGAAGATATATTCGGCATAGGCTTCGAACGTCTCCTCGGAGATCTCGTAGCCCTTGTACGCGGGCAGGCAATGCAGCACGAACGCCTCCTCGGGCGCCTCGGACATCAGATCCGCATTAACCTGGAAACTGTCGAAGTCCCGGACGCGCTGGGCCTTTTCTTCTTCCTGGCCCATGGAGACCCATGTATCGGCGTAGATCACGTCGGCGTTTCTCACGCTGTCGATCGGGTCGTGGTTCATGCTGAACCGGTCTGCGTCCAGCGTGTCCACGAATTCCGGCTCCAGTTCGTAGCCTTCGGGACAGGCGAGCACGAAGTGCATACCCAGCCGTTCGGTGGCTGCGGCCAGCGAGCGCGCGACATTGTTGCCGTCGCCGACGAAGACGATCGTTTTGCCCGCCAGCTCGCCCCGATGCTCCTGGAGCGTCATCAGGTCTGCCATCGCCTGACAGGGGTGGGAGTAATCGGTCAGCGCGTTGACAACCGGGATGCTGGAAACCTTCGCCAGTTCGCACACGAGTTCGTGGCTGAACGTCCTGGCCATGATCCCGTCCACCATGCGGGACAGCACCCGTCCGGTATCGGCCACGCTTTCCCGCTGTCCGAGACCGATATCCGCGGGCGTCAGGTACATCGCATGTCCGCCGAGGTGCGTCATCGCGGTTTCGAAGCTTACGCGGGTACGCAGCGAGGGTTTCTCGAAGAACATCGCCAGCGTCCTGTTCTCGAGGGTCTGGGGCAACGTGTCCTGGCGGAACATTGCTTTATCGGCAATCGCGCGGTCCAGCAGGGCCTTGAGTTGCGGGCCTGTGAAATCGGCGATGTTGATGAAATCCTTGATCATGAAAGCACCTGGTTACTTCTGGGTGATGAGCGTGCCGGAGCCGCGGTCGGAGAAGATCTCCAGCAGGAGCGAATGCGGAATCCGTCCGCTGATGATGTGCGTGCGGTTCACGCCCGCTTCCAGTGCGCGGAGGCAGGAGTCGACCTTCGGGATCATCCCACCGGAAATCGTGCCGTCGGTGATCATGTCCTTGATCTCTGCTTCGGTCGCGGTGGTGACGACGCTCTCCGGCTCATTTTCGTCCCGGCGGATGCCGTGGGTGTCGCTGACGACCACCAGCTTGCCGGCCCCGAGAGAGGCAGCGACTTCGCCGGCGGCGGTGTCGGCATTGCAGTTGAGCTTCCCGCCGGTCCGGTCGCGGGCCAGCGGGGCGATGACCGGAATGGTATCCGCCTGGCAGAGCAGTTCCACCAGGTGCGCGTTGACGCCGGTGACCCGTCCGACAAAGCCCAGATCGATCTTTCGGTCGTCCTCTTCCAGGAACAGCTTCTCGCCGAACAGGACGCTGCTGCCGAGTGTGTGCAGGCCCATGGCGGCAGAGCCGAGCGACTCGATGGTATCCACAATGCCCTTGTTGACCTCATTGCAGAGCACGTGTTCGACGACCGTCAGCGTGCGTTGGTCGGTATATCGCCGTCCTTTGACGAACTGCACTTCCAGCCCGCGCTCTTCCATGGCCGAGGAGATGGCCTTGCCCCCGCCGTGGACGATCACCGGCCTCATCCCGACGGTGCTCATGAACACCACGTCGGTCAGCAGGGCCTTCAGATCATCGGGCTGGTCCATGATCGAACCGCCCATCTTGACCACGACGATCGTGTTGCGAAACCGTTGGATATAGCTCAACGCTTCGATGAGCGTGCCGGCTTTCTCGATTGCCTGTTCCATAGAGACATCCTTCTGAATGACAAGCCGTGCATGATGGCAAAGAAGGGTTATATCGTCAAGGGTTTCTGATGAGTGATGATGCGGGAACTGGTGGGTCTCAGTCGACTTGCCGGAGCAGGAACCGGCGGCTGTGCTCTCCGCTGATCTCGATGCGGAGTTCCCAGTACGGGCGGGGAAGGGCGGATTCGGCGCGGTCGGCCCATTCGATGAGCACCACGCCGGTTTCGAGCATCTCATCGAAGCCCAGATCCAGCAATTCCTCTGCCGGGGCGGTCAGGCGGTACAGGTCGATGTGGTAAAGCGGGACCTTGCCCGGGTATTCCTGCACGAGAACGAAAGTGGGGCTGGAGACCATGCGGGAATCGTCCAGGCCGAGCCCCTCAGCCAGGCCCTTGGTGATTGTGGTTTTGCCCGCTCCCAAATCGCCGACCAGCGCCACGCAATCGCCGAGGTCGAGCTTTCCGGCGATCTCGCGCCCGATCTCGTACGTCCGCTCCACGCTGTTGCTGTTGAAGACTTCCATAACGCCCGAAGGATACGGCAAAACCGACGCGGGCGGAACCCCTTTACGCCAAATGTTCCCAGCCGGGCTTGTCCACCGGCGATCGCGACCCATCCGCTGCGATCAACTGGATTCCCTTGCCGTCAACGATCCTGCCGATTTTCGTCAGCTCGACCTCGCAAGGCGGCTGGCTGACCAGCTTGTCTGCCTCCGCCTGCGGTAGCGTGAAGCAGAGCTCGTGATCTTCGCCGTCGGTCAGGGCACGACTCAGCATCTCGCCTCTGTCCTCGGTGGAAATTCCCGTAGCGGCGTCGGGATGGATCGGGATGGCGGGTTCGGTTAATTCCGCGCCCACACCGGAGGCCCGGCAGATGTGCCCCAGATCGGTGGCCAGCCCGTCGGACAGGTCGATCATCGCGTGCAGGTCGGCCGCTCCGGACAGCATCTGGGCCTCCTCGACGCGCGGGATGAATTCCAGGTGTCGTCGCGTGCGCCAGGCACCGCCAAGCTTGCCGGTCACGCAAATCGCATCGCCGGGCTTGGCGCCGCTGCGGAGAACCGGGCGGCCCGTGCCCGGGCGGGCGAAGAGCGTCAGGCTGATGGCGAGTTTCTGATCCCACGTGCCGAGATCCCCGCCGACCAGCGGACAGTGGAATCGGTCGCCCAGTTCGCGAATGCCGCCGTAGATCTCCCGGGCGACCGCTTCGTCGGTGCCTTTCGGCAGCGCCACAGATGCCACCGCCGCCAAAGGTTCTGCCGCCATGGCGGCAACATCCGAGAGGTTCCGCGCCATCGCCTTTCGACCGGCGAGCCGCGGGCCGTGCTCTTCCAGCAGGAAATGCACCCCGTCCAGCACCTGGTCAATCGTGATCAGCAGGTCCTCGGCGCCGCATTTGACCACGGCCATGTCGTCGCCCGGGCCGATCGGCACCCGCGCCGGGTCAAACCGGCTCTGCCGCGTAATCCACTTGATGAAATCCAGTTCTCGCATAGCGGTCCCGATTCACCTGCCCATAGTGCGTTCAGTCCAATTCGTGCAACTGGCGGACTACCCGCCCAGCCGCTGGTTCCAGTAGCTGATCTGCTTGTCCAACTGCTGCTTGCCACCGGCGCCGTCGGGGGCGTAACGCTTGACCACGTTGACGGCACCGAGGGTGTCGAACACATCCTGCTCGATGCGGTCGCAGCCGCCTTGGAGGTCCTCAAGCGACATCTCCATCAGTTGCAGGCCCTTGCTCTCCGCCTGGGCCACCAGCGTACCCACGATGTGATGGGCGGTTCGGAACGGCACGCCCCGGTTGACGAGGTACTCGGCCAGGGCGGTCGCATCGAGGTAGCCCTCGTCGATGTCCTCGGCGATCCGGTCGGGCTGGAATTCCGCTGTCGCGGCGATTCCCGCAGCCACTTTCAGCGACTGCTGCATGGCGTCGACGGTGGCGAACGCGAAGCGCTTGTCGTCCTGCAGGTCACGATTGTACGCCAGCGGAAGCCCCTTCAGCAGCGTCAGCATCCCGGTCAGTTGGGCGATGGCGGTAGCGCTCTTGCCGCGTATGAGTTCCAGCGTGTCGGCGTTCTTCTTCTGCGGCATCATGGAACTGGAGGTGCAGTAGGCGTCGTACAGCTTGAGGAAGCCGAATTCGGTCGTGGAGTAGACAATCCAGTCCTCAGCCAGGCGGGACAGGTGCACCCCGAGCGTCGCGCAGCAGAAGCACAGTTCAGCGAGAAAGTCGCGATCGCTGGTCGCGTCGATGCTGTTTCGCGAGATTTCGGGGAAGTCCAGAAGCTCGGCTGTGCGGGCCCGGTTCAGCGGAATGCTGGTTCCCGCCACGGCGCCCGAACCCAGCGGGGAGATGTTGATCCGCTTCAGCGCATCGGCGAGCCGGCCGGCGTCGCGGTCGAGCATTTCCACGTAGGCCATCACGGCGTGACCGGCCAGGATCGGCTGGGCACGCTGCAGATGGGTGTAGGCGGGCATGACGATGTCGCTGCTGCGCCCGGCCAGATCGACCAGGGCGGCCTGCAGCGTGCGGATGCTGTCGATCAGCTCGCCGGCGGCATCGCGGGCCCAGAGACGCATATCGAGGGCGACCTGGTCGTTGCGACTCCTGCCGGTGTGCAGCTTGGCCCCGGGATCGCCGATGCGGTCGATCAGGTTCTTCTCGATGACCATGTGGATGTCTTCCAGGGCCATCGGCATGTCGATCTTCCCCTTGCGGATGTCCTTGCCGATCGCGGTGAGTCCCTCGCGGATCTGCCGGAATTCCTCGTCGGTGAGGATGCCCTCTTCGCCGAGCATCTGCGCGTGGGCGATCGAGCCGCGGATGTCGTAGGTCCACAGGGCGGTGTCGACGTCGAGGCTGGCGACGAAACGGGCGGTGGCTTCGTCCGCGTCGGCCTTGAGGCGTCCCTGCCAGGACTTGCCGGATTGACTGTTCTCTGCTGCCATGGGGGTCTCCTGTTCCGCGGCGATGGTAGTCCGCCCGGTGCGGGGTGTCAACGGCCTCGGGCGGATCGGGTTTCCCCCGGTCCCGGTCGTTGACGCCGCTGGGCGGTCTGTCTACGATGTTCCGCATGTGCAGCCACCAACAGAAAACCGGCAGGGGGGCCTATACCGCGGAGATCCTCGAAAACAGGAAGCTTTGCGATGAACATTACTTTCTGCGCCTCGGGCTGGACAGCTTCCCGCCGACGGGGCCGGGACAGTTTATCCAGCTTCACTGCAGGCGGCTCGGCCGGCAGGTCTCTGTGCACGAAGTGGACTGGCCGGCCGACCGCCCGCCGAAGCTCACCCAGCCGGAACTGACCGATCGGGAGCCGATGCTGCGGCGGCCGATCAGCATTGCCGGCAGGCGGGATACCGAAACGGGCGTGGAGTTGGAATTCATCTATCGCACCGTCGGCACGAGCACGTATTGGCTTGCCGATTCGCAGCTCGGCTGGGAGATCAGCCTGCTGGGCCCGAACGGCGGGACGTTTCCGGTGTTCGAGGACAAACCCGTTGCGGTGCTGGTCGGCGGTGGGGTGGGCATCCCGCCGATGATCTACCTCGCGGAGATGCTGGCCGACGCGGGCAAGCGGGTGGTGGCGTTTTCCGGAGCGCAGAGGGGCAGTCTCATGCCGCTGACCGTGCCGGAAGGCAGGAACGTGCCGGCTGACCCCGTTCCGGGCGATTACGTGAAGGAGTTCGCCGGCCGCGGAGCCGAGGCGGTGCTGGCGACCGATGACGGGTCGCTGGGCTACCAGGGCTTTGTCACGCAGGCGCTGGCGGAGTGGCTGGACGCCGAGAATCTCGATGCCGCGGACGTGGCGGCGTATTCATGCGGGCCGGAGCCGATGATGCAGGTGCTGACGAAGCTGTGCATCGAGCGGGATATCCTCTGCCGACTGTCGCTGGAGCGGTACATGGCCTGCGGGATGGGCACGTGCCAGTCGTGCGTGGTGAAGATCCGCGACGACAGCGAAAGCGGCTGGTCGTTCAGGCTCTGCTGCACTGACGGCCCGGTGTTCGACGCGCGGGACATCATCTGGTAATGCGCGTCCCTACCCGGCGTTGCTGTGGTGAGGGTCGATGTCTTCCTCTGCCAGCGCGTCCAGCATTTCCTGACGCTGCTCCAGCAGGAACGGCGTGCGTCGCCGACAGATGATGTGCGACCAGGGCAGGAATTCATCCACGCTGAACTCCCGGCGGTAGAAGTCCGGATCCACGCCGGTCTTCTCGCAGGCCCGCTGCCAGCGATCGTAATCGAAATGCTCTTCCCACGAGTCAAACCGCGCGCCGTCTCGCCACGCCGCCTCAACGACCTTCGCGACGCGCCGGTCGCCTCGGGCGAGGAAGCCTTCCAGCAGGCTCCGCTCGATCCGGTGGAACTTCACGTTCACGCTTTTTCGCCTGGCCATGTCGCGGAGTTTGTTCCGGACCCACCAGAAGTAGTCCTCGGTCTGCATCGGAGCCCACTGCATCGGCGTGTGCGGTTTGGGCACGAACCAGGAGACCGATGCGTTGATCGAGCCCTTCCGGCTGTCTACTTCCTTGCGGGCCAGCGACATGCGGTAACTCAGCCAGAAGATCTGTTCGATGTCGCGTTCGGTCTCGCCCGGAAGCCCGGCCATGAAGTACACCTTCACCTTCTGGTACCCGGCTGCGTAGGCTGCCTTGACGCCTTCGATCATGTCCTCTTCGGTAATGCTTTTGCGGATGGCTTTTCGCATGCGGGGCGTGCCCGCTTCGGCGGCGATGGTCAGCCCACCTTTGCGGACGGTGCTGGTCAGTCTCGGCAGGTAACGCAACTGCTTGTCCACCCGCAGCGACGGCAGGGAAATCGAGACGTTCTGCGGGGCGAATTCCGCGTTCAGCCGGTCGATCAATTCATCCAGGAACGGATAATCGCTGGTCGACAGGCTCAGCAGGGAGATCTCGCGGTAGCCGGTATTGGCTAGGGCGGAGCGTGCGGCGTCCACGATTTCATCGACCCAGCGCGATCGGACCGGCAGGCGGGTGGCCCCGGCTTGGCAAAACCGGCAGGCGTTCGGACAGCCGCGCATCACCTCGATAATCACCCGCTCCTGCACGCCTTCCGAGAGCGGGACCAGGGGCGCTTCCGGGATCGGCGCATCGGCGAGGCGCTCCAGGCAGGCACGCCGGATCGTCTCCGGGATGTCCGTTTCCGTCGGTGTCAGGCCGGTCAGCCTGCCCTGCGGATCGTACTGCGGTTCGTAGAAGCTGGGGACGTAGGCAAAGGGGAGCGTCCGGGCCGTGGTCAGCAGCAGTTCCCTGCGGGAGAGGCCCTGTTGTTTCGCTTCCCGCAGCAGCTCGACCATCGCCTTCATCGGCTCCTCGCCATCACCGGGAAGGAAGATATCGAAGAACGGCGCCAGCGGCTCGGGCGAGTCGGCCAATGCGTCTCCACCGACGATCAGCGGGTGCTTGTCGCCCCGGTCGGCAGCGTGGAGCGGAATGCCCGCCAGGTCCAGCATCGTCAGCACGTTCGTCACGCACAGCTCGTATCCGAGGCTGAAGCCTATAATATCGAAATCCGCCAACGCGGAGCGACTCTCCCAGCCGAAAAGCGGCACGTCCTGCTCGCGCATCACCTGCTCGGCGTCGGGCAGGGGGCAATAGGTGCGATCGCAGGCCACGCCGTCCATCGCGTTGAGCTGGTGGTAGAGCAACTGGCTGCCGAGGTGCGAGATCCCGATCCCGTAGGTATCGGGGAACGCCATCGCCACGGTGACGTCCGCGGATTCAGCGTCGCCGCAACAGGCGTTGGTCTCCAGGCCGACGTACTGACCCGGGTTGGCCACGCGGGGCAGCAGCTTTTCGCTGACGAGTTGTCCGACATTGCGCATACATCTTCTCCATGGATAGCCCGGCGGTCAGGAGTGCCTTCCTGCCGGTGGGCTACGTATCATACGGGCAGGCGGTCGGTGATACAAAAGCCTTCGCTGTCGACGTCGTGCCGGGGGTGGATTTGCCCGGCCGGGGGCGATAAGCTGAAGCGAGGAAGGAGAAGCCGATGAAAACATTGACCAAAGAAATCTGGATGAACGTCCCGCAGCGCCGGGCGATCGTGTCGATCCACGATGAAGTCGAGCGGCTGGTCGCCCAGAGCGAGGTTAAGGACGGGATTGTGCTCGTCAACGCGATGCACATCACCGCCTCGGTGTTCATCAACGACAACGAATCCGGCCTGCACCACGATTACGAGGTATGGCTGGAGAAGCTCGCTCCGGAGAAGCCCCACGACCAGTACCGTCACAACGGAGCGGAGGACAACGCCGACGCTCACATGAAACGGCAGGTGATGGGCAGGGAGGTGGTCGTGGCCGTCACCGACGGGCAGTTGCACCTGGGTCCGTGGGAGCATATCTTCTACTATGAATTCGACGGGATGCGTCGCAAGCGTCTGCTGGTAAAGATCATCGGCGAATAATCCGGACCTAGGCCTGGTCCGGCGATGGGAGAACATCATGGCAATCACGTTCCGGTGCGAACACTGTCACAAAAGCATCAACGCCCCTGACGATGCAGGCGGGAAACGCGGTAAGTGCCCCTACTGCAAGCAGTCGACGTACATCCCCGCCCCGGTTGACGATGAAGAGCTGTATGATCTGGCTCCGGTCGATGAGGAGGCGGAGAAAAAAGAACGGGAGTTCCAGAAGCAGCTGTTCGAGAAGGAACGCGACCTGATCGCCGAGCGCGGCGGGGATTCGTCTGCGCCACTGGAACACAAGGAGGATCTGTCCAGCGAGGACCTGCACCACCTGGTCGTCAACTACTGCCTGGACATGTACGGCGGGAAGCTCGACCGTGCCCGGAAGCACGTGCAGGACCTCAAGAAGTACCGCTATACCGGCCTGCAGGCCGTGGAGGATTTCCAGACCGGCAACGCAGAGGAGCCCGCACTGGATCAGGTGCCGGAGAAGCTGCGGGAGGGTTTCCTCAAGCAGTTGCGGGAGGAGTTGAAGTAGGCAGGGGCGCCGGCGGGAGAGAATCAAGACAGGATGTTCCGGGTCGACAGGCTATTTCGGGTTGTCGGCCCGTTGTCGTTTCGGGGTCTCGGCGCATGAAGGCGGCGGACCCGATGGGCCCGCCGCTTTGCAGCTTCTCGTCAAACCATGATCAGAAGTCTTCACCGCCGAGCGGTTCCCTGCCGCCTTGGCCCGGGCGATTCATCTGCATCATGTGCATCATGATCATCTGGGCAGCGGTCATGGTTTCGCGAATGGTCGCGGTCGGTACGTAGCACCGAAGGTGGCAGGCGGGCCCCTGGTACCTGGCTGCGAAGGTGATGGGCACCGCGTTCTGGAATGCCAGCGGCGGGATGCGGTTGCCCGCGCCCACCTTGTCGGCCCCGGCCTTGACGGTCTGGAACAGATTCTTGATACTGACAAACCCGACCGTCTCGGGGTTCTTGGGCATCACGGCGAGTCCCTGCTTGACGCCGTCGTCCTTGAGGATCTTCCCGCCGTTGCCTGCTGCCTTCAGGGCAGTGGCGAGGTACTCGGTGGAGCCACCGAAGGTCATCACGACGGTCTTGGCGTCGACCTTGGCCACGTAGATGTTGACCTCGTCTTCGGCGAGGAATTTCTTCATTTCCTGACGCTCGGACTGGGACATTTCCGCCGTCTCTGGATGCTCGACCTTGATCGCGTCGACATTCTTCCCGCCGACCTTGGCAACGTCCTTTGCGTAGGAAATCTTCAGGTCCTTGATGTCCGGGTCATCGAACAGTTGGTTGATGAAGCTGTCTTTCACCTTCATTCCGTCGGCAAGCAGTTCCTGGAGCTTGTCGGCATCTTTGCATTCCAGGACGCAGGCCAGGCCCACCACGCCGTCGGCCTCGCCGGTGCCACCAATCGCGAACTGGAACCCGGTCATCTGCTTGAAGAACTCTGTGCTCAGGCTGACTGCCTTGGTGCGATCGGACTGCTTGACGTCCTCGAAGACGTCGGTCTTGAACATGTCCTGGAGCAGGTCGGCCCAGATCTCGGCGCCTTTGCCCTGGTTGGACGAGCCGAAAGCGGCGACATACGGTCCGGAGGGGAGCTTGCCGACCAGGTCGCCCTGTCCGCCCTTGACGGAGGCGATCATCTTGCCCCACTTGGAATCGGGCTTGTAGGCCACGATCTCGTCAATGACCAGGCCCTTGTTCGTGTTGTCGAAGTTGATCGCCAGGTCGATGTAATCCATGTCGCCGAGCATCCGCGAGTAGAACCTGGTGTAGATGGGCATCAGAGAACTCAGGACGTCCATTTCCGCGTCCCCTTTGCGGGCGTCCTTCATCTGTTTGGCGGCATTTTCCATCATCTTCACATAGATGGGAGCGACCTGTTCCATCTCCACGTGAGCGTAGATGTCGGCCTTGCCGATCAGCGATTCCTGGTCCTTGGTGCAGACGGTGGGGAAGGCCTTCTTGGCTTTGAGGGTATCGTTGAGGGCCTTTTTGAGCGGGCTGAGCAAGACGTAATCGCCTTTCTGTCCACCGAACCAGGTCTTGCCCTGTTCGTCGGTCCAGGTCAGCAGATCGCCGCTGGCGGTGGCTTCGGGCCGGTCGACGGTGCTCTTGACGTCATCGCCGGCCATGACGATGATCATCGGGAGTTCTTCGAACTTCAGCTCCTCCCGGGCCTTCCCGGACGCATCGGGCATGACTTTGGCAAGATCGACTCCATACTTCTTCGGCTGGAGCATGATCAAGGCCATCCCTCCGTTGGGGTTGAATCCCTCGCCGAGCCCGAGGCCCTTCTTCACCCCGCCGATCAACCCGCCGGGCATCTGGGCCTGGATCATCGGACCGACGCCCACGCCGTTGAGGAAGGTCTGAAGGTTGGAGGTCGAGGTCTTCAGGTTCGGGATGACAACGAAGCCCATCGCGTCGGACGGAACGTAGTTCAGGACGTTCTCCGCCTCCTTCTGGGCCGTCTGGGCCGAGACAAACGATGCGGTCAACGCCAGCACAAGCAGCACGGAAAGTACGCGTTTATTACACATCAGCAATTCTCCTTTGAAGTTCTCCGCCGGTGGCGGCAGCAATGTTATGTCCGATAACGACGTGTCGGTGTCTGTCATCTGTTAGACTATGCAGTACGCGGGATCGTTGCCCGAATTTCAGAAAACATAGAACATTTATCCGTCGCCCCGCCGGTCCGCCTCGAGATGCTGCGAGGAAACAGCCCCCACAGGCCGGACGACCTATCCCGCCGGTGCGGCACGTATAGTATGAAGCGGTAAGGCTGGAATTGCAATGGGATACGGACTCAGGTACCATGCTCCCGCGCAGGAGCGGTCTACGGAGAAACCCACATGTGCCCCAGTCAGCCCAACCGCGGCGAACAGTCCATCCGAAACGATATCGAGCGTGTACTATTCACTGAAGAGCAGATCGCCCGGCGGGTGGAGACGCTCGCCGGACAGATCGCCGAGCAGTACGCCGGACGGGAGTTGACCATTCTCGCGGTGCTGACCGGGTCGCTGATCTTCCTGGCCGACCTCATTCGCAAGCTTCCCTTGCCCATGAGGTTGGACCTGGTTTCGGTCTCCAGCTACCCCGGGCAGGCGACCCGCTCGGAAGGCCCGAAAGTGACCGTCCCGCCGGCAGGGACCCTTCGCGGAAGAAACGTGCTGATCGTGGATGACATCCTTGATTCCGGGCTGACCCTGCAGTATCTGCTGGATATGGTCGCCGAATATCAGCCGGAAAGCGTCAGTAGCTGCGTGCTGCTCCGGAAAGAACGGCCGGACGTGGAAAACCGGACCGAGGCGGAGTTTGTCGGATTCGACCTGCCCGACGAGTTCGTGGTCGGCTACGGTCTGGATTACGATCACTTGTACCGCAACCTGCCGGATATCTGCGTTTTGAAAAAGCACCTGTACCAGGACAGTCAATGACCCCATCGGCAGAGCCAACACCTACTCAGGCAGCAGATGCTACCGAAGCACTTACTGTTCCGCAGGAGGTCCTGCAGGACGGCGAGGTGGTGATTCTGGCGGTCAAGCCCAGCCGGTGGTTCGTGCTGCTGGCCTCCGGACCTGCCTGGCTGGTGGCGCTGGCGATTCTGGCCATTCGCTATCTCACCGCAGCCTTCATCGATTTCAGTCAGGCCATAAGCACTCAGAGCGTATTCTGGATCTGCTTCGGTCTGGTGATGTTGCGGGTAATTTACGCCTGCCTGCAGTGGTCCGGGCGTCTCTACATCCTGACCAACATGCGGGTGATCCGCATACGGGGAGTGTTCCGGCCGAATGTCATCGACATCCCGCTGCGGCACGTGGAGGAAGTCGAGCAGGCGGCCACCGTTCCCGAACGGAGGCTCGCCTGCGGGAGCCTGATCTTCCACGGCGACGAGGACCGATTCCCCGCGACGATGGTCTGGATGACCATCGCCAATCTGCAGGAAGTCCGCGAACTGGTGGAAGAGACCATCCGCCGGTCGCGCCGCCGACCTCGATGACCGCCGGTACTGTCTGCTGTTGCCGTCTTTTTCCGGGCGAGACCCCTTCTGCGGCGCCCCGCAAGACATCGCTGCTGCTATCGGCAAGTCGTTCCAGAAGCGCCCGGACGATCGGCCGACGCCTGCCCGCGGCTGCCGTGGTTCGCCGAGAGCTTCACTGTGGTCGAGGCTCAAGACGGCTGATCGCCGGGGGCGGCTCTGCCGGGGCGATGACGCAGATCGGTCGCGGTGATGGGGGAAATCCGTTACCATGGACCCCGAAGCTACGGAGAGAACAGGAGCCGGCCGAGACGCCCATGAAAACGCCCATCTGGTTCAGATTGCTGATCGTCATCAACCTGCTGGTCATCGCAGCGACGCTGGTGATCGGTTACGGCTCCAGCGAAATCGCCGGCAGGGTGGTCGAGGCGCGGCTGGTCGAGCAGACCGCCCGTCGTACCGGAGGGTTCCTCGAGAGCCAGGATCTGCCCTTCAGCGATACCCTCATGCAGTACCTCCGTCACCTGCACGGCGCCCATTTCATCACCACCGACCCTGCCGGGCGGCAGGTCGCCGGTTCCAGCTTGACAGACGGCGACCGGTGGTTGCCCGCTGGGGGGCTTGACCCGTCCGGAACCATCGAAATCAACGGCCGAGCCCATCGGTACGAATCCATCCTCATCCCGGCAGAGCCACCGAATCGCCCGGATGCGGTCCGCCTTTACGCGCTGATCCAGCGGAGCGAATTCGAGCTTCCCCGCCGGCAGGTCGCAGAGCGTATCTACCGGGTGATGTGGGTCGTGATCGTGGCCGCCAGCGCCGTGTCCATCGGGCTGGCATGGACGATCGCCAGACCGATCCACCGGTTGTCGCGAAGGATGAAGACGCTCACCGAACGGCCTCGCCATGCCGGCGGGTCGGCCGGGTCGACCGGTCACCATCGTGGCCCGAAGGAGGTCGTCCAATTGGGGCAGGCCTTTGACAAACTGATGGACCGACTCGCCGAAACCCGGAAGGAGTTGGCACGCCAGGAACAGTTGGCGACTCTCGGCAGGGTGTCGGCGTGCGTGGCACACGAACTGCGGAACCCGCTGAGCGGGATTCGGATGAACCTGCACGTGTTGCGGGAGGAACTGGCCCAGCGGGGAATCGCCGATGAGAGCGTCGATACGGGGCTGCGCGAGATCGAGCGGATGAGTGTGTACCTGGATGAGTTGATGGAGCTTTCTGCCGGTACTGCCGACGATCAGCAGACGACGGCGGCCTATCCGACACAGCAGAAGGAGGTCGAAGCCCAGGCGCTGGTGGATTCTGTGGTCGATCTGTTCCGGGGGAAGCTGCAG
>JBKHHU010000305.1:0-2987 GCA_046539045.1 Phycisphaerae bacterium
TCCACGGGCTGGCGCCGCGTGGCTATTTGCAGTCGTCCCTACGGGACTCTTTCCGAATCGTTTCTGCTGTTTTTTTGCCTGCCGTTCGCCCCGGAGGGGCCCGAGCAAGTAGCCACGGTCGCCAGACCGTGGTGGCCTAGTCGCCCATTACCCATCCAATCGCTCATGTCATAGAGCCCCGGAGGGGCGACTGCGGGGTGAAGACCTCTAAAACGCGCCCCTCAGAAATCTACTCCCCGAACCGCGCCGCTAGCGCTTCCCAGACGTTCCCAGCCACTTCGTGCAGTTCCCGGGACCCGTCGACCACCGCGAACCTGCCCGGTTCGGCGGCGGCCTGGTCCAGGAAGGACTGTCGCACGCGCTGATGGAATTCCAGTGCCTTGGACTCCATCCGATCCGGGTCGCCGACATTCTTCGCCCGGCCGAGGCCGACGTCGCTCGGCAGGTCCAGCACGACGGTCAGATCCGGCAGGAGCCCGCCGGTGGCGATTTTGCCCGCCTGCTGCACCGCCGCCGGGTCCACGCCGCCGGCGCCCTGGTAGGCGACGGTCGAAGAGATGTACCGGTCCGACAGCACGCACTGGCCCCGCTGCAGTGCCGGTCGAATCGTCTGGGCGACCAGTTGGGCCCGGCTGGCCATGTAGAGCATCAGCTCCGTCTCGACGGCCATGTCCGCGTGAGCATTGTCCAACAGGATCTCCCGGATGCGGTCGCCGATGGCCGTCCCGCCGGGGTCGCGAACCTGCGTCACCGCCACGTCCGCGCCGAGCAGACGCTCCGCCAGCAGCTTCAGCTGCGTGCTCTTGCCGGCCCCGTCGGGCCCGTCGATAACAATGAACTTCCCAGCCAGTTTCTTCGACAATTCGCTCATGGGTGCTCGCATACCAGAACCTGTTCTGACGCCGCAGCGACCCATCCCGGATCGCGTTGGCTTCCGGCATTGTCGGCAAACAGCCGGCGGCGTCAAGCGGGGAGAGTCTACTCGGAGATCTTCGGCAACTCCACCGGCGAGTCTTCGGCAAAGGCAGCCGGGACCGATGCCGGCAGGATCAGGGCAAAGAAGTAGCGGACAACGCCGCCTGCAGACAATGGACTCATGAGTTTCCCCTTGCTGCAGATACGAGTGATATGTTCCAATTTCACTGCATTGTCTCCGCTGTTTGCCCCAGCGTGCAAGCATGCATTTCGGGCATTTCCGGACAGTTTTGGCTGAGGAGAAGGCCCGCGCACGCATTGACGCGGTGGCGCACAGCGCTGCAACCAAGTTACAGACGTAGTACCACCCAGCGAACGCACACGAGGAGTAGTCATGCCGATCAAAGTTGCCTTCATCGGAGCAGGAAGTGTCGGTTTCACGCGCGGGTTGTTCCGCGACATCCTGGCGGTGCCCGAATTGCAGGATACCCACTTCGCCTTCCACGACATCAGCGAGCGGAACCTGGAGATGGTCGTCAAGCTGTGTCAGAAGGACATCGAGAGCAACGATCTGCCCGCTACGTTCGAGTCCACACTCGACCGCCGCGAGGCGCTGGAAGGGGCCGACTATGCCATCAACTGCACCCGTATCGGCGGGCTCGAAGCGTTCAGGACCGATATCGAAATCCCGCTGAAGTACGGGCTCGACCAGTGCGTCGGCGATACCCTCTGTGCCGGCGGGATCATGTACGGCCAGCGGAACATCCCGCAGATTCTCGACTTCTGCCGCGACATTCGCGAGGTGGCCGACCCGAACTGCCTCTTCCTCAATTACGCCAACCCCAACGCGATGAACACCTGGGTAGCCAACCACCACGGGCAGGTACCCACGCTCGGGCTCTGTCACGGCGTGATGGCCGGGCATCACCAGATCGCCCAGGTGATCGAGTTGCTCATCAACGGCAAGAAGAAGCCCGGCAGCACCGGCTACAAGCCCGTTTCGCAAGACGAGGTCGACATCATCTGCGCGGGGATCAATCACCAGACCTGGTACCTGCAGGTGGTCTACGACGGTCGGGACTGGACCCACCGGCTGTTGGAAGGCTTCCGCAAGCACCCGGTCTACTCCGAGACCGAGAAGGTCCGCATCGACATGCTCCAGCGGTTCGGGTACTACTCCACCGAGTCCAACGGGCACCTCAGCGAGTATCTGCCGTGGTACCGCAAGCGGCCGGACGAGATCCACAAATGGATCGACCTGTCGACCTGGATCAACGGCGAGACCGGCGGGTATCTGCGGGTCTGCACGCAGGGGCGGAACTGGTTCAAGACGGACTTCCCGAACTGGCTGAAGGCGGAGGATGAGCCGATCGGCCCGGAAAGCCGCGGCAACGAGCACGGCAGCTACATCATCGAGGGCCTGGAGACGGGGCGGATCTACCGCGGGCATTTCAATGTGGTCAACGACGGCTGCATTGCGAACCTGCCGGATGATTGCATCGTGGAAGTGCCCGGTTACGCGGACATGAATGGAATCAACATCCCGAAGGTCGGCGACCTGCCGCTGGGTTGTGCTGCTGTGTGCAACGCGTCAGTGAGTGTGCAGCGCCTGTCGGTGGAGGCGGCGGTGCATGGGGATCTCGAGTTGCTGCGGCAGGCGATGATGATGGACCCGCTGACCGGGGCCGTGCTGGACCCGGTGGAGATCGAGCAGATGACCGATGAGATGCTCGTCGCCCAGCGCCAGTGGCTGCCGCAGTACGAAGGCGAGATCGACGAGGCAAAGAAGCGGCTGACCCGTGCCAAGCGTCGCAAGGAATACAAGGGCACGCGGAAGTGGCAGGGGGCGGCGCGTCTTAAAACGAAGACCGTCAAGGAGATGAAGAAGGACGCCGAAGGCATGCGAAACCGCGCCATGGCCTCAGACAAAGCCGCCGCCGACCGCGCCGAAGCGGAAAAGCAGTAGTCCACGAATGACACGAATACCGGCTGACGCCCGAAGAGAAATGCCTTCGCTCGGGGGCTGGCTCAAACTGGTTGTTAGCCGCGAACAACGCGAACTGCACGAACTT
>JBKHHU010000306.1:0-2983 GCA_046539045.1 Phycisphaerae bacterium
GATACAAGCAGCCATGATATTGCTTCTGGCTGCTGCCGTGCTGTGCTTTGCGGTGTTTGCCATCTGCGCGTTGCTACCCGCCATCGGGTGGCGGGCCGCGTCGTCGGAGGTCAGACTGCCCATAGACCACGTGACATCTCTGCGCGTGGCCAATGCTCGTGTGTACTGCATGGACTCCGGATACTTCCGTCTTCAAGTGTTTGACACCGATGGCGAATTTCTTCGGGGATGGTCTACCTATGGCAGTCGCATTGTCAGTGTGGATCCTGATGCTGACCGCCTACACGTGATCGCTGCAGACGATTCCAACTACATCTATACGTTGTCCGGAGAACTCATACGGAAATGGAGGAGCGAGAACAGCTACCGCGAGTACGTTCGTGCGCGCCAGGGCGCTAATCCACTTCAGTATGCAGATGGTGAAGGCTATCGTTGGCAGTATCGGTCGGGCATACTCGGGCCAAGCAGAATCGTACGAGTTGCCCCGGAAGGGGAAAGCCAGGTTATCGTTAGGGACCCGCTCTACATCTGGGCGGTAGCAGCACCGTTTCCAGCGGTCTTTTACAGCCTCGTCCCACTTGTGTACTGGTACCTGCGAAGACGGAGGAACAAGCGTCGGCCTCGAGACAATGGCGACACGCCACCTGGAACGGCAACTCCATGCCAGCAAGGCGAGGATGGACAGAAATGACGAGTGCTCCTGATAATCCTGCCGTGCAATGAAACCACGCATGCCCAAGGGAAAGCAGCGACATGGACGGCGAGAGGCACGGTTGCAGGGCGCGTCGCCGAGCAGGAGCACCCCCGGGGGCTGGTCGGCCCTCGTTTCCTGCCCCGAGTTCGAAATCCTTCCAGGCCCCAAAGCCAACAGTTCCGTTAACCTGGCTCCAACCGTTGACGAGAGAATCCGAGAGTTCGCGGCCGTTTTTTCGGCGTCCGGGCGGAACCGGGGTGGTTGGTTTCGGGGCCCGGAGTCTCGCCCGCGAACCCGAGAATTTGTGCGCGCGGCGGGGAGCGCCGTAACCCTTTGCCACAAACGAGATACAAAAACGCCCGGCCGGGGGTCCGGTCGGGCGTTTCCGTAAACTGGTTCTCATCCCGTTTTCGTGGTTGTTGTTCGTCCGGGCAAGGCCTGTTTGACCTTCAAGGCGAAGTACTGCGGGTCGTGGAAGCCGTAGGCCTGGCGTTTGATGACTTTGATCTTGTTGTTAACGCCCTCCAGTGGGCTGGTGCCGATCGGGTAGTCGCAATGATTCAGGATGCCATACTCGAAGAAGCGAAGGCAGCCGATGAAGCGGCGCATCAGCGGGTGATCGATCTCCTCGGCCATCGCGCACCACTGGTCGATCGCCTTCTTGGCCCAGCCGCGACGCCTGTACTGGTAGAGCATCTTGAGTTGGTCCTTCAGTTGGTAGACGGCGCTGAGCCGTTCGTTGACCGCCAGCAGATCCCGCAGGCGGGCGCGCTGGTCCGGCCTGAGATTGCTGCGGTTCTTCAGCAGAAGGTAGCGGCTGCCCTTGATGTACTTGCGTTCCTCGGCCGTGGTCGCCTTGCGTACTTCCTCGCGTCGGATCTCGTCGATGACTTCGCCGAAGCCTTTGACCAGATGGAACAGATCGAAGACGATCTTGGCATCGGGACAGTGGTGGCGGATACGGTTGATGTAGGCCTCCCACATGTCCACGGCGACCGCTTCAATGGCTTGTTTCTGCTCGTCGGTCATCTCGGCGAAGAAGGCATCGAGCGTGTCCTTGTTGTGGCCTTCGCCCATCCAGACCACCCGGCCGCTCTGGTAGTCCAGCACGACCGTCATGTAGCCGCCCTGACCCTTGCGCAGGGCGATCTCGTCGATGGCGAGAATGCGCAGGCCTTGGCAGTCGGTGGTGCCGAATTCCTCATTGAGGAAGTGCTTGTCGATGGCCTTGACGGTCTTGGGGTCCAGATCCAGGTGTTCGGCGACCGCCTGGACAGTCATCTTCTTGCACAGCTCGTAGATGTACCGGGCCAAGCGTCGGGTGACGCGCTTGTGGGGATCGAGGAAGTCCAACGCTTCCGTGTGGGCCTTGCCGCATTGGGCGCACCACACGCGGCGGTACTCGACCTGCAGGAAGGTCTGGGCTGGCCCGACGTTCAAGTCCCGCACCGTCCGACGCAGCCCCTTCGTATGGACGCTGCCTTTGGCCTGACACGTCCGGCAGACCGGGCGACACCGCAGGTCCGGTTCCAGTCGGATCAGGGCCGCCGGCGGCTGGGCATCAAGATGAATGTTCTGGCTGACCACCTTCACCCGTGCAAATGGAAAATACCCTGCTATACTCAGTCCGGACATCATGCATCTCCTTCCGCTTCTCAAGGTCTTCTGGACAAAGCACTTGATCTGCGAAAGGCGGCATGATGTCCACTGTTTTTACTGCTCTACCTCACCACGCTTTTGGGAGGAGAGCCGAATATCGAATGTCGAAGTGGCCGGCGCCCCCATGGGCGCCGGCGGCCGTCCGCTGTTCACTTCGAGATTCGACATTCCCCGTCCCCTGTTCGATATTCGCCGTTCCCCTCGTCGTTGCCGTTGCCGTTCACTTCGGAGTTCGACATTCCTTGTTCCCTGTTCGATATTCGCCGTCGCCGTTCCCCAAGACGGATTCGGTCCCCGGGACCACTATTGCGTCCAGACGCGCGGGCGACAATACCTGAGAACATTCGACCCGCCACCGGTCCGTCGAGGCCCGCCAAGGCCGACAGAATGGTAGCCCAACTCCTGAGGGTTGGGGACAGAGCCCGCCCGTCTCATCGCCAAGGCCCGCCAGGGCCGACAGAATGGTAGCCCAGCCCGGGAGGGCTGGGGACAGATCCGACCCGTTTCACCGTCGAGGCCCGGAGGGCCGACAGAACCGCCCGCCCTCATTGCGACCGCGGCGTGCCGCCGGACCCCTCTGCCGGCCCTGGCGGGCCTCATCCGCGGGGGGGCGTTTCCCTCCCCGCCGCT
>JBKHHU010000307.1:0-2963 GCA_046539045.1 Phycisphaerae bacterium
CATGGATACCGACAGGGTGGAGATCACTTCTCAGAACCACGGGTTTGCCGTCGACCCGCAGAGCCTGGAGAAGGCCGGCGGCGTCGTGACGCATATCAACCTGAACGACCAGACGGTCGAGGGCTTCCGCCACGCGGAACTGCCGGTGTTCAGCGTGCAGTACCACCCCGAGGCCAGCCCCGGCCCTCACGACGCGACCTACCTGTTCGACTGCTTCCGCGACATGATGGACAGCGGCTCGGCCCCGACGGCAGAACAGATGCACGCTGCTCAGGAAAGACTCGCAAAGGCAGGGCAACAGTAACCCGGCTCAACGGACAGCCTGTCTGCATACAAACACTGAACAGCCTGCGAGCCAAGCCGCTTGCGGGCTGTTCCTTTTCGCGCGGGCATTGTCACGACAGCAAATCCTCCGCCCAGTTTCGAACTCTCGCCGTGGCGGAGACGTACAGTATCCCGACGCAACCAGTTGCCTCCAGTCGGTCTCGCTCGCCGCAGAGGCAGACATCCTTTCGCTTGCTCGACTTTTTGCCATCGCTTCGCGTGCGCGTAATGGCCGCTTTCGGAGCCTGCATGTCGAGCAGAAGTGTGTGGCCCAGCAGAAAACGAGGATGATGAGAGTCTGGCTGACGGGACATTTCGGTGCCGGTAATGCCGGGGACGAAGCCTTGCTGTCCGCCGTGGCTGCCGGGGCCCCCGAGGATGCCAGCCCGGTGGTTCTGTCCGCGTGGCATGGACGGGATCGACTGCATGGTCTGCCTTGCATCCAGGAGCCACCTCTGGGACCGGAAGCCCGATCGTATCGGCTGGTCGATGGTGCCGGGTACTGGATACGACGATGGCCCCGGATGCTGGGCGAGCGTCTTCGTATCCGCGGGTGCATCCATCCTTGCGGCGGGTCGTTGAACGATCATGTGCCCGGGCGGATCGTAGGAAAGCTGCAGCGGGTTCGCGCCTGGCGTGCTTTCGGATGCCGCAAGATCGGGATCCTGGGCGCCGGGGTCGACCAATGCTCGCCCGGAGCCGACCGGGATGCACTGCTGCAGCTTGTGGAGGCGGTCGATCATTTCTCCGTGCGCGACACGGAAAGCGTGGACAGGCTGGTTCACATGGGTGCGCGGCGAGAGAAGATCCGAGCGGCGGCGGACTTGGCGTTCGCCCTCGGCAGCCGCGCCTCGGAGGTTGAGGACCGGGCCGATTCTCTCCACACAGCGACCGTCGGCGTGAGCCTCCGCCCGCTCTACGTCGGTGCTGCCGAACGCACTGGAACAGCTCAGCGAGAGCAGCGCAGCCGCGCCTTTCAGCAAGAGGCCCGGAGGATGCTGACCCATCTGGAAAATATGGTCGATGAGGTAGTGCTCGTCCCGTTCTCGCCGGCGGACGTCCCGCTCCTGACCGATCTTGGACGAATCTGCAATATCACGGTCCTCAGCCATTCGGCCGATCCGGACAAGCTGATGAGCATCATAGGCGGTTTGGACCTGTTCGTCGGCATGCGCTTCCATTCGCTCGTATTCAGTATTCTGTGCGGGGTGCCTTCGTTGCCCGTTGCCAATTCGACCAAGGTGCAGAGCCTCGGCCGGCGGTTGGGATGGGACATGGACCCACTCTCCGTCGGCGACGGACTCTTCCTGCCGGATCAACGGTTCTCGGCGGAGACCGTGCTGGACCACGTGAACATCGCGTGGAACAAACGTAATACGCTGCGACGATATTCGGCCGAGATTGCTCATGAATCCGGCGCCACCGCCTCCGAAGACATCGCATCCTGTTGGAGGACCGTCTGCAATGGTGCGTAGCTCTCCCTCTTTTAGGGAATTGCCCCCGCCGCCTGAAAACAAGGTCGGGGCAGGCTGGCCGTGGGAACTACCGCATGCCATGCCATCTCCCGCACAACCCGGCCTGCTACCCGCCATAACGGTTGTGACCCCCAGTTACAATCAGGGTCGATTCATCGAAGAGACCATCCGCTCGGTCCTGCTGCAGGGTTATCCGAACCTGGAGTACATTGTGATCGACGGCGGATCGACCGACTGCACGCTGGAGGTGCTTGAGACATACACCGACTGGATCGATTTCTGGGTCTCCGAACCGGACGAAGGGCAGAGCAATGCCATTAACAAAGGCATGCAACGGGCGACGGGCCGGATCGGAGCCTGGCTCAACAGCGACGATCTCTACCCGCCCGGCGCCTTGCACGCGGTGGGCCAATACTTCCTGCGGCACCCGGATTGCCGTTGGCTCGGAGGCGCTGCACGCTTTGAGTACGAGGACGATCGCCCGGATCGTCAATCCCCGGCGGGACTGGTTTCTCCCGACGCGCTGATCGAGTTCTGGCGCCTCGGCGAACCGGGCAGGGCGATGAAGCAGCCGTCCCATTTCTGGGAGATGAGCCTGTGGCGCGAAGTCGATGGACTGGACGAATCGCTGCACTTGGCGATGGACCATGACTTGTGGCTGAAGTTCCAGGAGCGGACCGAATACCATACCCTCCCGGACCTGCTGTCGATTGCGCGGATCCACGACGATATGAAATCGCGTCGGATGAAATGGGAACAGATCCGCGAATCCATGAGAGTGGCCTACGCGGCAGCACATCGCCGGCGCGGAAATGAGTCCTGGTTGACCCGCCGAATGCTGTCGGATCTGCCGCTATGGCGGCTGAGCCGGGTTCGCTCCGCGCTCCGCGAGGGTTGGCGCGGGGGGGCGGTGCAGCATCTCCTGGGCTTGGTCGCCGATCCCTTCCGGATCTGGTCCGAACCCGGCCGTATGGCTGCAATGACCCGTCGCAAATACGCTGACCCGGCGGAAAGAACATGACTCCCGGTCCCCAACTGGTTCTGGATGCCCGCACCGTCTACGCCCGCAGCCGCCGTGGCACCGGCAAAGCAATGGTCGCGCTGTATCGCGAACTGGCCGGCCTTCGCCCAGAGTGGCGCACCTTCGCGGTGCATCGGGGAGAG
>JBKHHU010000105.1:0-12140 GCA_046539045.1 Phycisphaerae bacterium
GGCAATGCCGTAGCATTGCCGATGCAGCCGGACGCCGGCAGGGACGATTGCAGCCGGCTGAACCGGAAAAGAGTTTTGTCACTCGCTCTAACCTTCCACAGTGACGGACTTTCTCCGCAACCGGAGCTTTCTGTTGAAGGCCCCAAGACCGGAATGCGCCTGCTTCGTACAGGCATTTTGCTGTGCATTGAGAAGGGTTCTCTGTCATGTCGATGCACATTTCGCGCGAACTGAGGAAGTTCCTTGCCCCGGAGTTCATCTTCGGATGGGAGGCTCGCCGACTCGCCGGCCGATTCGCCCATCTGCTGGGCGTAACCAAGGCGCTGCTGGTCACCGATGAGGGGGTAATGCAGGCCGGCTGGGCCGGGCAGGTGCAGGCGAACCTGGAACAGAACGGGATATCTACGGTGCTCTTCTCCGGTCTGACATCCAATCCCAAGGACCACGAAATGATGGCCGGTACGGATCGGTATCGGCGATGCGGTTGCGACGGCATCGTGGCCGTGGGAGGCGGAAGCTCGCTGGATTGTGCCAAGGGCATCGGCGTAGTGGCAGCCAATTCGGGACATATCCTGGACTACATCGGAGTGGACGAGATCAATATCCCCAGCCCCCCGTTGATCTGCGTGCCCACCACCGCAGGCAGTTCTGCCGACGTATCGCAGTTCGCCGTCGTTACCGATACCGAAGCGGCCACCAAGCGGGCCATTGTCTCCAAGATGGTCGTCCCCGACGTGTCGCTGATCGACCCGGAGACCACCGTCACCATGGACGCCGAGTTGACCGCGCACTCGGGCATCGACGCACTCTGTCACGCCTGCGAGGCGTATGCTTCCAACGCATCCAGCCCCATCACCGACCTGCACGCGCTGGAAGGCGCACGCCTGGCCGCCCGGTGGTTACCTGAGGCGGTTCGCGAATTGGATAACGTCGAAGCGCGAACGCAGATGATGCTCGCCAGCCTGCACGCCGGACTGGCGTTCTCCAACGCGTCCCTCGGGGCCGTCCACGCCATGTCCCACGTGATGGGGGGCATGCTGGACCTGCCGCACGGCGAGTGCAACGCCCTGCTGCTAGGAGTCGTCGGCCGGTACAACGCCCGGGAATACCCCGAACGGTATGCCCGCCTTGTAGAAACGATCACCGGACGAGCCTGTGAATCCGATGAAGTGCCCGAGTGCTTCCAGCAGGCGATTCAGTCCCTCCGTGAGGAAGTGGGCGTAACCGGTGGGCTCAAGAGCGTGGGGATCACGGAGGACCAGTTGCCCGCCTTGGCAGACAAGGCCATGCGGGACGCATGCGTGGTCACCAACCCCAGGAGGGTCAGCCAAGAGGATCTGGAGGAGCTGTATGCCGAAGCGCTCTGAAAACAAGTCCGACCGCTGGAGCCAGCTGCGGGACAAGATCATCGGACTGGGAGAGACCTCCTCCAGGAAAAACTACTACCCTCAGTTGCAGGCGAAGCTGCAGGATCTGGAGCGGTTCCGGTCCCTCCTGGACCAGAGCAACGACGCGATCGTGTTCGCCAACCTGCCGTCGCTGCGCATCGCGGACTTCAACAAACGCGTCCCCGCCATCCTCGGCAAGACCCCGGAGGAGCTGTCCGGGTCCAGCGTGCGCGACCATCTCTGCGCCGACGGCAGGACGGTTCTGGATGACTGGCTGGAGGCGACCGAACTGACGCCCGGGGAATCTCTGACCTTTGAAACGCGGTTGCTCGGAGAAGATCAGCAGGAACTGCTGTATGAGGTCACCGCCAACGTAGTCGAGTTTGATCAGAATCGCTACGCGGTGATCGTCATGCGAGACCTGGCCGAACGGACCCAGGCCGAACAGGAACTCCGACAGAGTGAAGAGCGTTTCCGCGATCTGCTCAACCAGGCCGCCGACGCGATCTATGTCCACGACAGGGAGGGACGGTTTCTCACAGTCAACGAAAACACCTGCAAACTGCTGGGATACTCGCGAGAAGAGCTTCTCAGCATGAGCGTGGCCGACATCAACCGGGAATTCAGCTGGGAGAGTCTTTCCAACCTATGGGAAGATACTGCGGAGTGGGGTGCGATCACGGCAGAGACGGTTCACGTCCGGAAAGATGGTCAGGAGGTGCCGGTGGAGGTCCGGGTGGGCACGATCCAGTCCGGCGACCAGCGTGTGATGTTGACCATCGCCCGGGACATCCGGCCGCGGAAAGAAGCCCAGCAGGAATTGCAGCATGAGCGGGACTTTGCCAACAACCTGCTGGAGACGGCCCAGACGATCGTCTTTGTGCTCACCGACGATTTGCGCGTCGAGCGCATGAACCGATTCGCCCGGTGGACCACCGGATATGACGAGCAACAGGTATACGGTCAGCCGTGGCTGGAGCTGCTGCCGGAAGGCAGCACTCGTGCTGAAGCCGAGCAGTTGCTCCGACGGGCGCTGAAAGAGGAGTCCATCGAGACCATCGAGTGCACCACGCAGAACAGTTCCGGGAACGAACTGGTCGTCCGCTGGAGTTTCTCGCCAGTTGTGGAAGCCCGGAGGACCCGCGGCGTGCTGGTGGTCGGGCACGACATGACCGAGGTTCGCGAAAAGGAACTGCAGTTGCGTCAGGCCCAGAAGATGGAAGCCATCGGCCGGCTTGCCGGAGGAATCGCCCACGACTTCAACAACCAGTTGACGGTGGTCAAGGGCTACGCGGACCTGCTGCTGCGGCAGATTCCCAAAGACGACCCGAATTTCGGAGCCATTCAGGAGATGCAGAACGCCGCGCGTCGCTCGGCGGCATTGGTGGACCAACTGCTGTCCTTCAGCCGCAAACAGATGCTCAAGCCGCAAAGCATCAGCCCCAACACCGTGCTGAAGTCCATGCGCGACCCGCTGCAGCGCATGATCGGTGAAGATGTGGAACTGGAATTCGACCTCGACCGGACGACCAGCTTCGTCCGGGCCGATCCGTCGCAGTTCGAGCAGGCGCTGGTGAACCTGGCGGTCAACGCTCGGGACGCCATGCCCCAGGGGGGAACGATGCGGTTCCGCACGCGAAACGTCCACCTCAAGGGCAAAAGGTTCGCCCACGGAACCGGCACGCTTTCCGGGGATTTCGTCTGCATCGCTGCCGCGGACACGGGCGTGGGTATGGACCAGGAGACCCAGCAGCAGGTATTCGACCCCTTCTTCACCACCAAACCGGTCGGGAAAGGCACTGGGCTCGGCCTGGCGATGGTCTTCGGGTTTGTCACCCAGTCCGGCGGGAACATCGAGGTGCATTCCCGGTCCGGAAAAGGGACGGAATTTGAGCTCTACCTGCCCCAGTCTCAGGCCACGGAAAAGCCCACTGCCACCCGCCGGGAAGAACCCGCCGCGACCCTCGGAGGAAATGAGACGGTGCTGGTCGTCGAGGACGACGAGGCCGTTCGCCGGCTCGTGGTTCGCGTGCTGCGGAACATCGGCTATACGGTGCTGGAGACCGGCAACGCCCGAGAGGCCATGCCCCTCGGCGAGCACTACGACGACCGCATCGATCTGCTGGTCACCGACGTGGTCATGCCCGGGATGAACGGGATCCAGCTGTCCAAGGTCCTGCGGACGGTCCGTCCGGAGATGCGTGTGCTGCTGATCACCGGATACGCCAACCGCAAGGAAGGCATCTCCGAATCCATCCCCGCCGATGCGGATCTGCTGGTCAAACCGTTTACGCCTCAACTGCTGGCCGACAAGGTCCGCGAGATCCTGGACAAGGAGTGACGCCGAACCGCGCCCAGGGCCGGCATCCGCGGGCGGTTGTGCATTTCCTCTTCCCGATGCGCCCACCGGACGCTATGCTCACCGCATGTTTGAATTTGAGGTACACAAGTGTTCCGGCCCGGCCCGCACCGGGGAGTTCACGACCGCTCACGGGCCCGTGCAGACCCCCGTTTTCATGCCCGTCGGCACGTGCGGGAGCGTCAAGGGCGTCACGCCCGAGCAGGTCCGCGACTGCGGATCGCAGATCATCCTGGGCAACACCTATCACCTGATGCTCCGCCCGGGTGCGGAGACCGTCGCTGAGCTGGGCGGCCTGCACAAACTGATGGCGTGGGATCGGCCGATCCTTACCGACAGCGGGGGCTTCCAGGTGTTTTCGCTCAGCGGGCTCCGGCGCATCGACGACGAGTCGGTCGTGTTCAAGTCGCACATCGACGGCTCGGAATTCGAACTGTCGCCCGAAGGGGCGGTGGACATCCAGCACAAGCTGGGTTCGGACATCATGATGCAGCTGGACGAATGCCCGCACGGCAAGGCAGAGCGGCAGACCGTCCGGGATGCGGTGCTGCGCAGCGCCGCCTGGGCCGGTCGGGCGCGGGCCCGGTGGGACGAACTGGACCGGCTGACCGCCCAGAACCACCCGCAGGCGCTGTTCGGGATTCAACAGGGAGGCGTGCATGAGGACCTCCGCGCCGAGAGCATCCAGCGGCTGGTCGAACTGGACCTGCCCGGGTATGCCATCGGCGGGTTGAGCGTAGGCGAGGGGCACGAGGCGATGTGCGGCGTGCTGGACCACACGGACGCCCAGTTTCCGCCGGACAAGCCGCGCTACCTCATGGGCGTCGGCGAGCCGCGGGACATCCTCGCTGCCGTGCTGCGGGGCGTAGACATGTTCGACTGCGTCATCCCCACCCGCAACGGCCGGAATGCACAGGTGTTCACGTGGAACGGGAAGATGAAACTCCGCAACGCCTGCCACACCGCCGACCCGGAACCGATCGACCCGAACTGCTCATGCTATACCTGCCGGAAGTACTCCCGGGGAACGCTGAGACACCTGTTCATGGCCCGCGAAATGCTCGGGCCAACCCTGCTGACCATCCACAACCTGCACTTCTTCGCCGACTTCATGCAGGCCATCCGCAGAGCCATCGACGCCGATGAACTGGCCGACAAGTCCGCCCAGTGGCTGTCATCGCTGTACCCGCCCCGTTGACGGTCTCTGCCTGAGTGCCGTCCGGGCAAGCGGAGTCGCATCCCCGCGCCGGACAGGCCCTAACGGGCGGAACCGGTTTGCGGCGTTTGTGTTTGACTGCCCGCCGGAAATCGGGCACAATCCCCCCTCCTGAATTGGTATGATCGGGAAATGAACCTGAAAGGAAACGATATGCAACTTCGCAAGACACTGGCGCTGCTGACGATCGCGGTGCTGTTCGTGGGTCTTACCTCCGCCTGGGGCCAGACTACCCAACCTGTCGGCGACGACACGGAATTGACGCCGGTCCAGCCGACCGATACGCCGGAAAACGGTCAGGACGGCCAGGACGGCACCCCTGCCGAACAGGCAGACGGCAACGGTGCGGGCACGTCCACCCAGCCGGGCAATCAGCAGAACCAGGGCGGCGATCCGGGTTTACTCAACCCCCAGACGATGTTCCTGTTCGTACTCTTCGGTGCGATCATCCTCATGTACGTCTGGATGGGCCGCTCGCGCAAGAAGCAGCAGAAGAAGCGTCAGGAAATGATCGAGAGCCTCGGCAAGGGCGACAAGATCGTCACCATCGGCGGGATTGTCGGTACGGTCATCGAAGCCAAGAAGGACGAGGTTGTCGTCAAGGTCGATGAGACCAACAACGTCCGCATGCACTTCGCCCGCTGGAGCGTCCGCGGTGTTGGTCCGGAAGCCAAGGAAGAAGACCAGAACCAGTAGTCGACGCTCCGGCTGACAGCATGACATGAAAAACCCCTCCGGGTATGGCTCGGAGGGGTTTTTCTGTACCCACCACGCGGGGGAGTAGTGGCGATTTTCGGTTGGCGGGTCCACTGACCTGTTGTTCGGTTGGCGGGTCCACTGACCTTTCGTTCGGTTGGCGGGTCTCCCGACCCGCCAACGTGGTTGAACCGTTCCGCAATCAGCGCCACACATCGTGGTGGGTCGGGAGACCCACCACGCGGGGGAGTGGTGGCGATCTTCGGTTGGCGGGTCCACTGACCTATCGTTCGGTTGGCGGGTCTCCCGACCTATCGTTCGGTTGGCGGGTCTCCTGACCCGCCAACGTGGCTGAACCGTTCCGCTATCAGCGCCACACACCGTGGTGGGTCGGGAGACCACCACGCGGGGAAGCGATCAGCCGGCGCCGGGAGTGTTTGCCTTTTCGGCGTTGAGGCGGTCGACTATCTTCGAGGCCATGTGATCGAGGTGGACCACGTCCTCGGCCCCGCCTTGTCGGATGGCTTCTTTGGGCATTCCGAACACGACGCAGCTTTCCTCGTTCTGGGCCAGGGTGCGAGCTCCTGCGTCCCGCATCGCCCGCAGGCCCTCGGCCCCGTCGGCGCCCATCCCGGTCAGAATCACGCCCACGGCGTTCCGCCCCGCCTGCCGGGCCACCGAATGCAACAGTACGTCAACCGCCGGCCTCTGGTGATGCACCATCGGGCCGTCCTTGACCTTCACGAAGTATCGCGCCCCGCTGCGGGCGAGCACCATGTGCTTGTTGCCCGGGGCGATCAGCGCCACACCGGGAACCACCGCGTCGTCGTTTTTCGCCTCCCGCACTTCCATCGCGGACAGCCCGTTGAGCCGCTCGGCAAAGGCCGCGGTGAAATGCTCGGGCATATGCTGAACGATGACCGTACCCGGGGTGTTGCTGGGCAGGCGGGTAATCACGCGGCGGATCGCTTCGGTGCCTCCGGTCGATGCGCCGATGGCCAGGATCTTGTGCGTGGTGGTAGTCAGCGCCGCACCCGGCCGGAAGTTGGCCGACGGTGCCTGTGCCCGCTCCGGAGCCGCCTGCGGTCTGACGAACTTCGCCCGCGCCGCGGCCCGGACCTTGTCGGCCAGGATTCGCGAGATTTCGGAAACCGAATAGGCCGACCCGGGCTTGGAGACCACCTCGATCGCGCCGAATTCCATCGCCCGCATCGCCGTCTCGCTGCCCCGGGTGGTCAGCGAGCTGACCACGATTACCGGCAGCGGATAGTATTTCATCAGCTTGGCCAGAAAGGTCAGCCCGTCCATTCGCGGCATTTCCAGATCCAGCGTCAACACGTCCGGTTTCAGGCGGACGATTTTGTCCCGGGCTACATAGGGATCCATCGCGGTGCCGACCACTTCGATGTCGCGTGCCTTGGACAGCTCCTTGCTGAGAACCTGCCGCACCACCGCCGAATCGTCCACTACCAGAACTTTGATCATGGGAAGACCTTCCCTCGTGCTTGGGTCCTGCCTTAGAGTGAGTGACAGAAGTAATCTCGTGGTTCAACGTCGGCCAAAGCGTTCCTGACAAGGACGGCGAAGCAGGCAATGCCGTAGCATTGCCGATGCAGCCGGACGCCGGCAGGGGCGTTTGCAGCCGGCTGAACCGGAAAAGAGTTTTGTCACTCGCTCTCAGGCGGCGGAGGAATTCCGGAGACCGGCCGCCGCATCCGGCTCGATTCGCAGGAACAGCCGGGCCACGCCCGCCTCGAGCGGGACGGTGGTGTCGACCACCATCTCCAGTTCCTCCTCGGCAGAGCGTCTGTCGCATCCGCCGGTAACTTCCGGTGCGCTGACGTCGAATACCGCGTCGGCGCCGGCCATCTCGGGAAGGATGTTCCCGCAGACGACATTGGCCAGTTCCTTCAGGGCGTCCTGCTGCTGTTCGGCCGGTGCTTGTTCACCGAAGTCCAGCCCGAGCATGTTTGTCGCCACTTCGCTCATCAGCTCATTGGTCACGCAGATGCCGAGCACCCCGCGATAGGCGCCGCTGAATTCCACCCGTACGTGCGTGCAGTCTTCGCAGGAGCAGTCGGCCGGCGGCTCATCGGGAATGGGCATGATGAAGGCCATCGACTCGAAGGTCCCTTCTGCCGTCTCTCGCAGTGCCTGGGTTACTCGCTCGTTCACTGGGTCACCCCCGTGATGCGGATGATCATCTCGTGTACGGTTTCGGGGCTGAACGGCTTGTGCACGAATTCGGCGCCGAGTTCGTTCAGGCGTTCGATTCGCGTGGCGGAGCCTTCGGTGCTGATCACGACGATGGGGGTATCCTTCCACGCGTCGTTGGCCCGGATCCGCTTGACCATTTCCTCACCGTTCATGACCGGCATGTTGATGTCGGCGAAGACAAAATCGATCCAGTTGGCCTCCATGACCTCCAGGCCTTCCTGCCCGTTGCCGGCTTGGTGAATCTCGTTGACCGGCACGCCGGACATCTCGATCACCTTGCAGATCATGGAGCGAGCGACCGAACTGTCGTCCACTACCAGTACATTCAAAGACATCGCTGTATCCTCCGGCGGGCTGAACCCGCCGATTGCTGCTTGACCCGATACGCCCCACAGGCTGTATCGACTACTTCGTATGGCTTCTAAAGTTCCGACACGTTTCCCGAACTGCTCAACCAGACATTCCCGGTGGCGATTTCCAGGTACATCGTCCGCGCCTTGACGCCTCCGACGTCGTCGTTGTCGATCAGGATCCCGTTCTTCCAGAACAGTTTCTTGAGCATGATGAAATTGCGTTTGCCGATGGCGAACTTGTCCGAATCGCGGCTCTGGATATTCGCTCCCCCGGCCACCTTGATCACCATCCGTTTCTTCTGGCAGCCGAATTCGTACATCTTCCGGAAAAACGCGGGCACGCCGGTATCCACGAACATATACGGATTGACTTTCGCCTTCTCCGGATTGATGGAGGCTGACGGCATCATCACGTGCAGCATGCCCCCTGCCCCGACGGCAGGGTCGTAGGCGGTCACCCCCAGGCAACTGCCCAGGGCGTGGGTGACGATGATCTCGTCGGGCCGGTCACTGACCCTGCAATCGGCCACGCCTACCACATGCTTGACTGCTTGTTCTATGGTCTGACTCATTTGCGGTATATCGCCGGCTGAACGTAGCGGAACTTGTGATTCACTCCGGTCAGGCTTTCGGAGTGGCCCAAAAACAGCAGCCCGCCCGGGGGCAACAGCTCCCAGTAGCGGTTGACCAGCTGCTCCTGTGTGGCCTTGTCAAAGTAGATCATCACGTTGCGGCAGAAGATGAAATCGAACGGCCCTTTCATCGGCCAGCTCTCCATCAGGTTCAGCCGCGCGAAGGTGATCAGTCGCCGCACCTCCGGGTTGGGTACATATACATCGCCGGAACCGGTCCGCTGCTTTTGGAAATATTTCCGCCGAACCCATTCGGGCGACTCGCGGAACCGCTCCGGTCCGTACTCGCCGCGTCGGGCGATGGCCAGTACCTTCGTCGACAGATCCGTGGCAAGGATGGCTGCGTCCCACCGGGCCAGGTCCTTGATCGTTTCGTGCAGCATCACCGAGAGCGTGTAGGGCTCTTCACCCGAAGAGCAGCCGGCACTCCAGATTCGGATCTTCCGGTCGGTCTTCTGCTTCTCCAGCGTCGGCAGGAGCGTTTCCTGCAGATAGTGGAAGTGATGCGATTCACGGAAGAAATAGGTCAGATTGGTGCTGATCGCGTCGAGCATCGAGGTCAGTTCCGCACCCGACGTGTCGCTCTCAAGATGGTCCAGGTAGTCGTTGAAACGCGTCAGCGAAAGCACTCGCATCCGACGCGACAGTCTCGCCTTGACCAACTGCCTCTTGCCGTCATGCAGATTGATCCCAGCCAGCCGGTGGACCAACTCGCTGATCTGGGCAAACTGCTTATCGGTGAGATTCCATTCCTGTCCGGTTGTTGACACTGCCATCTTTTCGCGCGCCCTCCGGGGCAACCGACGGCGGTTCGGGAAAACCTGAGGTGCTTTCCCGAACCGGACCGTCGCAGCTTGTCAAAGCGATGGGTCGCTCTGATATCTTCTTAGAATTTGTAGATGAACGAGCTCTGGAACCGGAGGCTGTCGCCGTTGTCCAGGCCTTTGAACTCGGTGTGCCAGTGCGACATCTCGAAGCCCCAGCTGGCGTTCTCGCTCAGAGAGTAGATCGCGTTGCCGAAGATCACGCGGTTGGTGGTACGGGCTCCGGCATTGACGTCGCCCTTGTCCACGGTGTCCACACCGGCACCGATGTTGAACCGCCACTTGTCCCACGGACCGAGGCTCACGGCACCCCACCCGCCGCAGGAGTCGACCTCGCGATCCAACGTGGTGTTCACGCCCTGGCCAATACCGCCGAGGTACGCGTCCAGGTTCCTGCCGGTGAAGGCCTCGCCCTTGACGCTCAACCAGTCGGTGATCGGCACGTAGGCGTCCAGCACGACCGACCAGGTGTCGTAGAGCTCGTGGTTGTCCATCGCGTCGGTGTCCAGTTCCTCCCTGCCCCAATGGCCGGAGATACCCACCGTGCTCTTGAGCTTGTTGATCAGCGGGAACGTCGCCGCCACGCGGTACTGCAGGTGCGGCATCCCGTAGTCCTCGCCACTGTCGCCGGGGCCAAAGTCGCTCCCGTCGCCGATGTTCCGGGCCAAAGCGACCGTGCCGCTCAGCGTGGAGTCTTTACCGAGATCCCAGCATTTGGTCAGGCGGATCTGTGCCCGGCGGAAGCCGATGTTCCCAGCCCACCCGAGAACGCCGAAGTCCAGCGTGAACGGGTTCAGCGGGGCCACCACGTCATTGTCCTGACCTGCAAGGAACGTCAGGCCCTGATCGGCCCAGTCGATACGGAACAAGGCCATGCGAATACGCGGGTTGGCCTTGTTGTCGGCACCACCGCCGTAGAAGTCCAGCTCCACCCGCCCGGAGGTCTTGCCACCGGCGATTTCCGGACCCATGAATTTCACGCCGAGGCGGGTCTGGTTGGCGGTCATGTTGAACTGGTTGTCGTTGCTCCTGCCGCCTTCGGAGTTGGCGAACAGCGTCAGGTTGCCATGGGTGACGCGGCTGGTGTTGTAGGCGGCGTCGAGCTTGACATACCCGTACAGCTGCATCTTGAGATTGGACCAGATGGGGTAGCCCTCGGTACGCCCGGCAGCGTCGCGCATCATCTCCTTGTGGAGCTTGAGCCAGTCGCCGCGGGATATTCCGGGCTTGCCGTTCCGCACGTCTTTCAGTTGAACCGACTGATCCTTGACCAGGCCCTTCAGGTCCTGGACGGTGCCCTCGAGCTGCTCCAGGCGACTCCGCAGTTCCTCGTTTTCTTTCTTGAGCTTACCGACATCGGCGTCCGGCCCTGCCCAGGCGGGCAACCCGATTGCCAGCACTGCCAGTAATGCTGTGCAGATCCTGCATCTCATCGTTCTCTCCACGGGCTCTGCGCCCTTCAGTGGAAACTTTCACTGAACACCGGCCACTGACGCCCAGCCGCCTTCGTCCAATGCCTTCCGGACGGGAACTCCCCGTCCTGCCCAATGCGTTAGTTCGTTGGCCATTCCGCGTGGTGGGTCTCCCGACCCACCACGTGGCGCAATGAACCTTTCAGCCGGTCCTGTCCCGTTGGCGGGTCAGGAGACCCGCCAACCGCTGCGCGTTGATCCGTTAGTTCGTTGACCATCCGCGTGGTGGGTCTCCCGACCCACCACGTTGCGCAATGAACCTTTTCAGTCGGTCCTGTCCCGTTGGCCGGTCAGGAGACCCGCCAACCGCTGCGCGTTGATTCATTAGTTCGTTGACCATTCCGCGTGGTGGGTCTCCCGACCCACCACGTTGCGCAATGAACCTTTCAGCCGCTCTGTCCCGTTGGCCGGTCAGGAGACACGCCAACCGCTGCCCAGGCCGGCGCGCACCGCGGGCGCATGTGTGCCCACGGAGGTTCGGCCGGTTAAATTCACGTTTGTCGGTCAGCAGGCTCGGCGCGACGATGACAGGATCGCGCCGGCCCAATGCCTGCTTCCGGCGAATCCGGAAATGCTCTCTGCCGCCGGCGTGTCAGGCGGCGGTTTCTTCCGGCTCGCCCGCCACGCCCGCGACGGTCTCGGTGTCGGAAGAAAGGATCTTCTCGATGGCCAGCAGGATAATCACCCGCTGCTCCATCTTGCCCATCCCGAGGATGAACTCGGTATCGATTCCACCGCCGAAGCTCGGGGCGTCCTCGATGCTCGAGCCGGCGATGTCCTGGACCTCGGAAACCTTGTCCACGATCAGGCCCATCTCAATGCCCTCGACATCCACGACGATGACGCAGGTTTCGGAAGTATGTTCGGCCTCGGGCATCCCGAACTTGAGACGCAGGTCGATCACGGGGATCACTTTCCCGCGGAGGTTCAGCACGCCCTTGATATAGGCAGGCATGCGCGGGACCGAGGTGATCTCCATCATG
>JBKHHU010000308.1:0-2946 GCA_046539045.1 Phycisphaerae bacterium
CGCCTGCGGCGTTACCATCCGCTCTTTTCGGTCTTCTTGCCCAGCGGCACGCCCCAGGATTCCGGATTGCGGTAGTATTCCTTGAGCATCATGGCTGCGATGACCCCGTCGGCCGTCGCGGTCGCCAGTTGCATCGCCGCTTCCTGTCGGCAGTCGCCGGCTACGAAAATACCCGGCGTGCTGGTCTTCATCGTCACCGGGTCGGCCAGGATGTACCCGTTCTCGTCGCGATCGACGGTCCCGTCCAGCCAGTTGGTGTTCGGGATCATGCCCACGAAAACAAACACGCCGTCGACCTCCAACTGCTCGACCCGGCCGGTATCGACGTTCTTGATCTTGACGTGATCGATCTCCGTGTTGTCCTCGTTACCGACGATCTCCTCCAGCACGTACGGCAGCTTGACGTCGATGTCTTTCTCTTTGGCGGTCTCGTAGAGTTCCTCCACGAGGACCTGCTGGGCGCGGAATTCGGTGCGGCGGTGGATGTGCGTGATCTTCCGGCAGAACCGCGTGGCGAGGTAGACCGAATCCTCCACGGCGGTGTTTCCCCCACCGACGGCCAGCACGTGCTTGTCTCGGTAGAACGCCCCGTCGCAGGTCGCACAGTAACTGACCTTGCCCGCCTGGCGCAGCTCCTGCTCGCCCGGCACGCCGAGCTGGCGGTAGTCGCTGCCCGGGGCCAGAATGACGGCCTTGGTTTCGTACGCACTGTCTTCGCCGCGGATGCTCACCCGGAAGGTGCCGTTCTCGAGCTTCTCGAGCTTTTCCACGCCTTTGTTGACAACGACTTCCGCCCCGAAAGTGAGCACCTGCTCCTTCTGCTTCTCGACCAGTTCAAACCCGCCGACCTTGACGTAGCCGGGATAGTTCTCGATGTGCTCGGTGAGCATGATCTGCCCGCCGGGCATCCCGTTCTTCTCGAGAACGAGCGTCTTGTAACGGTCGCGGGCGGCATAGAGAGCGGCGGCAAGGCCCGCAGGCCCGCCGCCGATGATGATTACGTCGTAGAGATCGGCCTGGCTCATCTGGAGAATCCTTCCTTGTTCTGATCACATACCTGTCGCCGGTGGCGCCGGGATGCCGCTGGGTCAGTCGGTCTTCCAGTCCTTCATGGACGACAGGTTCTTCATCGCACCGGAGTAGCTCTTCATGATATTCGCCCGATCGGCAGCTTCCAGTGCCACGCCTCCGCCGACTTCCATTTTCAGCAATTTGCCCTCTTTGTCGACCCACAGCAGCACCGGGTCGATGTCCGCAGCCCGCTGGTCGGACAGGCGAACGGCAGAGCGGACCTGCCCGTTGACCTCGACTCGGTCGCCGCCCTGGACGGCCACCGTCCGCATGTCGAAGCGGTTGATCTCCGGGGAATAGTGGGCAAAGATGTACTTTCCGGTCTTGTTCAGATCGACCAGCCGGGGCAGCAGCTCTGCCATCGCGCGGGGCAGGTAGATTTTCTCGGGCACCTGCGGCTTTTTCAGGACCTTCTGATCGTCGCCGGATACGACGCTGCAGACGATCATCTCATTGAGTTTCGTCCCCGCCTGCACCTCCGTCCGGGCGTTTCTGCCCGAACCCACCTGGGCGCGGATCTGCCATTCGGTGCGTTTGCGGTCGGCGGTGCTCCACATGATCTGGCGAACCGCCCGGGCGGGCGCTTCGGGCATGTTGATCTCGGTGTAGGTGCGGACCTCCACACCGGTTTTCCCGTCGCGGCGGACGGTGAGTTCCTCGCGGGCCATCCATCCGACCGGTTTCCCGCGGAAGGTCCAGACGAACCATTGCCGGTCGGTGACCAGGCTGTCGCCGAGCTTCTTGAGCGTCAGCGATTCCAGTAGCTTCCCGCCGGCAGCGATGTAGCTCTTGCGGGCCTCCAGGGCGCTGATCCGGTCGTGGACCTTCAGCGTGCCCAGGACCGAGCCGAAGACGCTGTCCATCTTCTTTTCCATGTCCTTGGCGCCGGTAATCGTCAGGATCAGGAAGCGGCGCTTCTCGGTCAGAATCCACACCTGCTTCTGCCAGAATACCAAGCCGGTTCCTTTCCGGCCCTCGATGATGATGGCGGGTTTGCGAACGACGGTCCCCGTTGCCAGTCGATCGACCTTAAACGACTGTCCCTGCTGGAGTTTATCCCGCAACTCCCGCGCGTAGTCCTTGAGGTCGATGTCCTCGTTCTTCTCGACCACGCGCTGCACGCCGAGCGTCCAGACCGTGGCCTCGGTCTTGGGGTCGCGCTTGACCCAGCTGACAAGCATGGTGGGGGAGAATTCGCGCCGCTGTTCGGTATCTTCCGGCGGGCGGAGCGAGAATCCGTGCAGCGGGTCGCTGTAGGGAATCTTCCGCAGTTCCGCGGCCGTCAGGGACGATGCAAGAAATCCGCAAACCAGCAGGGTCAGCCCAATTCGGAAGCGTGAGAATCTCATGAAACTACTCTCCAGTGGAGTCAGTGCGTGTTGTCGGCGGGCGCATACACCCGCAGTTCGGGTTCGGAATCCCAAACATACATCCTTACCTTTTAGTGTATCGGCGTTCAAGAGAGAGATATGGATCGATTTTGCCCGATTGCTTCGCAACGGCCCACCCGAACCAGCCATGCCTGTTTGGCCGGAGCATGGTAGAGTGCTGAGCGATTCCTTCAGCCGTGCCCCGGCAAGGGCGACAGATTGAAGGTGGCCACGGCACGGAGCACGGAGGTCATTCATTGGGAAAGGGTTGTTTGCCACGAACACCGCGAACGACGCGAACTGGCTTTCCGAAGCGGCGTTTTGGGCCTTTGAATTTCCGAATTCGGATTTGTTTCGAATTTCGGGATTCGGATTTCGAATTTGCGGATCATAGCCACGGGCGCAAGCCCGTGGGAAGAAGCGGGCAGCAACCAGAATCCGTCCCCCATAGAAAAGTCCCGTAGGGACGACTGCAGGCCTGCGGCGGTGAGGAACCTTCGGCTCC
>JBKHHU010000309.1:0-2936 GCA_046539045.1 Phycisphaerae bacterium
CTGCAGACGCAATGGGAATCGCAGGGCATGCGGCAGGAATGCGTCTTCATCGGCCTGCGGCGCGACAAGGCCGACCAGAACCACCGCATCAACCTCCGGGCGACGAAGATGATGGACGCCGGGCTCGTGGAAGAGGTGCGGTCGTTGCTGGCCGAGCCCCGGCCGCTCAGCAAGCAGGCCGCCGCGGCCGTGGGGTACGCCGAGATCATCCGCCACCTCGACGGTGAGTGGACGCTGAAGGAGGCCTTCGAGCGGATCAAGATCAACACCCGCCGCCTCGCCAAAAGCCAACGCACCTGGCAGAAACGCTGGCGGCAGGTGCAGTGGTTCGACTGCTCGCCGGAAGAAACCCCCGAGCAGATCGCAGAACGCATTCTGCAGGAGGTAAGCTTCCGATGAGCGGCGCCCCCGAGCAGACCATGGAACTGGCGATCGCCCAGGCCCGCCTCGCCGAGGAACTGGGCGACGTGCCGATCGGAGCGGTCGTCGTGCGCGAAGGGCAACTGATCGCGGCCGCCCATAACCGCCGGATCATCGACGCCGACCCCACCGCCCACGCCGAAATGCTGGCGATCCGCTCTGCGGCCCGGCAACTGGGCGACTGGCGGCTGAACGGCTGCGAGTTGTACGTTACGCTGGAACCGTGCCCCATGTGCGCCGGGGCGATCGTGCTCGCCCGGCTGGACGCCGTGGTATACGGGGCGACCGACCCCAAGGCCGGCGCCGCCCACACGCTGTACCAGATCCTCTCCGACGACCGGCTCAACCACCGTTGCGACGTCCGCGGCGGGGTGCTGGGCGACCGGTGCGGCCGACTGCTGACCGACTTCTTTCGCAAACAGCGCGCCATGGGCAAGAAGTAACCGGCGCCTTCGCAGGCGGAACGGTTCGCTCCGTAAGGAACCCGATGCCACGGTTCCTGCTGCTGGTAAGCGCTCTGCTTTCCGCCGGAGAAGAATCCTTCGACAAGCACTAGTCGGCCCACAACACAGCCATCAAGCACTGATGCAGGAGACTGACAATGTCTCCATTCTTTCGGGCATGCTCTTTTCGTGGTTCATTGGGCCTAGCAGTGGTTGTCTTGACTTCTGCCGGTGTCGGTTGCTCAGGCCACTCTGGAGCGGGAGAGTCGGGGTTGACTCATGCCTCACAGAGAGATGTGGCTACGGCGAGGACCAAGTTTGTAGCGGTGTTAAGCGAATTAATCGAGACCCCTTCCCTGTCCGAAGATGAGCGATTGAAGGCCGCACGTATTCTGGCCCAACTGGGAGAAGTCAAGGGAACGAGGTATCTTGCCAAGAAGTCTATCGACCAAGGCAGTCAGAGAGACTGGAAGGCTCTATCTTGCGTACAAGCCCTTGTCGATGCTGGAATGCCGAACGAAATGATAAAGGGTTTGATTGAGTCTGATAGAGTAGATGACCAACTCGCCGGAACTATCATCGCTTCTGCGAAGATGGATCCTGCTATAGTTGCATCGATT
Source organism: Phycisphaerae bacterium (assembly GCA_046539045.1). Taxonomy (GTDB): domain Bacteria; phylum Planctomycetota; class Phycisphaerae; order SM23-33; family SM23-33; genus JBKHHU01. The sequence continues at coordinate 1,484 of JBKHHU010000309.1, forward strand.
CGATCTCTGATGATGCAGACGGACGACCCCCGTGTGGCTGCGTATTCCGCCTTAGCCATTGGGGAACATGGAAGTGCGTCTGATGCGGTTGTCCTTTTCAGGAGTGCGCATAGCCAGTCCGTGCGACAGGATATGCGTCGTGCTGCCCAATATGCACTGGGCAGGTTCTTCGGGACGGAGGAACTAGATGCCGAAACTTTTCGCCAAACCACTGCGGAGTTGCTGGAATCCATAGATGTTTCGCAATAATGCCGTTTCATGGTTATTGCGTGACGCACTACGACGGCCGGCGGCAGCAACGTGCCGAAGTCGCCCAGCGACTCGGCCAGTTCTCGAAGATTGAACTCGAAGCTACCGATCTTCATTCGCACCTGCTTCCGCCTACGTGATCCATTTCCGCCGGATGTTGCGCAGACTCAGGGCGAACAGTACCGCGCAGAATGCCAGCAGCAGGCCGAAGTCCAGCAGAAGCGGCAGGTGCGGAAGCCGATGAATTGAGCCATGCAGCACGTCGGCCCCGTAAGTCAGGGGCAGCGCGTAGCTCAGCGGCCGAAGCCAGACGGGCAACTGCTCGATGGGGAAGAACAGCCCGCACAGGAACAGCATCGGGAAGCGGAAGAAGTTCGAGAACGTCTGGGCCTCGAAGACCTCGCTGACCGACACCGCGATGAACAGGCCCAGGAACGTCGAGCTGATCGCGATGAGCACGATGGCCGGGACGAGCGTCGCCCAGTTGACGGCCGAAAGGTCCATCAGGAACGCGGCGAAGATGATCGGCACGAAGGCGTTGGCGATGCCGAACAGGATCGCGCCGCCGGTCTTGGCGAGCATCAGCAATTCCAGGGGGATCGGCGCGAGAAGCAGCCGCTCGAAGGATCGGCCCTTCTTCTCGAACGTCACCGTGACCGACAGCAGGCTCGTCGTGCCGAAGAGTACCGAGACGGCGATCACGCCCGGAAGCAGGTTCGGGACGGTGTCCAGCCCTGCGCCCGAACGGATGAAGAACATCCCCGTCCATGCCAGTGGGAAGATCAGACCCCAACTGATGTTCGGCGGCTTGAGGTAGTAGGCCCGAAAGTCCTTGGCCAGGATGTTCCAGAATGCGATCCACGCCTTCATCGCCCGCCTCCCTTCCCGGACTTTTCCTTCTCCTGCTTCATCGCGCCCGCCTCGATGCCGGTGATCTCCACGAACACATCTTCCAGCGACGGCCGAAGCTTGCGGGCCTCGGATACCTCCGCGCCGCGATCCTCCAGCAGCCGCACCAACGGGCCCACGCGGACCGGTTCGGGCGACTCCACGCGAAGTCGCTCATCGGCGACGGCCTGGCAATGCAGATTCGGCCACTCGCCCACGATCACGTCGCACAAGTCGGCCGCCCCGTTGGAGACGGCGAATTGCACCACGTGACGGCCGTCCGTGCGACGCATCAACTCTTCGACCGTGTCGGTGC
>JBKHHU010000106.1:0-11992 GCA_046539045.1 Phycisphaerae bacterium
CAACGACTCCAACTGCTTGTAGTCCGGATGGTTTTCGTACTTTTTCTCATTTCGACGAGCCAGCGTAAGGGCTTCATACAGGTCCCCCATCTCGACCAGCGCGTTCACTTCGACCAGAAATGCGTCGAGGTCCGCCGGTTCGGCTGTGGGGGACGGCTGGGTCTTTGGGACCGTTCGAACCGCGGGTTTCGTTTCCGTCTTAGAGGTGACCTGTCGCGTCGTCGCCTCAGACCCGTTTCCGCCAGCGGGTTCCGGCGTCTGCTCAATATCCGAGCCGCCGTTTGATTTCCTTCGGGTCTCTGACGGTTCACTCTCGGAACAAGCTAGAAAAACCGCCGCCGTCAGCAACACCAGCACCGCATGGGAAAAACGCATAATACTCCTCTATAACCGGACCTGCTATCATTGATGTAACACGCTCGGGGCGTGATCGTTCTGTGTATCCTGCCGCAACGACCCGTCGCGGTCAAGCTTCCAATCTTCTGCGCACCTCCGGGATGGCGCACACTTGCTTTGGTAGGGTAGCCTGTATAATTACGTAGTTTTGAAGGGAGGCGCTATGAGTCATCGAGTGAACATACGACGGTTACCCCTGCGGCTGGAACGGGATGCATCACGGACGATCCCCCGCCTGTTCTGGCTGGGCGAGGAGCGTTCGCGGAAGATCATCGATCGCGTCACCAGTCTGGCACCGGAAGAAGTGCACCAGCTTTTGCAGGAGACGGTGGGCAATTTCAAGAGCCGTCACGTGGACCTGTACGAAACGCTGAGGGAGAATTTCGACGAGATCAGCCGTCGCGTGCACTACCGCGGCGAACTCTCCGACGAGGCGCGTCTGCTGACCGGGGCCTATTTCACCATGGAGTACGCTTTCGAATCCGCGGCCCTGTTCAACCCGGCGATGGTCCCGGCGATGGACCAGTCGGGGCTCCAAGTGGGCCAGCAGCGATTCATCATGAGCCTCCGGGCCGTGGGCGAGGGTCACGTTTCGTCTATCGTTTTCCGCAAAGGCATCGTCGACGCCGACGGAAATGTCTCGATCGAACCGCCCCACCCGACGGCCAAGCCCCTGCGCCATCTCGAAAACCCGGTGTTCAAGAAGGAGAGTTTCTATCTGAAACTGATCGAGATGGGCGGGTACCACCCTGCCGTCGAGCCGGTTTTCGAGAGTCTCGGCGAACGGTTCCGCCTGAACGAACTGCAGGAGGCGCTTTACGAAGCCAGGCGAACCGCCGGCGACGCCAGCCACCTGGAGGAGAGCACCAAATGCGCCAACTGGGTAGCGCATGCCAACTATCACCTGAAAGTGGAAGACAACTCGGACATCGAAGATTTTGTTCTGTTCCCGATGTCGCAGATGGAGTCGCAGGGGATGGAGGACATGCGGCTGGTGCGATTCCATGGCGGAGAGGCCATCTATTACGGCACGTACACCGCCTTCAACGGCGAGCGGATCCTGCCGCAATTGCTTGAAATCGGTGGAGACAATACCGCTCGTGTGCATACGCTGCACGGGAAATTCGCTCAGAACAAAGGCCTGGCACTGTTCCCCAGGCAATTCGGCAAGTGGTATGTCATGCTGGGCCGCGTCGACGGGGAGAACCTCTACCTGATGAAGTCGACCAACGTTCGATTCTGGAACGACGCGGAGATCATCGTCCGGCCGAAGTACGACTGGGAGTTCGTGCAGATCGGCAACTGCGGCTCTCCGATCGAAACCGACAAGGGGTGGCTGGTGCTGACACACGGTGTCGGCCCGATGCGCCAGTACAGCATGGGCGCTGTCCTGCTGGACCTCAACGACCCGACGAAGGTCCTCGGGCGTCTGGATGAGCCCCTGTTGGAACCCAGCGACGAAGAGCGGGCCGGGTACGTACCGAATGTGGTGTACTCCTGCGGAGCGATGACGCACGACGGTCAACTGGTGGTGCCGTATGGCATCTCCGATGCCGCGACCGGTTTCGCCGTCTGCGATCTGGACGAACTGCTCAAGGCGATGCTGGAGTAAGTCCTGACGACACGTTCGGTCTTCGAGTTCTGGGTGACTGAAAACTCCGTGCCCTCAGTGTCCTGTGTGGTTAAGTAACCACGGAGCACACCCATGGAGCTAGATGACCCGAGATGCCAAAAGGCCGGTCAGGTTGGTGGGTCAGGCGACCCACCAACCTCCCGGCGGTCGGTTATCTGCGTTACACGAGACCCTGGGCGAGCATCGCGCGGGCGACCTTCATGAAGCCGGCGATGTTGGCACCGGCGACCAGATTGCCTTCCATGCCGAATTCGTTGGCAGCGGCGGTGCACTGATCGTAGATGCTGTTCATGATGGTCTTGAGCTTGGAGTCGACTTCCTCGAAGCTCCAGTTCATGCCCATGGAGTTCTGGCTCATCTCCAGCGCGCTGGTGGCGACACCACCGGCGTTGGCCGCTTTGGCCGGGCCGAAGCTGACGTTATTCTCGAGGAACGTCTCGACGGCTTCGGGGGTAGAAGGCATGTTGGCACCTTCGCCGACCGCGATGCAGCCGTTGGAGACCAGCGCCTTGGCGGCATCGCCGTCCAGCTCGTTCTGCGTTGCGCTGGGCAGGGCCACGTCGCACGGAACGGTCCAGATCTTCTGCCAGTCGTCGACGAACTTCGCGTTGGTGTGCTCGTCGCAGTATTCGCGGATGCGGCCGCGTTCGACTTCCTTGATCCGGCGGACGGTGTCGAGCTTGATCCCTTCGTCATCGACGATGTAGCCGTTGGAGTCGCTCAGAGCGACGACCTTACCACCAAGTTCTTGGACCTTCTGGGTCGCGTAGATCGCGACGTTACCGGAACCGCTGATCACGACGCGCTTGCCGTTCCAGTCCGTGCCCTTGTCCTGCAGCTGACGCGTCACGTAGTAGACCAGACCGTAGCCGGTCGCCTCGGTGCGAACGAGCGAGCCGCCCCAGCCGATGCCCTTACCGGTCAGCACGCCGACGAACTTGTTGACGAGCTTCTTGTACTGGCCGAACATGAAGCCGATTTCCCGGCCGCCCACACCGATGTCACCGGCAGGCACGTCCGTCTGCGGACCGATGTGGCGGAACAGTTCGCTCATGAAGCTCTGGCAGAAGCGCATGACTTCGTTGTCGCTCTTGCCCTTGGGATCGAAGTCCGAACCGCCCTTGCCACCGCCGATGGGCGTGGTCGTCAGGGCGTTCTTGAAGATCTGCTCGAAACCGAGGAACTTGATCGTGCCGAGGGTCACCGTCGGGTGGAAGCGGAGACCGCCCTTGTACGGGCCGATCGCGCTGTTGAACTCGACGCGGAAACCGCGGTTGACCTGGACGTCACCGTTGTCGTCCATCCACGGTACGCGGAACATGATCTGCCGCTCCGGCTCGACCATCCGCTCGAAAATCCTCGCGTTCGCGAACTCAGGATACTTGTCGAAGACCGGGGCCACCGTCTCGGCCACTTCGCGAACGGCCTGGTGGAATTCGGTCTCACTGGGGTTGCGGGAAGTCACGATTCCCATGATGTCGTCTACAAATGCCGACGTCGCCGTCATTGTTCATTCTCCTATATACATCCTTCCGTCACGAAGGACGGAACGTTCCTCTTCCCGAATGGCCGGGCCATTCGACTTGATATGGTATGCGGATCCCGTTCCGCAGACCCACCTTTCCGTGACGCTTACAGTAGGGATTAGCCCAGCTTATTTCAATCATTTTTTCATTAGACTGCAGGAAAATAAGGAAAGGTAATAGTCGGCCTTATAGGTCGCAAGGCCTGTCGCGTCAACCCACGCTTTCCGGATGCACGCAAAAGGTGCAGGCAATTCTGTTGGCCCGAGCAAACGCCCATCTGCCCGATCGGCCGAATATGCCGGAATCATTCTTAGTGCAACCTGAACATGAATCCAGCGCATCGCTCACCACGGAAGCCTCTTCCACGGCTACAATTACTGCAATCCCGCCGCGCCCGGCGGGAGTTGGCGACCGCAGAATTCCCTGACCGGTGGAGTGATCTATGTCCGAGTTGTCGACTGAGTCCAGCGATCTCCAGGCCGAAATCCATACCTGGTACACCTGCATGGGCAAAATAACGCTCCGGGCGGTGGGCATTCTTCCGGAAATGGAGGCGCTGGATTTCGGGTGCGGCCCCGGCCGGTTCACCGTGCCGCTCGCTCAGGCATGTTTCCCGCACGGAACAGTACACGCATTGGATCGGCGGTCCGAACCTTTAGAGGAGTTGGCTGAGCGTCTGGCGGTATTCGCCCCGGACTCCCGCGTCTGCCTCCATTGCGAAGAAAGCGGAGATCTCCGCGAACTGTTCGCCCCGAAGTCACTCGACGTGATGTTCCTCTTTGACGTCCTCCAGCATGTACCCGACCGCCGGGCGCTTTTCGAGCAACTTGCTCAGATACTCCGCACCGACGGGAGGATTTTCCTCTATCCCGCCGCCCAGCCCCACCCGGGACGCGTGGATATGTCGGCAGTGTCGGCAGAGCTTGCCCGCTCGGGGTTCGGGTTCTTCTGGTGGAAGGACCTCCGAATCCCCCACTCCCACGAGATGGTCGACGACCGCATCTACGTCTTCAGCCGGGACGGAGGGTGAGATGACGGCGCACGTCGGTCTTGCAGACCAGGGCCGACGATGCCTCTGGCTGCGGACATCAGTTCCTTAACGACTGCAGCGGAGCGGGAATTCGCCCGCCGAAGTGAACGAAGCGTTCCGATGCTCCGCTGTTTCGGACATCGATGATCGGTGCGCTGCCGAACAAGCCGCCGAATTCCACCACATCGCCGGCCTTGCCGTCTGGCACAGGAATCAACCGGGCGGCCGTTGTCTTATCGTTCACCACGCCGATGGCCATCTCATCTGCAATGATTGCAGAGATCGTCTCGGCGGGAGTCTCACCGGGGATGAGCACCATATCCAGACCCACCGAGCAGACACTGGTCATCGCCTCCAGTTTCTCCAGCACCAGGTGCTTGTTGCCCACCGCGTCGGCCAGTGCGGCATCCTCGCTGACGGGGATGAACGCCCCGCTCAACCCGCCGACGCTGCTGGAGGCGAACATTCCGCCCTTCTTCACCGCGTCATTCAACATCATTACGCAGGCTGTCGAGCCGGGGGCGCCGATCTTGTCCACGCCCAACGTCTGGAGAATCTCGCCGATCGAGTCGCCTACTTTCGGCGTCGGCGCCAGAGACAGATCGACGATTCCGAACGGCACGTTCATCGCCGCAGCCACTTCTCTCCCGATCAACTCCCCGATGCGAGTCACGCGGAAACTGGTAATCTTGATTTCCTCGGCCAGTTCGCCGAGCGTGATGTCCGGATTCATTGCCACACGCCGCCGTAATGCGCTGCAGACGACACCGGGGCCGGATACTCCGATGTTTACGGTCGCTTCCGGCTCGCCCGGACCCATGTAAGCACCGGCCATGAACGGATTGTCCTCCGGAATGTTCGCGAAGACGACGAGTTTGGCGGCCCCGAAGCCACTCTGATCGCGGGTCTTCTCGGCGATGTTGCGGATGATATGGCCCATCCGCCCCACCGCGTCCATGTTGATGCCCGCCCGTCGCGTGGCAACATTGATCGACGCGCATACCCGCTGCGTTTTGCTCAGCACTTCCGGAAGAGATTCGATCACAACCCGATCAGCGTTGCTGATGCCTTTGTGAACCATCGCGGAGAATCCGCCGAGGATGTCTACCTTGCATTCTGCGGCCGCCTCATCCAGCGTCATCGCGACGCGAAGGGCCGCGTTGGTTCCGTGACCGGCCAGGAGATGAGAAACCGGAGAGATGGCCAATCGCTTGTTGGTGACCGGTATGCCGTATTTGGCTCCGATCCGATCGCAGACCTCCACGAGGCGACTGGCCCGGGAGACGATCTTCTCCTTGAGTTTGCGGCAGACGTGTTCGATGTTCGGCGCAGCACATTCGTCCACGTTCAGCGCCAGTGTAACGGCTCGAACGTCGAGGAATTCCGCGTGCAGCATCTGGATGGTCGAAAGGATCTCGTCGGTGCGGAGCATGGTGGTCGTCTTTCTGTCTGCGGGGCTATTCCGCCAAACGGGTCATTCGCAACTGGTTGGTGGCAACGAAGACATTCTCGTGCTGAAGTCGGACGGTGAAGCCCAACTCGCGTCCCAGTTCCTGCAGATCGGCCTGGAGCAACGCGATTTCCCACTGGGAAGGTATTTCGACCTGGCTGATCAGCACGAACCGGTCTTCCTGCCGATTGCCGTACAGGTCCACAATATTGATGTCTTTGCCCGCCAGATAGGCGGAGAACTGACGGATGATGCCTTCACGGTCTTTGCCAAATGCGGTAATGACGAACCGCTCCGGAACCGGCCCGGGCTTTGTCTGCTGTGCTGTCTCAAACTTGCGGACGCTGACCTGGAACGAAGAGGTGTTGACCGACGAGATCTCCTCGGCCAACTCGTTCGGGTTGATCGGCTCGGGAAAGCTGACGATCATGATCAGAGTGAAGTAGCCCTCGAGAACGGTCTGACTGGCGGCATCGATGTTGCCGGTTCGTCCCTCGACCGTGTTGCTGACTGCGGCGACGATACCGGGATGGTCGGCGCTCATGACATTCAGCACGTAGGCATGTTTGTGTCTTGTCATCATGGCATTGGTCCTCTGCAATTTCGAACATCATACAACGCTACGGCACAACAGGCAAAAGGCATACATCAAAAGCGCCCGGACCTCGGTCTTACGCGGGCCGGGGGACCGGAGATTGGGAGCGACGGGCGGAATCCTGTCGCCCGGGTTCGATCATCATTTCCGCAAGAACATTGCATCGGCGGGCACCATCGGCCACAATCTTACCGCAATGGATTCCAAGAGCAGACCGGCCGACGCCGTCGGTCTACTGCAGACTAGAATGGTTCGAGATGGAAATTCGATCTTCACGAGTAACAGACGCCCAGACGATCTGCGACCTTGTCAACCACTATGCCGAACGCGGGCTCATGCTGCATCTGAGTCTGCAGGATGTGTACGAGTCGCTGCGGGAGTTCCAGGTAGTCGAGGATGATGGAGAGATTCTCGGCTGCGTGGCTGTGGATATCTTCTGGGCCGACCTGGCCGAGGTGCGATCGCTGGCGGTTTCAGACAAGTGCCGCGGAAAAGGCATCGGCAGCAGGCTGGTCGGCTCGGCCATCGCCGATGCGCGGCAGCTCGGCGTGAAAACGCTGTTTACGTTGACGTACGAGCAGAAGTTCTTCGAGCGCCAAGGTTTTGAGGTGATTGACCGCCACAGCCTTCCGGAAAAAGTATGGCGAGCCTGCCTCAACTGCCCTAAGGTCGACGCCTGCGACGAGATCGCCATGTTACGGAAGATAGGCTGACGCCGGGAGAGTATGTCAGACAACCATGCCATAATTCGTCTGGAGAACGTAGAGAAGTCGTTCGGGCGACAGCGCGTCCTTCAGGGTGTAAGCCTGGACGTCCGTCGCGGAGAGACGACGGTCGTGATCGGCCCCTCCGGGTGCGGCAAGAGCGTGCTCCTGAAGCACATGGTCGCCCTGCTCCGACCGGACCGGGGCAAGGTATGGTTCGAGGACACGGAAATCTCGCATCTTTCGGAGCGGAAACTGGTTCCCTTCCGCAGAAAAATGGGATTCCTGTTCCAGGGCGCCGCCCTGTTCGACTCGATGACCGTCGCAGAAAATGTGTCCTTCCCTTTGGAAGAGCATGACATCGGCGACCGAGACGAGCGTCAGGCGCGTTGCCTTGAGACGCTTCGACTGGTAGGTCTGGAAGACACTGCGGGCAAGTACCCCGAGGAACTGTCCGGTGGGCAACGCAAGCGGATCGGCCTGGCGCGGGCGATTGTCATGGACCCGGAAGTCATCTTTTATGATGAGCCGACTACCGGACTGGATCCCATCCGGTCCGATCTGATCAATGAGCTTATTCTCAAGCTGCAGGATATGCTGAATACCACAGCCGTCGTCGTTACGCACGATATGGTGGCGGCCCGGAAAGTCGGGGACCGCGTTGTGATGCTCCATGAAGGCAACTTCATAGCGGACGCGACTCCCGAACAACTGTGCAAAATCGATGACGAAGTGGTTTCGCGATTTGTCCGCGGCGAGATTCCTCCGGAAGAACTGGAGAAACTTCACCCGGATATGAGGACGACCGACTCTGCAAATCGGGATCAACGCGACCAGGAGTGAATGGAATGCGGGAACGACACAAGAATTTCGCTGTTGGGTTGACCATCATCGGTGCGTTGGTCATGCTCGGGGCGATGATCGTCATCTTCGCGGGATTGCCCGAACTGTTCCGATCCGGGTACAACGTCCACATCGTCACGGACACCACCTACTCGGCCAAGCAAGGCGACGCCGTTCATTTTGCTGGGATGCGGGTCGGACAGGTGAACGATGTCGCGTTCCGGGATACCAGCCGCCCGCAGGAAGGGGTGCTGATCACTGTCCGAATCGACAATGACATAAAGCTTCCGGCCAATACCCGGGCCCATTTCTACAGCCGCGGCTTCATGGGTGGTACGCACTTGGAACTGCGGGCATCCGGAGAGGACGCCGAGACCGCGAAAAATCTTCCGACAGACGGATCTGCCACGGTACCGGCACTCTACGAGGGGTCCGAACTGGTACCCAAGGAATTCCGCAAAGCAGTAAGCGAGATGTCCGAGGGCCTCGGCGAGTTCAGCCGCCTTGCGAAGAACTTCAACACGCTGTTTGAGGTCCCTGGGAGCACCACCGGCCCGAGCACCACCGGCACCGCGACTGCTACTGCCCCGTCCGGAAGCAAAATCCAGCAGATGCTCGCCAGACTCGACCGGACTCTGGAGGGAATCGAAACCGTCGTCGGTGATGAGGACAACCAGCAGAACATCAAGCAATCTCTGGCCAACCTTGCCTCGGCCACCGAGAAAGCCAACGAGGCCATGGACGCCATCATCCACTTTGCCGAAGAGGCCAAGCAGGTAACCGACGGCGCGAAACAGGCCACTACGCGGGCAAGCGAAACGCTGGCCAAGGTGGGCAACGCCGCCGACACAGCCAACCGTCGGATCGACGAAATCGCCGATGGCATCATCAAGAATGCCGAAGAAATGTCGCGTCTGCTGATGACAATCCGTAAGCTGTCGGTGAAGATCGACCAGGGAGAAGGCACCGCCGGCAGGTTGATCAACGACCCGAAACTCTATAACAATCTGGTCGAGGCAACCGCACAGATGTCGCGCGTCATGAAAGACATGAGAGCGCTGGTGGAAGAGTGGAAGGAATCGGGGGTCCCGATCAAGCTGAGGTAGTCCGATTTTCCGTCATGGCTGGCGGGTACACGGGTAGATGGAGCGCCAGGACAGATGAAATTTGGGAATGGGATCGTGCGGTACCGCTGGTTGGTGCTGACTGCCTGGGTGGTCGCGGCTATCCTGCTGGTCGCGCTGGTGGGCCAGAGCGATCCTGCGAACGAAATCCAGCACTTCCTGCCGGAAGACATGCCATACCGCAAGGCCATCGCGGCTCTCGAAGAGCATTTCCCGGAAAACTCCGGGCTCAGCAACGCCATCATAGTGTTTGAACGCAAGACGGGACCGCTCCAGCCGACCGATCTCCAGGCCATCGAGCAAATCGCCCGACGAATATCCGACCCCTCCGAAACCGAACATGCGACGGCAGAGGAACTCGACCGGCTCACCATCCAGACTCCCGCGTCTACCAGTTTCCTCATGTTCCAGAGCCCGCTGGTCAGCAAGGCCGGAGAACCCGGCCAGGCTGCTTTGATCTCCGTAAGCGTGCCGAGCAATTACGTCACCCTGCGGGCCTCGCACGTGGTGGAGCATATTCGAGGCGTACTGCAGAAGACCCCCTTGCCCGACGGTCTGTCGGTGTCGGTAACCGGTTCTGCCGCGTTCGGACACGACTACGCAAAGGCGGCGAAGGAATCCCACGAAGCCACCACCATCGTCACCCTGCTTTCGGTGATCGTCATCCTCCTGCTGGTCTATCGGGCGCCGCTGGCGGCACTGGTTCCGCTGTTGTCCATTACAGTGGCCGCTGTCGTGGCGATGAAGTTCCTCGTGCTGGCAGAGAGCTTTGGCGTGCATAACGGCACGGCCGAGCAGATTTTCGTCTTCGTGCTCCTGTACGGAGCGGGAATCGACTACTCGCTCCTGTACATCAGCCGCTACCGCGAGATGCTTCAGCAAGGCCAGCCGGGCAGGAAAGCCGCTGCCGACGGATTGAACGCGACCATCGGCGCGATCATGGCCAGTTCCGTCACCGATACGCTCGGGCTGCTCATGCTCTGTTTCGCCGCCTTCGTCCTGTTCCAGACGACCGGGCCGGTGGCGGCGATCGCTCTGCTGATCGCCCTGATGGCGGCCGTGACACTGGTACCGGCACTGGTCGCCATCGTCGGGCCGCGGATGTTCTGGCCGAGGAAAACGCACCGTATCGGCAAGTCGCGCGTGCTCTGGTCTGCCGTCGGTCGACTGGTGACGCGCCGCCCGCTGCTGTTGCTGGTATTGCTCTTTGCTGCCTTGGCTGTTCCCGCAACACGCGGATTCTTCGTCCCCTGGGATTTCGATTCGCTTGCGGGCCTGAAGCCCAATGCGGGGAAAGTCGGGAACGCCTCTCGCGGTATCCGCGTGGCCAGAAGACACTGGCCCGTCGGAGAGGTAGCTCCCGTCACCATTGTGCTTGAGTCGGACGAGTCACTCGCCCGGGATCAGTGGCGCGAGATCTCCGCCCGCGCCTCCACGGCGGCGATGGCCCAGCCAAAGGTCAAAGAGGTGCGAAGTCACACGTACCCGATCGGCAACCGGGCCGACGTCCTCAGCGCCGTTGACGCCATCCCCCTGTTGTCGCAAACTGCAAAAACGCAGATCCGTAAGGATATTGACAAGCAGTACCTGGCTCCCACCGGGCGGGCCATCCGCATGGACCTGGTGCTGAATACGGCTCCGTTCGAGTCCGGAAGCATGGAAGCCCTGGAAGACATCCAGCAGGAGGTCGCCGCGGCTGCACGCACCGGCGATCCGGCGAAGTTGACGGTTCACACCGCCGGCATCATCGCCCAGACGCGGGACACGCGGGAGATCACCGATCGCGACTTCGCCAGGGTGGCTCCGCTGGTGCTGGGCGTCATCTTCCTGGTGGTGGTCATTCTGATCCGCGACCCTGTGATCGCCGCCTTCATGGTTCTGTCGACGCTGGTCAGCTATCTGGCAACACTGGGAATCAGCCACTGGGTCTTTACCGGGCTCTTCGGGGCCGCTGCGTTGGACTGGAAAGTCCGGATCTTCGTGTTCGTGGTCATGGTGGCCGTGGGTGTGGACTACAACATCTTCCTCGCCGCGAGACTGGCGCAGGAAGCTCGGTCCCTGCCGACAGCCGAGGCGGTTCGACGGGCAGTGGCTTACACCGGGCCTGTCATCAGTTCCTGCGGGATCATCATGGCCGCCACGCTCGGGAGCCTGGTTGTGGGAAAGATGTCGCTGCTGGAGCAGTTGGGTTTTGCACTGGCACTGGGAATGCTGATCGACACATTCCTGATCCGTCCGCTCCTGCTGCCGGCCTTTGCCACACTTACAGGCAGAACGGGCAAGACGTGGAACTTCATGACATAGGCGGCGAGCCGGACCAGAGAATGCGCCGGACTTCGGGATTCTGGCCCGAATACTGAACATCCCACCCTCGGGGCGGCACCGGTGACCCACCAGCGATGCCGATTCGTGTTCTGACGGCCCCCTTGGCATCAAACCGGCCCAGAAAAGCACGTCCGGACGTCCTTACGAACGTCCGGCCGTGCAGGCCTCTTCCGACCTGGTCGTTTTCTGACCGGCGGCCGGGGGCTCAATGTGGTTCTGGTCAAAGGCTTTCCCCTCTCAACCATCATGTAACTGTAGGTCGTCAATTCCTACCAATCAAGATCAGTTAATTTTCTCGGGTGCTCCACTTGCGTCGAATCGGGCGTGCCGGATCCTGTTGTGAGCATGTTCCTCTTGCCGGTGAAC
>JBKHHU010000310.1:0-2917 GCA_046539045.1 Phycisphaerae bacterium
GGAGGGGCTGACCGTCGACGTTCCGATCGACCGCGAGGATACGAGGGCCGGCGGTGGCCGCCATCCGTCAGATCGACGATCAGGCCTTTGTCATAACGGAACCGATCGACAGGTCCGTGGGCGGCTATGTACCTCGTTTGGCCGGGTGGCGGCCGACCGTAAGACGGTGAAGCATACCACCTCCCTAACTGCCATCATGGCATTCTCAAGGCGTAAAGTTTGCCCTGCCTCCTGACAACGCATTGTGCCGTGACTTTTCCCGATGGTTTCGAGAATGTGGAGGTGAAGAGACATGGGCACGTTGCTGCGGGTATCGTTATCCAGTAGAATCTGCACTCATGGTCGAACTTGAGGATGACAACGCCAAGCCGTCGAAGGGGTCACCGGGAGAGTACGCCCGGCGCATCACCCGCTCGGTACTGAAGCACGTCGAAGACCTGGCACAGGAGGCCGGGGCGTCAGCCGTATTCATCTACGCCGATGCGCTTGCTGACAGGGCAAGCGTTCTTCCTGAAGGGCTTGCCGGGAAGTCCGTGTACGTATCGCGCACCCGCCAGACGCAGGCAGATATCGAGCAGGCGGGGCACCGCTGCCTCCGCGTTCCGGATGTACCCCTGACGCGAATCGGTCAGATCAAGGTCGCGATCTTCCTTGCCCTGTCGCGCGATATCGTTCGCCCGGGCGATGTCATCGTGTTCCTGGCCGGCATCGCCGAGAGCGCCACGCTCGACACCATCATGATCACTCAGGTCGGGCGGGAGTTCGAGATGTACTCCGCGGCGGAACGCGGTGATGAATTGCCGACAGGGGTTCGCGCAGACGTCTTGGAGCGGGTGCTCGACCTAGCGGCCGAACTGGGCAACGAGGGCCGGGAAGGCAAACCCGTCGGCGCGCTGTTCGTCGTGGGCGATGCTGAGAAGGTCATCAGCATGTCCCGGCAACTTATCCTCAATCCGTTCCGCGGTTATGAAGAGAACGAGCGCAATCTGTTCGATCCTACACTCGAAGAAACCATCAAGGAACTTTCGACCATCGACGGAGCCTTCATCATTCGCGGCGACGGGATCGTCGAGACCTGCGGGGCCTATCTGAAGACCGCAACACAGGATGAGTTTGAGCTTCCCAGAGGCCTGGGCGCTCGGCATCACGCCGCGGCGGCCATTACATCCCTCACCGACGCCATTGCAATCACGGTCAGCGAATCGACCGGGACCGTCACGATCTTCCGCCAAGGCAAACCAATCACCGAGATCGAGAAACCCCGCAGCACGGCACGGCAGCGTTCGCGGTTCCTGTGCGGGGATTCAGGTAGTGCCTGATCGTGCCCGTAGGCCTTCAGCCTGGAGCAGGGCCTTGAGGGCCGGCAGGTTGTCCCCCAGCAGCATCTTGCGAAGTCCCGTTCTCGTCGGTTTCTCCTGGTTTCTCCCGGCCATACCCCTTGACCCTTTAGCTTGGCTTGCCAACGTGGACCCAACGCCTGCGGCTGCCCGCTGGAAAGACCGCCGGCCTGCCGACAAAGGTGCTCCCCTGCTCTGTCTGCCCCCCGGCGGACCGGAGGCCGTGCTCGCCAAAACGGAATCGTCTCCCATCACGCCCGGCGAAGGGGGGCAGCCGAAGAGCTGGAGGCTTCGGCGCGGGCAATAATCTCGTCTTGCTCGGCGCGGGCAAGTTTCACGAAGATGGCATTGAGTCCGGCCACGCGGACGACCAGGTCGCGATGCTTCTCGGGGTGTCGCTGTGCTTCGCGGAGTTCATCGGCGGAAAGAGTGTTGACCTGCAGTTCCTGACCACCGTCGGAGAAGAAGGCCTCGATCAGCGCGCCCAGTGCTGCCGGTCTGGCGGTGGCGGGAGTCAGCGTGAGGTTCAAATTGGTGCCGCCGGGATAGGCGTGGGGGGCGTCGATTTTCAGCACGCTGTTGAGCAGCGCGGTCGGGCCCTCGCTGGCGGTCCCGGCCACCGCGCCGATGCTGTCGCACACAGGCTGACCGGCGAGCCGTCCGTCGGGGCTGGCGGGAATCCGTCGACCATCGACATGATGAAGGCTGCGGACCACGTGGCAGGCGAGGTGTTCGCCGGTGCCCAACCGCTGGCCGACGGCACGCATGGCTTGGCGGCGCAATTGGATCAGCCGCAGGGCCCAGGCGTCTGCCCGGTCGTCGTCGTTGCCCCATTTCGGACCGGAGCATAGTCGATCGCGGATGGATTCGCCCGGACCGGCGAAGTTCATCTGCATCGCCTGGGCCACGTCTGCGAAGTCCAGTTTGCCGCCGCCGCAGATATCTTCCAGGGCGGCCAGGGCGTTGGCGGCGTCGGACAGGCCTCGCTCGTACTGACCGAACAGGCGGTAGGCCTGTTGTTGCATCACGTCACAGCCGGCGGCGGCATGCCCGCCCATCAATGCACTGGTCAGGGGTGAGGGGCGCTGGGTGGCGGTCTCTTCCATGCGGTGCAGTTTCCACCGGGCAGATTCCTCGAGGTCGTGCTCCAGGCACTTCTGGACGCGGGCCAGCAGTTCCTCCAGGTCCGACGGTGGGTTGTCGGCGCTCATCGCGGTGGTGACGCATTCCAGGTAGTTGATCGTCCCGACCGCCACGGCCGAAGTGCTCAGCTTGCCCGGGATGCCCAGTTCATTGCAGCCGATGACGGCATATTCGCAAGCATCGACCGGGCAAACGCCGTGGCGCGTCAAGCCTGCCACGGTCGGTTCGTCAGAGACCAGCAGAGGCATGGACACGCCCCTAGAGAGCATGTCGACAGCTTGGGCTCGGATGGCCGAGTCGCACCTTTTGTGCCACCGGAGGAACACATGGGGGTCGGCCAAGCGGATGAAATCTGCAGCGGCCAGCACCTGGCGGGTGACGGCGTTGCAGCAGTCGCGGCCTTCGGCATCCAGCCCCCCGATGGTGATGGCCTGAGT
>JBKHHU010000311.1:0-2913 GCA_046539045.1 Phycisphaerae bacterium
GTGGCTAAAATAGTCAATGCCGATTTTGTTTTTTCGTGCCATTCTGCACCTCTCGATTCGACCCTACCGAACAGGCGCAGAAAAGCAAGGGGAAATGCGCAGAACAAAGCGCAGAACTTCTAATTTGGCCTCTTGAGCACCAAAGAGGTTTTTCTCGTAATACTTTGCTATAGAAAGACTTGAATAAAGCGGGCGAAGGGATTCGAACCCTCGACGTCCAGCTTGGGAAGCTGGCATTCTACCACTGAATTACGGCCGCATTCTCTATTGAGATTCTACACGCCGCGGGCGTCTCTGCAAGCTCTTCTGCAGGCGCGGCGCGAAGATTTCCCGTCCGCCGTGGAGGCCGGAGCTTCAGACGGTCGGCCGCACCGCGGGGCTCGCCTGTCGGTCGGATTGCCGTCCTTGTGCGTCGGCCGGGGGGCGAAGGTGGTCTTCGCGCCTGCCTCCACTTTGACGGTTTCGTCGACAGCCAAGGGGGGAAAGCCCCCCAGCCCCAGCATTACCAGCAAGACACAGACACTTCTGGTCGCCTCAGTCACTACGCCTCTCCTTTTCTGCCTCAACGCCCTCTGTGCGAGATGATGCTACTTGACGGTAATCGATATGTCGTCGGCCCCGTCCTTCCTGTCGGGCTCGTGGTTGCCCTTTTCGTCCTTGCGGTTGGGGCCAACACTGTAAACGCAGTAGCCGCCTTCCACGGCTCGCACCTTCAGGTCGCCCCCGGTGTAGGGGTCCTTCGGCCACTTGGGCAGGAAGCCGGTGACCACGTCGGTGGGCTTGGTGGGCATTCGCTTGATGATGCCCTTGTAGGCCGCGATCGCCAAAGCGGTGCGGACGACTTCGGTATGCGCCTGGGCTTCGGCATGGCTGTCGGCGAGCCCGGGCTCCCAGGTCCAGAGCGCCTGGAGGAGGCAGATCGCCACGGCGTCGGCGACGGCCCTGCGGGCGGCGTGGTTGAACCGCGATTGCCTCAGCGACAGCGTAAACTGCGGAGATTCGATGAACTTCTTCTGTACCGCAGCAGCCTTGGTAAGCTGTTTCCGCAGAGCCAGTTGCGTCCGGCGAGCCAGGTGGGGAGTGTCGGCCTTGAGGGCCTTGGCCTCGGCATCCAGCCATCGGTTGCAGACGGCAAGGATGCGGTTGATGTCGAAGGCCGCCCCGTTCATCTCCTTGACCGCCCACTCTTTCTTTTCGGCAATCGGCAGGGGGGCGTCAGCGTTGGGATCGGTGGCGGCGAGGATCGCTTGGTCGAAGGTCTTCCCGTCATCCATCGCCGAGGCGGCCACGATGTCCAGAAGGACGCAGCGGGTGTAGGTGTCGAAGGCGCCGGCCACGGATCCCCGGGCGGGGATGTCGTCGAGCCATTGTCGCAGTTCCTTTGCCTCCTTGCCCTCCAGCATGCCGGCCTCGATGGCGGGGAACAGGGCCCGGCTGGCAATGCGCTCACATTTCCACGCGGCTCGACGTTCCCGGGGGGTGGGAGAGTTGCCGGCCAGCCTCGCCAGCTTAAACGCGGCTCGCAGGTACCGAAGCGCCTTCTTGTTGTCCCGCCATTGGAAGAAGGCGGTCGTCTTGGCGGCAAGAGCGTGGCTGCAGTGGACGTAAAGATCGACCTCCGGGATCGGCGCGTCCCGCAGAAGGTGTTTGCCCTCGGGCAGGTAGACGGGGCGATAGAACTCGTCCCTGTGCCCGACGGCCTTCTGCATTTCGAGAAGTGGGAACGTGTTATGGGTCATCCATCGTGAGACAAGCGGGAGATTCTGCGGGGTCCAGATCGTGGTAACGGCCTTGGCGAGCTGCTGGTCGAAGACCTCCGACTTGTTTGTGGAAGGGCGAAAGTAATCGCCCCGGGGCCTCTTTGCGGGCAGAGAATCGACGCCCAGCTCTTCGAGGGTTCGGCTGCGGACGGTCTTGGCGAGGAAATCCGGCCCGAAGACCTTGGCAATCCCCCCAACGGCGTTGTTGTGGGCGACGTATCGGTCGGGCTTCCAGTAGGCGTTGATCGCGGACGGGTAGTCCACACGGCCGTCTTCGCGAACGGGCGCGGTGAACCAGGTGGTCTCGCGGCCTGGTTTGAGATCGACTATGCCCTCTGCGGCGACCCGGGATGTGAGTCCCGGGACGGCAAGCAGGAAGATGACCTGCGGCAGTATGATCAAAGATGGTTGCGTTCGCATGGTAACCCCGTTGGGTTGTCGGATTCTGTCCCCTTCAGGTAGACGTCTGGGGCGGCCGGGTCTTCGCCGGGAAGGCGGTAATTCGTACGTTTTGTTGCTATGGGATAGGGGAGTTGAAGTCAAGTGAAGTCGGCGCGTAAAAAGAGAGACCCTCAGGCACGTACCTGAAGGTCTCTCGTAAAGACGGCATCCACCTACTCTCCCGCAATCGCAGTACCATCGGCCGCTGCAGCTTCACTTCTGTGTTCGGAATGGGAACAGGTGTATCCTGCAGCGTAAAAACACCGCCACTGCCCCGCAGGAGCTTTCGCCCGTACGGGACGGAATATGGTGACATAGGGATAGCAGGCCTTTTTGGTTTCACATCGTGTGAAGGAAGGCCAGTGCCGAGACCCGAAGGCCTACGACAAATGTAGCCAAGCGATTGCCCGTTAGTACCGGTTAGCTTAAGGCTTTTCGGCCCTTACACACCCGGCCTATCAACCAGCTCGTCTTGCTGGGGGCTCACGTTCCCGAAGGAACCTGGAATGCTCATCTTGTGGCGGGCTTCCCGCTTAGATGCTTTCAGCGGTTATCCGTTCCCAACGTAGCTACCCAGCAGTGCCCCGGACGGGACAACTGGTACACCAGAGGTTGGTCCTTCAAGGTCCTCTCGTACTGAAGAAGAATCCACTCAACATTCCTACGCCCACGGCAGATAGGGACCGACCTGGCTCACGCCGGTCTGAACCCA
>JBKHHU010000312.1:0-2912 GCA_046539045.1 Phycisphaerae bacterium
CGGGGGAACGTTTGCGGGGTGCCGCAGGCAGTCCCCTTCGCCTGTGCCTCTCCCGGTCGCCCGCGGTGTACGATCAGATGTATCCACATGCTTTTCTTGATATGCATGAAAAGTTCTTGTTATGACATGACTTGTCGATTGCCCGTAACGGCTTGTTCGACGATGGCTTCGGTCCATTGGCAGGTGCCAAAAGAGCAGCAACGACCGCATGGAACAGACATCCGGCAATCGAAAACGGGGAGGCACGGTTGTGTCCGCGCCTCCCCGGGATTCGCTATTTCAGGTTGCGTCAATCGCTCACTTCGGCCGCTTCGATTGAATCACCAGCCGTCGTCTTCAGTTGCTTTTCCAGAAGCTTCATGGCCTCGGACAGGACGGAAGGTCCAGTGGCACTGATCAGACGCTCAGCCGAGAGTTTCGCCGGTTCGTTACTGTACCGGCCGCCCTGTTTGCCGAAGGCCCAGACGGTCTGGTCGCTACCGGCGAAGGTCTTGCCCTTGAACATCTCATTCTTGCCGACATAGAGGCTGTCCATGCCGAACGTGACAAGCGTGGCGCCGCTTTTGTACTGATCGAGCAGCCAGTTGATGCGGGCCTGATCGCGTTTGTCCTGCTTGTCGATCCACTCCGGCTGGTCGGCCTGTCGAGCGTCGGCCTTGACCGGCCAGTGCCCGCCCGGAGCCACGACCACCGGCTGATCCAGTTTCTGGAATCCGGAGAAGTCCTCGTCGTAGGTCAGGTCCACCTTGACCGGCATGCCGTTGAGCCCTTTGACCCAGCCGCGTTCGTGTCCGACGATCGCCACGTGCTTTCCCTTGTACTCCAGGAACGCCTTCATCGCGGCGACAACCTTCCCGTCGAAGCCCTTCTTCACGGCGATCACGGCCGTGGGCTGGGCGGACGCCTCGGTGGAGGCATCTTTGGCGGCATCGAATCCGCACTTGGCGATCGTGCGAATCCATTTGTCGTAGGTATCTCCCTTGGCCGGGCAGATGCTCGCGCCGGTGACCATTTTCCCGACGATCGTTTTCCATGCGTCTGTCTCCCGCAGCTCGATCACGTTGCTGTCCGGGAGCGTCACGATTCCGTGCACATCCTGCGGATCGCCCTGCTCGCTGAGCTTCTCGGCGATTTTCGCCAGTTGCTCCTTGTTCGTCGCCGCCCAGACCTTCACGCCCCAGACGGACGGGGCATCGTTGATCGCCCAGCTCCTGTGGGGGTTCAGATCTTCCGGGCGGAGCACGACGACGTTGGCGGCCTTGTCGGGCACCTTGATTCCGCCCTCTTTCTCAAACGCTTTGGCGACGGCCTGGATGAACGGGGTCATGTCGTTGGGGTAGCGGCTGGTGATGAACTTGCCGTCGATGACCACTTCCTCGTCGACGTAGGTTCCGCGTCTTTCGCCGGTCCAATCATCGGCCAGCTCATTGGCAACCGAATACAGGCAGGTGAAGGTCTTGCCTTCCAGCAGCCCTGCCCGCATCAGCAGACGGGGGCCGTGACACACGCCGGCGATCGGCTTGTCCTGTTTGACGAACTGCTTGCATATCTCCAGCGCTTTGGGTTCCTTTTCCAGGAATCCGGGCGAGTACCCGCCGGGAATGATCAACCCGACATAGTCGTTGACCTTGACATCCTTCAGAGACAGGTTCGCCACGGCGTCGCGTCCCTGCTTATCCGGTTGGCCGTCGAGGCGGCTGAGCACCGGCCCCTTCTCCATGGAAGCGACGTCCACTTCATATCCCAGTGCCCGGAGCGGCAGCCAGGAGCGGAAGAACTCGGTGCGGTTGAACCCCTTGGCCAGGATGATCAGGACCTTGTCGTTTGCTTCGTCGGATTTGTCTGCCGCCTGGCTGGGCGCGGCGGAAGCACATACGACGGCGACGAGCATCAGGATGAATAGCAGTTTCTTCACGATCGTCTCCTTGTTCTACCGGCAATGAATGGTGCCGGAACACGATGAATTGGTTTGGGTCAGATAATTGTACACGATCACAGCGCCGGGGCAAAACCTGACAACCGCTCCCTGGTGCCGGCGAGGCATTCCCTACAATACGGTAAAGCGTTACAGCAACCCTGTAGCGGAGGTGATATGAGTTTCAGTCTACCGGACAATGTGACCGATCTGCCCGACTGGCGCGACATGGCCCCGGTGTTTGAGGACCGGGCCGATGCAGGGAGGAAACTGGCAGAGATGCTGGAGGGGGAACTTTCGGATCGTGCCAAGGTGCTGGCGATCCCGGCTGGGGGCGTACCCGTCGCTGCAGAGCTGGCCGATCGGCTGGGCCTGGCGATGGATGTTGCCGTGGTCAGCAAGATCACCCTTCCCTGGAACACCGAAGCCGGTTGCGGCGCCGTCGCGTTCGACGGGAGCGTGCGAATCAACGAGTCGCTGGTCCGACAGGTCGGGCTCGGACAGGCCGAACTCGATCGACAGATCGACCGCACCAGGGACAAGGTCCGTCGGCGAGAGAAGAGGTTCCGAGGCCGGCTGGGCCCGGCGCTGGAAGCAGGCGACGAAGCGATTCTTGTGGATGACGGGCTGGCGTCGGGGTTCACGATGATGCTGGCCGTCGAGGCGGTGCGGGGGCTGAGACCGTCGACGGTGCGTATCGCGGTCCCGACCGGCCATCTGCACAGCGTCCGCGGCGTGTCGGAGCTTTGCGACCATCTGATCTGCGCGAACGTCCGGGCCGGGTACAGCTTCGCCGTGGCGTCTGCGTATCAACACTGGCACGACGTGAGCGAAGACGAGGCGATGCGGTTGTTCCGGCATGCCCGATCACGCTGAACGGACACTCCCGATCACGGCGCTGCCGTCAGCCCGGACGGCGCTGCCGGCACGTCGGCCCCGGCCAGCGACACCGCGCAGGCCGCGGAATATACCTGCTCCATGCACCCGCAGATTCGCC
>JBKHHU010000313.1:0-2889 GCA_046539045.1 Phycisphaerae bacterium
CCTCAGCCGTCTGCAGCATGGAGATGCCGTCCCGGGCGTTACGCGAGCCCTGCTTCAGCACGGCTACGTCCGCACGAATCAATTCGCGAACGGCCAGGCCGGCTGCGTCGTCCTTGGCACTGTTGATGCGAAGACCTGAAGACAGGCGTTCGACCGACGTACTCAGGTTGTCGTAGCTCTGACCCAGGTGACGGGCGGCGCTTTCTGCCATCAGGTTGTTCTTAATAGCAAGCATTTACGTTCTCCTCTTAAACACTTAAGTCCCTCCGGGCTCACCTGAGCCGGGAGCGGTGTGTGGCGGATTCCACCGTGGAACCCGTCTGGTATCTTGGTTCGGCGCCCCTGCTCCAGAGAGGGGGCGGCCGGTGTAATCAATTCTGCAACTTATATCGGCGCGATTCGAGCGGACTTGAGGTAGCTGGGCAAAAAACCCGAGGATTCCTACCTTTACGGAGAACCTCAGATTCGCTCGTGTGCGTGAAAGGTCAGATACGCAGCCCCGGGAGGCAAATTCACTTGAGACAGGCGGCCGCGGTGACAACGCAGGCACAGCACTTACGGAAGCTCATTGACCACCCGCACTTATGCCGCGACATGCCTCCTCCCCCGCATAAGTCATGCATGGTGATGCAGTTGATAAGGGTCCAGCGTGTCGAGGGTTGGGCTTTAGGGTGTGGGGATAAAGATTTTTGCGGGAAAAACCACGTTTTTTCTAATGTGATCTTCCGTGCGGGACTCCGGAGCACGGAAGTTTTCCGCATCGGCGTCAGGGTCTGCGGTCAAGAGAATGGACTGAAATGGTTGACGCCAACCGCTGCTGAGGACAACAGTTGCCACAAAATGGAGGAGCCGCAGACGATCTGCATTTCGGAGACGAAGTCGTGACGCTGACGGTTCAGTACATCCGCCGGCACGCCGGGCGCGTTGACTGTGGAGGAAGTTGCCCGGGAAGCCGCCGCGTCCGTCTGGAACACGTCAAGCGCCTGCTTTCCGAAGCGGATTGTGATCTGCGGCGTATCGCCCATGCCAGCGCGTTCCGGGACGCGCGAAGCCTCGGGGAGACTTTCCGCAAAGAGACCGGCCCGACACCAGCAAAGTACCGGATGCGACACAACCGCCCCTGATATCCGCAGCTTCCATTCGCTCGCCGCGAACCCTTGAACGCGCCATGCCCGGCGCACCGAAAAAAGCCGCAGGCGGATTGCCCCGCCTGCGGCCGCAGTCCTTTATCTTATAAAGGACCGGGAGGGTTAAGCCTCGAAATTGAGGATTGACCCGGCTGCCCTGAGGGCAGCTTCTGGAGTATCCAGAGTTCCGGACTCGAGCAGTTCACGCGCTTCCTGCACGGCCTGGGCATCGATGTCTTCGGTTTCCATGGCTTTGGCGATGTACTCCGCCGTTTCGGCCATGACTACCTCAACACCCTTGGCACTGCCGGATTTGTCGGAAGCCGCGGCCTTCTGCGACGAACCTTTCTCACCGCTTACGCGGTGGGGTCCGAAGTTATATGGTTGATTGATTCTCATAATGAAGGCTCCCTGTTCTGGCCCGTCAATACCATTGTCGAAGGCTCTACTCAGGACTTTAGCATTTTATCCGGAAATTCCCGGCTTTTTGGGCGAAACTTTCACAACCTGAAGCGGCGGTTGGACTAGCGCCCCACGCCGCCCCGCCGAGGAAGTGTCGTGGAAACTTCGTACGCCACGAACTCCTCGAACTTGATCGGACTCATCATAACCAGTTTATAGTCAACCGGCCCGTATCCGCTACGAACTTTTTCGCGGAAGTACGCCTGGATCCGCTTTTCGGTGTGTTCGGTGCTGGAGTCCCAGACGTCGTCGACGCCCCAGATGAGCTTCCCGCGACGCAGATCCAGCAACCGAAGCGTAAGACCGGTCTGCATGTGCGGATGCGGCCGGAAGTGGTGCACCGACCCGACCAGGACCGCATCGACCTTGAGTGTCCTGCGGATCTGGTCGAGTTGCTCCATGGTCAGCGGTTCGCTCCCGCCCAGGGGCAGGTCCCGACAGATCGGATCATCCCGCCGGATGACGTCGATTTGGAAGATCCGTCGGCTCTGCACGGCTTCGTAGACGGCCTCGGTCATGGACTCGACCCGCCCGGCGCTCTGGTGGTCGGCGGCCAGTTCGATCAATGCCACCGAGTTCACCCGGACCAGCTCGTACGGGCTGGACAGTTCGTAGTTTACCTCCGGATGCACGACCTTCTGCTCCGGCTGGGAACAACCGGAAAGGAGAAGGAACCACGCTGCCGTAATGGCGATAGAAGCTGCGGATCGTTTCACGGTCACTGTCCTTTGGCGACCTTTTTCGGCACGTCGCCGTTGAGGATGATGAGGATGTCGGCCTGGGCCTCGGCGATCTGGGCCATGGCCTTCTTCATCTCGGACTGGTACCCGAGAACGTTGGACTTCCACTGCTTCAGCTCGGCCTGGACTTTCCGCATCTCGTTCTGCTGCTTGAACAGCGTGGAGTTCGCGTCGGCAAGCTCTTTCTCCGTTTGGGTCAGCCGGCCTTCGAGGGTCCGATTGGTACCTTCCAGCTTGCGGAGCCTTTCCTGGGCGGACAGCAGTTTTTCGGCGGTCTCTTTGTACTTGCGGGCCCACCGCAGGGCATCTTCGACGGCAGAGGGGTTCCCGGCCTGGTTGCCGGCATCCACGCTGGTTCTCGCGAGGTAGCTGATCTTCTCTTCCGGCTGGGGGCCCGCCGGTTGAGACGCGGAATTGTTCGAGTCGGACAAGGTCGGTGTCGGAATGCCCGACAGCTCCTGGTCGCCGCCGTTACGGGGCAGGCACCCGGTCATCGCCACCAGCGAGGCGGTCAGCAGTGTCAGCGTAATCAGGCGTTTCATGTATGGCTCCTATCGTCT
>JBKHHU010000107.1:0-11837 GCA_046539045.1 Phycisphaerae bacterium
GGCGGGCCGCGATGGTGGGATCGGCAGGGCGAAGCTTCCGTGCCCGCTCCAACGCTACGATAGTGGTACCCAGCTTCCCCGTTGCTCGGGCAGCCGTCGCCAAGTTCAGCCAACCAGTGGCGTCCTTGGGGGCGAGTTTCACCGCCTTGCCATAGGCAGCCAACGCAGCCGGATAGTCCTCCAGATCCATCCGGATGCCGCCCAACGCGGCGTAGGCGCTGGCCATGGTCGGATCAATCTCGATGACTTTCTGCCACGCCCGGGTCGATTCCAACATCTTTCCCTGGTCGAGGTAGAGCACGGCCAGATTGTAGTGGGCCTTGAGGTGGTCGGGCTTGGTCTTGATTGTCTTTGCCAAGTGTTTCTCGGCCGCAACATTCTTCCGCTGTCGCAGCAGACACACCGAGAGATTGTATCGAGCTTCCACATCCTCAGGCGTCTCCCTGAGGAGCCTCCTGTACAAAGACTCCGCGGAGGTGAACTCACCGGCCGAGAGCAGGGCATTGGCCGCAGCTTTGACCGGTTCTACCGGCTCGCTGGAGAACTCTGCCGCTCGTAGAAAACAGTCTGCCGCAAGACGGGAGTCTTCATCCGCAAGGGCATCTCGGCCGGCTTGTATCCACAACTCGGGATCCCGATCGTAGGCTACGAGCCCCGCTTGGAGTGCCTCGCGTCCGGCAGTTACGACCTCCTGCCACGTCGTGGGATCGCTGAACGTCTCGCTGCACGTACTGAGAATACGCGTCAGGGCGGCTGTGATCGGTCCGCCGTGGTTTTCTTGGGGCAGCTTGCCTGCCGGAGCCGATGCCGTCTCAACAGCGGAGTTGGTTGCGGTTTCCCTCTGCCCCTCGGATGATGCCTGCCTCTGATGCGCAGAGCTCTGGCGGCTGTCGCGGGCGGTGTCCGCATTGTCATCATCGGAACACGCGCAGGCACAGACAGCGACAACCAGCAGCCATAGCCCAAGTGATGGCGGAATTCGGTGTACCATGTCGAGCATTGTACCGGCCGAGGCTGCTCATACCACTTCATTCTTGTATGACCGCAGAGTCTGCGAGTCGTTCCCAACAGGTCTTTAAGACCAGATATGCGACGTATGCGAAACTCGGCAGCATCCCGAAGCGGATGCAGACAGCTGCCGAAAGAGGGAACATCATGATGGTGTAGCGATTGCGGATGCATGGTTTGGGGCCATGGACAGCAGGCGACGCTTGGCTCGTGCCTTGGCCGCAGACAGCAACGTTCTCCGAATCGTGTCGTTTCTGACTGCTGATCATCTTCTTTGGAACCGGTTTCAGGCTGGCGGGCCGGGCAAGGCTGAATCCGCGTCCTCTATCCGTTTCCTCTCAGTTCCTCAAGACGCGAGATTTGCATACAAAAGCGGCTACCGCGGGTGTCTGGAACCGTGGGCGAGCGGCGGCAGCAAGAAGTACCTCGTGGTCAGGTTCTTTTGACACATTCTCAAGCGTTGGGAAAGTAACGGGCGGCCGGCGGCAAATAGCAAATCAAAGCGTCGGTAGCCTTTCAGACGCCCCTTCAGGGGCGACCACTAACCGGGCGGGATTTTCTTCAGATTTTGTCCTTTACACCCAGATCGGGAGAAGATAAACCAAGTTTACGATTTACAAAACGTAAAAATACTTTGAGGAAGCATGTCAACCACGATCCAGGGCAAATCGGCTGCAAGTACTGAATCCGGTGGTCTCGGCCGGGGCGCTCGTTCCAACGGGCGGGACGGTACTCAATCCGGTGGATCGGACAGTTCGGGGCCGGCCAGAACAGGCGGCCAGGCGGGTACTGGTGACTTCGGTGGGACAGGCAGCCTGGGAGTCGGCGGATGGATGCCGCCAAACCCCGTTCCGCCAAAGCTCTACAGGATCGGCGAAATTGCCGACTTTTGCGGCATCAGTCGTCAAACGGTGCATAATTACACCATGATGGGGCTGATCCGAGAAACGAAGTGGACCGACGGCGGGCACCGGCTGTATGACGAGTCGGTGTTCTACAGGCTGCATCAGATCGCCCACATGAAGCGGGACATGCCCCTCAGCGATATCCAGCGTGAACTGTGCGGAGGCAACGCATTGGAATGAGCCCGACGGCTTGCCGCGGCTTAATAGAATTACCAGACAGAAGCATCAAGCGTATTCTGTGGACCGGCCAGGGAGGGCTGGGCAGGATGAGCAAAACAGATACAGGATCGGCGTCAGCGACGCGCGAGAAAACCGCAGCGCTGCAAGGATGCAGCCGGAGCGGCTTTCAGACGTCAAAACATCTCCCTGCGTGGGCGAACTCGCATTCGACCGCGAGCGACCGCGATCACTGCTCAACTCTCCCCCGATATCGGCCGATTTCTCCCAGTAGGCGCACCTGCCGTTCGGACAGCCGGATCGGTGACGGCAGCTATTTGCGCGTCCGCGACATTTTTTCCGGGAGTTCGCCGATGACCGAAGGCACTGCCCAGCAACTGGTTTCACTTCTTGAGCTACGCCGCGAGGAAGAGCGTGAACTGCGAAGGCGGCTAGAAAAAGTTCAAGTTCAGAAAGAACGTCTCGAGAATGGCAAGGGGGCTGCCGACGCTCCGGGGCCCGATGTGGAACAGGTACAGATCGAAATCGATTATTGTCGGCAAGAGTTGCAGGCCGTCAGGAAGCAATGCGATTTGCTGGAGCGCCTGCAGGCGGAGGACGGCTACTCGCAGAACAACGCACTGAAGCACGTGTCCTGACCGGACGGTGTGAGCACTGAATCCGAGCTAGTCGGGTTCTGAGCGACGATGTAGAAAACTGGATAGTGGATTCAATCGCAGCCTCGGATAGCCTGAGACATCTGCAAGGATCGTTTGCATTTGCGCCGGACCTGAAGTATGGTTTTCCTTTCCAGGCCGGCGGGAGCAGGCATTTCCTCGCGTCGGACCTGATCGGAAGGATCGCCGGTTCGGGCAAGGAGGACCGTTGTGAGTAGTTCCAGTGAGCAGAGCGACCGGCTCAAGGAGTTGGTTCGCGAAGCACGTCAAACGACCACCATCGCAGTGTGTTCAGGCAAGGGAGGCGTGGGCAAGTCAAACGTCGCGTTGAACTTGTCGATTCTCCTGGCGGCAGCGGGCAACCGCGTGGCCGTTGTCGACGCGGATCTCGGACTGGCCAATCTCGATGTCCTGGTGGACCGCCAGGCCACAGCCAATCTCTCGCACGTCGTCGCCGGAGCCAGAACGGTTGACGAGATTATTGTAGGTCTTCCCGGCGGAGTGCAACTCGTGCCCGGGGCCAGCGGCTTGGCCAATCTGGCGGAACTCAAGCCGGTCCAGCGGGCGAGATTGCTGCAGCAATTGGAAGCTCTTGAGGACGACAACGACATCATCGTGATCGACTGCGGTGCCGGCATCGGCCCGCACACGTTGCAGTTTGCTCTTTCTGCCGACACGGTGCTGGTAGTGACTACGCCCGAGCCGACGGCAGTGACCGACGGCTATGCCGTGCTGAAGGTGCTTACCCAGAAGGACTTCGACGGGAAACTCGGGCTGCTGGTAAATTTCGTGAACGACCGGCACGAGGCCAGGGAAACGTTTCACCGGATCGCCGGTGTGGCCCGTCAGTTCCTCGGGAGAAAACTCCTGGACGCCGGTTACCTCCTGACCGATCCGAAAGTCCGCGAAGCGGTGAAGAAGCGAACCCCGTTCGTTCTGTCATTTCCCCGTTGTCCTGCAAGCCGGTGTTTGGCTGCTCTGGCCACTCGACTGAGCCCCGGCGGGCTACTCGTACAGAAGAAACAGGGATTTTTCCACCGCGTGGCCAACTGGTTCGCCTGATCGGGCGAGCTTCCCATGACGGAACAATAGCATTTTGTTCGAATCCACTCTATCCTTAACGGCATGATGGTCTTACGCGCACGCAAGGATGCGTGCCGAACCTGATACCACGGATGGGCTCTCACGGCAGATCTTCGGATCTTCTTCCCGTACAAGCCCTGATATCCGATGAAAAGGCTTCCTCGGCTCGAAAGTGAAAATGGGGAAGCTAAAGAGGATGGGTAGCTTAGCCGAAGTTGAGATTATACGAGTTCGCCGGCAGATCGGCCAGCAGGCCGAGAGCGAAGGACGGCGAACCTACAACGAGCATATCCGGATCGCACAGGGCGATTTCCGCTCAACTTCCGCGGACCACGGAGTCCCGGAAATGGAAGGAGAGAGCAGGCATGAAGATCACGCACGAAACGGCGTCACCGGAAGCGGTTGCCGCGTGGTGGGACCGTTACAAGGCAGACGGTGACGAGGAAGCGCGAAACCATCTGTTGGAGAATTATCTACGGGTGGTTCGATACGCCGCCGAGCGCCTGCACGCCAAGCTCCCGGACGAGGTCGATATCAACGACCTGATGTCGGCCGGCATTTTCGGCCTGATGGACGCGGTCAACTCCTTCGACCCCGAACGAGGCGTGAAATTCGAGACTTATTGCGCTCCGCGCGTCCGTGGTGCGATTCTTGACGAACTGCGGTCGATGGACTGGGTACCGCGACTGGTACGCAGCCGGGCCCACAAGCTGAACCAGGCCACGCAGGTTCTCGAAGCCCAACTCGGCAGGAAACCCGACCTCGACGAACTGGCCGATCATATGCAGCTCTCGCCCCGGGAATTCCATAAACTTCATCGTGATGCTTTCGCCACCAGCCAGGTTTCTCTCTCCCGAAAGTGGTTCGAGACGGACTCCAACAAGGACGTCCGCGAGATTGACGTTCTTGAGGACAAGAGCAGCGAAGATCCGATCCGAAGCGTTCAGCGCAAGGATATGAAGGATCTCATCACCCGCGGGCTCAGCCGGGCCGAGAGACTGATCATCATTCTTTATTACTTTGAAGAGATGACGATGCGAGAGATCGGCGAGACCCTCGATCTGTCCGAATCGCGCGTCAGTCAGATGCACTCGGCCATTCTCGAACGCCTGCGCAGCCAACTCGAGATGCGGAAGAAAGAACTGCAGACAGTCTGAAGCCGGTTTTCGCCGGCGGGCTGCCGGACGACCGGTGCTATAGTTTGCTCCTTCCGGATGCGTCGCGTCAGCGGATGCGTCCCCCGGCCGATCGCCCGACCGTGGTGTGACGGTTTGGCGATCGGCCTTTTCTATGCGCGTCCCGGCGTTCACCGGCAGGTAACGAAACACCGTGTACTTTGTCGACGCGGAAGTTATAATCTTCTGCTCTTGTAGTTGGAAGAGGAGCCAATATGCGATTCACGAAGATGCACGGTCTGGGTAACGATTACGTTTACGTCAACTGCTTCGAAGAGCAGATCGAGAACCCATCGGAACTGGCCCCGAAAGTCAGCGACCGCCATTTCGGCATCGGCGGGGACGGGCTGATTCTGGTCATGCCCTCAGACCTTGGCGATGTACGGATGCGAATGTTCAATTCCGACGGCAGCGAAGCTCAAATGTGCGGGAACGGTGTCCGCTGCGTGGCCAAGTACGCGCACGATCACGGTTTGAGCGACGCCAACCCGATCCGCGTAGAAACAGCCGCCGGCGTCAAAAGCATTCAACTGGACGTCGACGCGGATGACAAAGTCGCCACGGCCACCGTCGATATGGGAGAACCGATTCTGGACTCCGGACGGATTCCGGTTAAGGTGCCCCAGCCGACGGTCGTGAATGTCCCGATCCGTCTGAACAAGAACGCCTATACGATGACGTGCGTGTCCATGGGCAATCCTCATGCGGTCATCTTCGTGCCGGACGTCAGGTCGATCCCGCTGGAAGAAGTGGGGCCGCAGGTGGAAAACCACCCGCTGTTCCCCGAACGCGTCAACGCCCACTGGGTGCAGAAGCATTCGGATGAGGAAGTGACGATGGTCACCTGGGAACGCGGTAGCGGGGTTACCCTTGCCTGTGGTACCGGAGCCTCGGCGGTCTGCGTGGCGGGTGTGCTTACCGGCAATACCGCCCGCAAGATCACCGCGCATCTGCCCGGAGGCAACCTGGTGCTGGAATGGCGCGAAAGCGACAATCACGTTCTTATGACCGGACCGGCCACGGAAGTGTTCACCGGAGAGTGGAACGTGTAAAAGGCCGGGGCCGGAAGGAGAAAGCCCATGACCGGTTTCCCGATATTCGGAATGTACGGTATGGCCGCCCGGGCGGAGGCGTCGTCCGCCAAGGCGACCGGCGAGGCGGATCACGCGAAACGAACCGTCGTGCCTCGTCGGGAGTCATGCATTGACATCTCCATGACGCAACTCCAGCGTCAGTCGCCCAGCGTAGCGCTCCAACGCACGCGGTCCAAGAGCAGTATCTGTGTGGATTGATTGGCGGCTTTGGGCGGCGGATCGGCTGCAGTTTTCGATCGGGCCCTGGCATGCGCTGCGGCATCCGCGAAGAATCTATTCATGGATTCTGTCTCGCCCGGCCGATAGTGGCGAAGACTGCTCGCTCGAGACGTGGAAGGCTCAATGTGACCTTGGCCAACATCATCCCGGATATTCGCTGTTCCCGTAGCCTGGGCAAAAGCTACTCCCAGGCGCGAGCGAACCGCGCGCTGGTTGTCGTCAAACGCATCGTCGGCGAGATCGTGGATGCTCACGTGCTGTTGAGGCAGCTTGTCGAGACGGCCGAGTTGGCCGAACTGGCGGGGGATGACAGTCGCCTGAACATCTGCCGGGCCCGCCAGGCGCAGCTCGTCGAGAAGGTCTCGCAGTGTCGCGAGGAACTGGACATCCTCGGGGTGGAACTGACCGATCCGGTTCGCGGGATCGTGGACTTTCCTGCCGTGGTTGGCGGGCGATGCGGCATGTTCTGCTGGCGACTGGGGGATGATGTGGTGGGATTCTGGCACGCCAACGACGAGTCCTGTGCCCATCGCCGCCCGTTGCCGATGACCTTGCGACTCCCGACCCTTCCGCGCATGCGGTGGTCTGTCCGCTGATGCTCTGAGTCCGTCCAGGAAGCAGCGATCCCAGCGAGTTTTGTCACTCGCTCCAATTAGAGTTTTCTGCTCCGTTCCAGCACGTCTTTGAGTTCACCGCACGCTGCATCCACCTGCTTCTCGTCCAGGTCCAGAATGTCCCGCAAGGCTTCTCCGATGGCGGGGATGTATTTCTGGATGTAGCTGCGCTTTTTC
This sequence comes from Phycisphaerae bacterium, assembly GCA_046539045.1. Lineage (GTDB taxonomy): Bacteria > Planctomycetota > Phycisphaerae > SM23-33 > SM23-33 > JBKHHU01. The sequence goes on from JBKHHU010000107.1 coordinate 7,109, forward strand.
AGTTCCTGTTTGATCCGGTTGGTCCGCTTGATGTGGCGCCCCAGTTTCCTGCCGCATTCCTGCAGCGCCAGGCGAATGTCTTTGAGTATTTCCGGATAGGAGGCGATAGCTTCCTTGGACTCGCTGGTAAACGGTACCCAGACCGAGGCGATATGCACGGCGACGGTCAAGTTACCGGTCGGCAGGGCGCCGCGGGACTGGCTCAGCCCGTACGACCGCCAGTTGATATCCGAGACGCACCTGGTGATGGCGCAGGCTCCCTGCTGGTATTGCAGCGGCACGCGATTGGCGAAGCGGAGAACCCGGGCGAGCGGTTCGTTGTCGTCGTCATCTGACTTCTTCTTGCGCTTGGGCTTCTTCTTGCCCTCCTCGTCCTTCGGTTCGGGCTTGCCGAACGCCATTGCCGCTTCGATGATGAACGGATTGCCGCGATAGACCGACGGCTTGCGGGTCACCGAAGTGTAGAAGCCCGCGTCGACCACCTGTTCGAGACCGGCTTGGAGTTGATCTTCGCCGATCGGCACGACGCAGTTGGTGGCCGGGGCGAGGATTTTGGTGGTCTGGATTGCCTTGTAGATCGCCTTGACCTGGTCCACACCGAGGCGGCGCGGGTTGCGCTGTTCCGGGATCTTCGCCTTGGAGAGAATCTCCTTGGCCATGCGCGGAGAGACGCGGGAGAACTCCTGAGTGAGGAACTGCTGGATGCGCCGGGCCCTGGTGTCCTGCATCATCTTCAGCAGAATCCCCAACTCGATCCCGTGCGGGTGCGGTTTGACCTCTTTGGGCAGCGCGGGCAGTTCCTTGACTGCCGGCGGATATTCCTCGATTTGATCATCCGGAGCGACGTACGTGATCGCGACGTGTGGGTTGGCGATGGCCGTCTGCCGCAGATATTCATCCACGCTCTGTTTGCCTCTCTGATAGCGTGCTTCGAGCGTGATGGCCACCCGCGTACCGTGCTTGGGTTCCCAATCAACCTGCTCGTCGGTCATGATAACCGGGCGGTTCTTGCGGGTGTCGATCTGCAGTTCGTAGTAGTGTGCCTTGCCCCTGCCCCGGGTTCGAGAGGTGATCTTCACCGGCTGGCCCGTGGTCAGCAGTCCGTACATGCCGGCAGCGGAGATGCCGATTCCCTGCTGCCCGCGGCTCATGCGGAGGCGGTGGAATTTGCTCCCGTACAGCAGCTTCCCAAAGATGTTCGGAATCTGCCTCTTCACGATGCCCGGGCCATTGTCCTGCACGGCCACGATGTAGTTGGTGTCGGATATCTGCTCGATTTCGACGCGGATTTCCGGAAGGATGCCCGCTTCCTCGCAGGCGTCGAGGGCGTTGTCGACCGCTTCCCGGACGGTGGTGAGGAGGGCCTTGCGAGGGTTGTCGAATCCGAGCAGGTGTCGGTTCTTCGCGAAGAACTCGCTGATCGAGATCTCGCGCTGGGACTTGGCCATCGACTCTGCCGTGGCGTACGCCGACTTCTTCGCTCGCTTCTTCTGAGTTTTCGGTTTGCCGGAGCTCTTCTTGCCGGAACTCTTTTTCGCGGATTCCCCGCTGTCGGCAGTTGTCTTGGCCTTTGGCGCAGCGGTCTTCTCCGCACCATCGGCAAACAGGGAGCCCTGGAAGGACGCCTTGCGGGCAGGTTCTCGGGACTTGGATTTTGCCATCCTTGGCATCTCCTGATGGAGCAACGACGACTCAACAGCTACTCTATCGGGCCGGGGCAGGACGGTCAAGAAAAGCCCTTTTCGTCGCGGCGGATCGGCAGAATCGTCCTTGATTGGCCTTCATTCCGGTCGCGTAAGGGTACAAGAGCAAAAATCTCAGGGAAATCTTCCCGCCGCGTTAACTCTCCGTCAATGAACGGACTAGGGCGCGTCTATCCGGCAAAAGAATACTGCTTCGGTGTGTTTGTGCATGCAAAACTCGGATAGAGCCTCGAAAGGGCCCTATAGTGAATAGCACAGAGGAGGAAACAATGCTTCTGTGACCGGCCGTTCTCTGATGGAAGGCACGCCGAGCAGGGCATGAATGCTCGGCCCAATGGATCAGCAGGGCGGTCCGCCGCGGAGTTCTGCGGCATGAAGGAGACTCTTTAACCGGGCTCGTGGGAGGAGGAGCCCTCATCTGACGTTCCCTCATTGGACCTGCCGTGCAGGTCACCTGAATCGAATGTATTCCTTAGCCTCAGGAGGTTAGCTATGCGAAACAAACTCTTTATCGTTGCGGCCATCGCCGCATCCGTACTCTTGATCAGCCAGGCTCACGCCAAGGTCATCAACGGCAATTTCTGCTCGGAAGCGAACGTAGCCGATCCGCCGGCCGGTCTGTATTCCAGCGGTCAGTGGAACGACCTCACCTCCGCGACCGGTGGTTTCAGCGGGAGCGGAACCGCCTACGGCAGTGCCGGTGGCGGGGTTCTCACGTACGACGACGGATCGGACGTGTCGGGCAATGTCTCGGTCAGCTGGACCGGTGAGCCGGCCGCGGCCCAGAACACCAATGACGGTGTTTACCGTCCCTTCCCTCCGGCAACCATCGGTGCTCACATCGACGACGGGCATGACCAGCTGATGTCGGGCTATCTGCAGGTTCCGTACGAATCTGCGACGACTCCCACGATCGTCTTCTCCGGATCGGGACTGCACAGTGCCTATGAAGGCGATTACGGGCTGGTCCTCTACTCCGACGGTGATGATGATGTCGAAGGCACCGGAAACGGGCAGGTGACGTTCTCTGTCTGGACCACCGAGGCCGATTACCTCGCGAATCCGCTGAATCCGCTGGCACGCGTTTTCGGCCGGGATGCATCGGATTTCGCGGTCGATCACACCGTCGCCGGTGACAAGAGCGACTACGTGCAGATCACTTCGACCGTCAACGGCAGCCCCACCGAGGGCAATTACGTGGAGTTCTCCGGGCTGGAGAGCGACTCGTTCTACGTCCGCATCGAGGGGCAGACCGATGTCCACGGCGCGGCGCTGAACGGTTTCGAGATCGTGCCCGAGCCTGCCACGATGGCCATTCTTGGCCTGGGTGGTGTGGCTGTGCTGATCCGTCGCCGCCGTCGCATTGCCTGACACGCGGGTTTCGGGTCACCAGTAAGTGAGAAAGACGCCCTCGCCAAATCGGTGGGGGCGTCTTTCTGTATCGGTCTCCCGATGCAGCAGCAGTAGCAGTTCGTAAGCGGCAGGGAGCACGTTGCTTTCGCCCGGGATAGAAGGTAGTCTAAGTGCAAGCATAGATCAGATTACTTCATCTCAGAGGGGAAGCCATATGCGCACATTCATTCCGCTCAGCGCCGCGGTTTTGTCCGTCACCGTTTCGCTGGTATCGGCTCAAACCACCCATCCGGCAGCGACCCAGCCTGCGTCCGAACTGCCAAAGGAGTTCCTGGAACTGGCGAAGAAGACCAAGGGCATCCGCAGCCTACAGTGTAGATGTTCCGTCCTGATTGACTTTTCTCATACCGCCGAGAACGTCAGCATCTCAGGAATTAAGCTGGGACTTCAACTCCGGGGCAAAGGGAAGCGTGATTTCGCCAAGGGATACATGGAAGATGAAGAACAGCCGAACAGATTCTGGTCAGTAGGCACAGGCCGGATGAACTATTCCGCTACGTTCAGCGAGGGCAAGCTTGTTGTAGCCGGCGCTACCCCTGTCGAAACGAAAGATTTTGACCCAGGCTGCTTGCTGATGGGTCCCCATTCTCTGCTCAATGGGTACAAGGGCCTGCAGACACAGGCCCGCGTTGGCACCATGGAAGGGGTCAAGGACCTGAAGAAGTACGGAGACCTGAGCTGGTTTGAATTGACACCGATTAAGTCGGCTGCGGGTTCGGCGGCCCGGAAGAAGTCGATGGTTGGGTTCAGCAAGAAAACCGGCATCCCAATGGTGTTCGTGACGCGCGAGAAAGAGGACATGGCAGGGCTTTCGGTCACAATGCGGACAGCTGTCAAAGTGGAAGATATCAAGGTAAATCAGGTGAAGGATCGCGACCTTCTGCTGCCGGCTGATTTCAGAGGCAAGAAGGTCTTTCGTAAGCACGAAAGCGATGAATACGTAGCCGTTCCGGATGAGTTCATCGGCAAGGAAAAGGCCGGTCTGGAAGTAACCAGGCCCGCGGGCGAAAAGGAAGTGGAAGCCAAACCAAAGGAGGAATCCGCCGAACCCAACGGCAATGACGTTTGACCTGATGGGCATGAATGGACCGGGGCGGGTAGTTAGTTTCGCGGCTGGATTTCCTGCAGCAGTGCCTGGGCGCCGACGTGGGCGGTGGCGGAAAGTTTCATCGCCTCTTCGGGTGTCATGTCCATGATTTCCACGTGCTCGCGCGGGACGTAGATCGTCGGGCCGCCGATCATGTAGCTGTAGGGCAGATAGATGGCGACCTTGTCCGGCTGGCGGTCGGCCACCCCCGAGGGGCTTTCGTTGGTCATGATGCCCAGCAGCGACACGCCGGCACCCGGCGGGGTGTACAGCACCGCCTTGCCCATGCGCTCCGCCTCGCCGCCGAAGAGCTTGAGAATATCCCGCACGGACTGATAGATCGTCTTGATGCCGGGCAGACGGCTCATGATGCGTTCGACCGTTGCGAAGACCCACCGCAGGCCCCAGAGCCTGGCCAGCAGACCGGTCAGGTAGACCGTCAGCAGGATCAGCAGGGCCCCGCTGCCCGGGATCTTCGCCCAGGCTTCCTCGGCCCATTTCTCGTCGAACGCCTTCAACGCTTCGA
>JBKHHU010000314.1:0-2874 GCA_046539045.1 Phycisphaerae bacterium
TCACCACCGGACTTCCGTCCGGTGCTCAAATACATTGGGCGGCCGTCGGCCACCTGGGTTTACTCTTCCTGCACGGACCAGACGCTTCTGCCTTTGACCTTCTCGCCGTTGGCGGCAGTGAAGATCTTGCTGAGCAGTTGATCGCGCCCGCCGAGGATTTTCATATCGATCGCCAACTGCCAGACGTCCCGGTCCAGTCCGGCGGCCTGCAGTTTCACGTAGTCTTTCTCGGTGGTGATGATGACATGGGCGTCGGCCTCGGCGGCCTGTTTGCGGATGGCATCCATCACCGCCGGGGTGTACTGGGCGTGGTCGTCCAGGGCAGACTCGATCACCGGCTGGATCTTCAGCGACTTGAGCGTCTCGAAGAACGCGTTGGGGTTGCCGATCCCGCAGAAGGCGCAGGCGGTTTTCCCGGCAAGGGCGTGTACCGGCTGGTCGGTCCCAGCCGGGTCGATGAGCCGGTCCGGGCCGTGTACGGCAGCGTGGTAGCTGGCGCGCGGCGCGTACTTGGTGAGTTTATTTCTGAGGAACCGCACATCGGCGGGGCTGACCTTGTCCGAGCGGGTGAAGACGATGGCATGGGCGTCTTTGAGGGCTCGCGCCGGTTCCCGCAGCAGGCCCCGGGGCAGTACGTGCCCGAACCCGAACGGTTCGGTGGCGTCGATGAGCACGATGTCCAGCTTCCGGCGGAGCCGCTGGTGCTGGAACCCGTCGTCCATGATCAGGACATCGGCCCCGTTGGCGACGGCAGCCTTCGCTCCGGCGATGCGGTCCGGATCGACGGCCACCACCGCCCCGGTCTTCCTGCGGAGCATCTCGGCCTCGTCGGACCGGCCGTCCACCTCCTTATAGCCTCGAAGGAGCACGCCCGGTTTGAACTCCCGGGCCTGCAGCCGGCGAACGATCCAGGCAACGGTGGGCGTCTTGCCGGTGCCGCCGGTAGTGATGTTGCCGACCGAGATAACCGGCACCTCGGCGCTGCAGGATTTTTTCCACCCGCGGCGGTAGGCCCATCGCCTCAATCGGATGATGATGCTGTAGGGAATCGTCGCCAGAAGCAAGCCGGTGCGCAACAGGGTTGCTCCGGGTCCTCGCTTCCGGCCGCTGAGTAGGTCGATCGCTTTCTGTTGGTCCATAACGGCAAGAGTGTACCCGACGACGCGGGCGGGGTAAATACCTCCGATCCGACCCCTGCCGGTGGCCCTGCCGTCAAAACCTTAGGTAAATCCACCATGTCAAAGAGGGTTAAGCGTCCCATTGGGAACGGATTACCTGAATCATAGGATGTCCATGTGATGGCGGATAGGTCAGCTTGTCGGCTGGCTGTTCAGTTACACACACGATTCAGCATTTGATGCTTTTGTCGAAAGGAGACAAGGCATGGCTACAGCGACCCGTAAAGAAATGGATGCCCTTCGCAAGGATCTCGACGATCTGCGCTCGGACATCAAGAATCTATCGCGTGCCGTCAGTTCGGATGGAAATGAGAAGTTCCACGAATGGGGCGGGCGCCTCTCCGAACGCCTTCACAGCAAGGCGGATCAGGTGCGCGACGGATACGAATCCGCAAAAGACCAGTGTCACGAAGCGGCTGAGAAAACCAGAGAGGCGGTATCGCACCGCCCTTTAACGCTTATGGCGGCCGCCCTCGGCGCCGGCGCTCTGCTGGGGGGTCTGCTATTTGGTCGGCGATGAAAATGTTGATCGGCGACCTTGCCGGCACTGCGGTCGGGATCGGCGACATAGCCGCCGAGCGCGTCAAGGATAAGTTCAAGCGCGCCGGAGCATCCCTTGTGCTGCTCTGGTTCGCGGCGACCCTGATGCTGGGAGCGTGCGGACTGCTGGTGGCGTCGGCGTTTATCGCCATCGCAGCCGAGTTGGGTGCCGCACTGGCTGCATTGCTCACAGGCGGGGGCATACTCCTGCTCGCCGCCATAGGTTTCCTGTTGGCCTGGTTGGTCGACAGGTGATTACGCCCTGAATTCGGGGTTTCTGCTCATCTTCAGGAAAGGAAGACACGATGAAAACGCTTTGGAAGAAAACCTTGACGATCTGTATCGCTTGCGGCCTGGTTGTCAGCTCGGCCGTGTTCATGAGCGGTTGCGATGACGACGACGAACTTGAGATCGACGATCGGATCGAGAACGTCCGCCCGAAGTAGTCCTCGACGAATCGGATGAATCACAAGCCGTGGCCCGATTGCTCAACAGGGCCGCGGCTTTTCTTTTCCGCTTCGGCACAGGAACATCCCCAGGGCCGGCTGTGCCGGTCACCTGCGCCGCCGGGTTGGCTGCAGGCGGGCAGACCGATAGACTATTGGCGGAGTTCTGCAGCATCTGGAGATGAAGAATGAAGATACCGCCCGGTGGCGAGCACTGCATACTGGAACTGTCGGAATGTCCGACGGCGAAACTGACCGATGAGGATCTCGTCTGTCGGTCCGTTCGCGATGCCACCGAGAAATGCGGTGCGACCCTGCTGAACATGGCCTCTCACCGGTTCGACCCGCCCGGCGTGAGCGTCGTGGCGCTGCTGGCGGAGTCGCACATCTCCGTGCACACCTGGCCGGAAGAAGGGTACGTCGCGGTCGACGTATTCACCTGCGGGTCCAATGCGGATCCGCAAGTCGCCTGCGAGCATATCGCCGAGGCCCTTGAGGCAGAGAAATGGTGGATCAAGCCCATCGCCCGTCGCCCCGGTGGAGATCCGGACCTGATCTTCCGCACGAGGGAGCCCCGCACGCCCGACCGGCAGCTGGAGTGAGTAACAGAGAGGTTTTCCTGCTGCGTGGGGGGTCTCCCGACCCACCACGTCTTACACAACGCAATGACGGACGATTTCGTCCCGTTGGCGGGTCAGGAGACCCGCCAA
>JBKHHU010000315.1:0-2871 GCA_046539045.1 Phycisphaerae bacterium
CCTGATCGGGCACAGCCCCGTCCGGACGCAGCTGACCTGGTGCCGGAAGGAAGGCGTGCCGGAGGCGATCATCACCCACTGCGGAAAGCAGATCGTGGAAGGACCGGCAGGGGCGACCCTTTGTCGGAAAGGGCCAGGACGGCCGCAAACTGCTGCTGACCTATCATCCTGCCGGGGCCATGCGATCCCGCGCCGGCAGGGAACGGTTCGCCGCGGATTTGCGGAAACTGACCGACGCGTGACGCTTCTACGCCTCGTCCTTCGCCTCGGCCTTCGCCTCGTTCGGGATCCGACGGTTCAGGAACAGCAGGATCGCGCCGAGACCCACTGCGGTCACCACGTCGGCACCAAAGTACAGCATCGGAAGATCGATCAGGAATCCGTACACCAGCACCACGGCCGACAGGGCGATCAGGAACACCGCCGACGCGTCGGTGATGGTCTTGTATCGGCGGACGTCGGTGGAGCAGATCCACAGAATCACGCCGAAGAACGTGTAGAACGCGCTGGTCGCGCGGGCGAGGTACTCCATGATCGGGCTCTCGGGGAACTCGCCCATCCCGATCATCCGGTGCCCCTGCTCCATCAGGCTGCGAGGCATGAACACGCCGACCAGGGCGAACATCATCATCACTCCGCCGAGCTTGAGAAAGAGAATCAGCCAGCTTCTTGGGGTCAACATAACGCTCCTTTTTTCTGTCGTGCAATTCCGTGCGTTCGGCCGATTCCGGCCATACAATTCCGCAAAGAGGTTATACTCTCCCATTCGCTGCCCGGGAACCTTCCGTTCATGTAACACCTGAAGGTGTCTGGCGGTATCGCATATGTATTGTAGTAGGATGCGACTCTGTCTCCGGATCGGACGCGGGCAAGCCCCGGCGGAGATGAGGAATCGAGGAACTTCCTGCCGTCTGAAACGTTATAGGTTCGGGAACCAGGAAAGGTCTGCCTTTGAGTACGTCGTCCGGAAAATGGAAACGCCTGCCCCTCGTGGCGATCGCAACGGTGGTTGTCGGCGGCGGGGTGTTTGTCGCGCTGAACGGTTGCGGGTGGAGCAACTTTGAGACTTCCGCCGACCCGATGGTCCGGAACGAACCGGACGAGCCCAGGGAACTGCTTCTTGGCAAGTGGGAAGGCAAGTGGGAAAGCGGCGGGAACTTCGGCGACGGCCTGCTGCGGGCGGTGATCCGCCGGGACGAGAAGGGGGCCTACGTCGCCACGTTCTTCGCCCGATACATGGGCGGGCTGACCCACACCTCCAAGGATGTCTCGCTGGTCGTCACCGACCGCAAAGCGGATCGATGGGAATTCAAGGGCCAGAAGGACCTGGGCTTCCTGAACGGTGGCGTCTACACCTACACGGGGTATGTGACCGACGGCAAATTCTACGCCGAATACGATTCCACCATGGACGCCGGAACCTTCACCATGGAACCGTACGTCCCGGAGACCACCACCGCCCCAGCCGAGGAGCAGTGATCGGCCTGACCGCAGGCCACCGCCGCAGGCCCTTTCGCTCTATCTCTTTCTCCGGCCGAAAATAACACGTCGCTTTTGCTTCCATCCGCACCGGCCTTGCGTATGCTTTCCATGAGAGAAACGTCAACGACCAACTGTGTTCTGTTGGAGAGAAGCTATGTCACTGCGGAAACTTGCGGAAGAAAGAGGCTTCCTGATCGGGGCCGCCTGCAATCCGGACCATCTCAGCGCCGGTGAGGAAGAATACGAGAGTACGCTCAGCGGCGAATTCAATATCACCACCGCCGAGCGGCAGATGAAATTCGCCCCCGTCCAGCCGGAACAGGGCGTCTTCAAGTGGGGCGTGACCAGCAAACTCACCGAGTTCACCCAGAAGCACGCACTCAAGCTCCGCGGGCACACGCTGACATGGCACCACCCGGCCCAGCTGCCGAACTGGCTGGAACTGGAGAAACGCAGCCGCAACGAAGCCATCGAGATCATGCGCGAGCACATCGAGACCGTGGTGAACCACTTCCGCGGCGATGTCTTCTGGTGGGACGTGGTCAATGAAGGCCTGGCTGAGCAGGGCACCATGTACCGCGAGGAGAGCCCGTGGTACCGCGCCATCGGCGCCGATTACATCGAGATGGCGTTCCGGTTCGCCCATCACGCCGATCCGGACTGCAAGCTGTTCTACAACGATTACGAGATGGACGCGGTCAACGACAAATCCGACCGGTGTCATCAGATGGTCAAGCAACTGCTCGACAAGGACGTGCCGATCCACGGTATCGGCCTGCAGGGGCACATTCAGCTGGACCGCGCCCCGGTGATCGACAGCATCGCCGAGAATATCGACCGGTTCGGCCGGCTCGGGCTGGAAGTGCAGTTTACCGAGGTGGACGTCTGGCTGCCCGCCGAGGCCGGCGACGAGGCGCTGCAGAAGCAGGCGGAGTACTACCGCGATCTGGTCGGGGTGGCCGTCGAGGCAGACTGCTGCACCGCCTTCGTCACCTGGGGCGTCACCGACAAGTATTCCTGGGTGCCGAAATTCACCGACGGCAAATACGGCAGGGCGCTGCTGTTCGACGAAAACTACCACCCCAAGCCCGCCTACCACGCCGTCGTCGAGCAGCTGCGGGGATAAAATCTGAGCCCCGGACGGCAGTCCGGGGGTGATGTCCCGGACGCCCACGGCGTTGCCCTTGTTTCGCGTGGTGGGTCTCCTGACCCACCACGTTGCACGATGGACATTGCGGATACGTCGATTCCGTTGGCGGGTCAGGAGACCCGCCAACCGGGGAACAATGCCATTCATCTTTCGCGTGGTGGGTCTCCTCCCTTCGGAAGGCAGGCCCGACCCACCACGTTGCACGTCGGCCATTGCGGACACGTCGGTTCTGTTGGCGG
>JBKHHU010000108.1:0-11808 GCA_046539045.1 Phycisphaerae bacterium
ATGAGGAAGGCATCGACGGCTGAGCGATCGACCAACTGACCGCACAGACGACGACGGGCAGGCCGGGCGTTCCACGGGAGCGTCCGGCCTGCTGTTTTTCTTTTCGGGGGTTTCGGGGGACAAATGATAAAATAGGCTTGCAAAGGGTCGTGTGATCGCGCATGAATATTGGACCCTGCACGGCGGCGTAGCTCAGATGGTTAGAGCGAGGGATTCATAAGCCCTAGGTCACTGGTTCGAGTCCAGTCGCCGCTATTACCGAACGCGAGGAATGCTGAGAAGTCAGGTCGGAATGAAAGCTTGACAAGGCCTGCGAGAGATGGACACTATTCTGGCAAGATCGCGTACTGGCACGAGTCGTTACCCATCCAAGGAGATTGCGTATGACGCTCGCCATCTTTGAACCCTGGCAGCTTATTCCACTGGCTCTGTTGATTGCCGTCATCATTTTCTGGGTGATGTACCGCAAGCGACAGATGTAAAGGTTGAGCAGCTGTTGTACCCCGTTTTCCTATCGTATTATGTAGATCGATCGCGCCTTTGATTTATGTGTGCGCGGTTGTATAATTGTGCAGTTGCCCGACCGGGCGTTACCGGGCGCCCGGGCAAGAATCGGGTACATCCCCTTCCTACCGGAGCCGACTCCCGTAGGCGGTCTGGCAAGTTGTATTCGCCAGCGGGCTTTACGTCGGCATTAAATGGATAGTGCTTTGGCTACGTTGGAACAGAAGGCTGAACAGCTGTCGAGGATCTTTCGCCTGATGGGTGACCCCACCCGTCTTCGCCTGATCCTGACGCTGCACAAAGGCCCCGCTACCGTTACTGAATTGTGCAAGAAGCTCAAACTTCCCCAGCCGAACGTCTCTCGGCATCTCGGACTGCTCCGCATGGGCGAGCTGGTCAATGCCGATCGGCAGGGAAAACAGGTTGTCTACTCTCTAAGCGAGCCGGCTCCGACCACCGTCCGCGCAATGCAGGCGCTCGGGAAGAAGTATAACCCGATGCAGGTCGGGCCTTTGGAAATCAAGCTTCCTGAGTGAACGGGAACCTTTCTCCCGGAACTCCCCCGCTTGAGGCTTTACTTTTGCCGGGTCGGCATGGACAATCTCTCTGAGAGCATGACTTCCAGACCGTGAGATGACATGGCCGCCGACGGGACCAAGCCTGTATACGTACTGTACGGAAACGACGGATACCTGCGGGACACCCACCGCAAGCGGATCGTCGACCGCATAGTCGGCGACGCCGATCCGCAGATCTGCGTCAGTACGTATGATGCGACAGCGGAGCTTGCCGAGGTTCTTGACGAACTGCGGACGCTGCCGTTCCTTGCGCCGCACCGGGTCGTCATCGTTCACGATGCCGACGGGTTCGTCTCCGGGAACCGTGCGCCGCTGGAAAAGTACCTCGAGAACCCCAGCGCCAACGGTACGTTGGTGTTGATCGTTTCGACCTGGCGGTCCAACACGCGTCTGGCCAAGTCCGTCGCGAAAGTTGGCGAGGCCATCGCCTGCAACGAGCCCGATTCCCACAGTCTGCCTACCTGGATCAAGGATGCGGTTTCCAATCGAGGCAGGAAGATCAACAATGACGCCGCCGAACTGCTGGCTGAGTGGGTGGGGACGGACCTGGCTGCGATCAATTCCGAGATCGAGAAGCTGATCACCTACATCGGTGACCGGAAAACGATCACCGTCAACGACGTCGGGCAATTGGTTACCAGCTCCACCGGGCCTGCCGCGTTCGATCTGACCAACGCCATTACAGATGGAAATGTCGCTGCTGCGCTGACGGCCTTGGGCGGGATGCTGAACTCCCGAGGTGATGAATTCAAGACGCTGGGGATGCTGGCATGGCACCTGCGGCGGGCGCTGGCCGCCAGACAGGCCATGGACGCCGGCAAGGACCCGGGGCGATCCCTCCGGATGCCGTACCAGCAGAAGCAGAAGTTCCTGGCCATGCTGAAACGCCGCCCCCTTCCGAAGATCCAATCCGACTTCCGCAAACTCATCGACGCCGATATCGGCATGAAGTCCGGGTCCGACCCGTCCACGGCGCTGCAGGAGCTCGTGGTCTCGCTGTGTACGTAGACCGGCCCGCGTTTTCTCCACCGCAACGGGAACGAAAGGAACACTTCCGTGACCGAATCTGACGATAGTCGCGACAGGCCGACCGAGGATCTCACGTCCGGTCCTGCCGATCAATCTCCCGCCGAGCCGGGGGGGGGGTCCGCGGTCGGTGATGCCAAATCCCGCCAGTCTGCCGGTGCTGCCGACCAAAACGGCCCCGCCGAAACCAGCGACGCCGAGGACGACCATAACATTCCCGTCTGGCAGTTGCGGGCGGTGCTGCTGGTCCTGATTGGAATCATTCTTGCCGGTGCCGGTGGCGGGTACTGGGTCTACGTCAGGCCGATGCGGCTGGAGGCAGCAGACGCCCGCCGACAGGCGTTGGAGTTCCGCGCCGAGGCAGAGAAACTGCAAGCTCCCACTCGGGCCGAACGCACCTGGGATGACGCGGTGTTCTGGTTCAACCATGCCGAGAGCAGCCGCAACTGGCTGAACTATCCCGAGGCGATCAACCGCTACAGACGCGCCGGCAACCGCTTCTCAGACGCGGCCCATTACGCAGAAAAGGCCCTCGCTGCCACCACAGCCACCGCCCCCACCGAAACCCAGGACGGGAACGGGCAGTGACTCCGGGCCCGCCAGATCCCGTCCACGAAGGCCCGGACGAGCACGATGAAGACCTGCTCGACGAAACCACTCCATGCAGCCGGCACTGCCGCAACTGCGGCGGGACCGTCTATGAAGACGCCGACAAATGCCCTTGGTGCGGCCATTGGCTCGTCGGCGGCCCCCACGAAGCCTGGACCGGCAAAAAATGGTGGTACATCCTCCTCGCCGCTGCCGGGGTGATCATCCTGATCTGGTGGCTTCTGTTCGGAGGGCTGTAGCTGGCGTCCCAATGAGGTTTGCCGGGATGTGCTGCTGGTAAAAGGGGTCAGGAGGTGGGGCGCTGGTTGTCGATGGCCCCGGCTACTCTCAGCGCATCAACGAGCGGCCGGACGTCGTGCACGCGGAAGATCGTCGCTCCCCGTTGCCAGGCCAGCAGGTGTGCGGCCAGCGTCCCGCCGAGCCGCTCTGCCGGGTCGGTCTGCCCGGTAAGCGTGCCGATGAAGCGTTTGCGGGATGCGCCGATCAGCACCGGTTGGCCCAGTTCCAGCAGCCGCCCGGTTTCCCTCAGCAGCGTCAGGTTGTGCTGGAGGTGCTTGCCGAACCCGATCCCCGGATCCACGATGCAGCGTTCGCGATCGATGCCCTCGCGCCGGGCAGCGGTCAGTCGCTCGTCGAGGAAGCGGCGGACGTCGTCGACGACGTTCTCATAGCGGATATCCTGCTGCATGGTCTTGGGCTGTCCGAGCATGTGCATGAGGACGATGGGGGCGGCTCGCTCGGCACAGAGGGCGAAAATGTCCGGATCGTCCCTGCCGGCGGAGACGTCGTTGACGATATCCGCCCCGGTCTGCAGGGCGAAATCCGCCACGGGTGCCAACGTGGTGTCGATGCTGACACGCACGTCCATCTCGCAGACGGCGGGGAGGATCTCGCCAAGACGGTCGATCTGCCGCTCTGCCGGCACGCGATCGCTGCCCGGGCGGGTGGACTCGGCCCCGATGTCGATGATATCGGCGCCTTGCTGCATCATCGCCCGGGCCTGCTCGATTGCGACGGATGGTTCGGTAAACTCCCCACCGTCGGAGAAGCTGTCCGGGGTGACGTTAAGTATGCCCATCACCACCGGCCGGCGGGTGCGGTGACTGGTCAGGATGTCGTCGAGTGCGATTGCCATGGCGACATGATAAAGAATTGAGACACCCAGGACGAGGGGGAACAGGTTTTCCGCGATATCTCTGCTGCCGTTGGCAACCAGATGAACGGGTGGGCGAAGGGCCCGGTCAGTCAACAGCGGCAGCCGCGCAGAAGCGCACCAAAAAAGCGGTGGGCTCGCTCGTGAACCCACCACTTTTGTATTCATTGTCTGCGGAATGTTGCTCCCGCCTGTCGCTACCTCGCCGGGAGGGGCGGGCTGTCGGTGTCGGGGTATTCGTTGGGCGTGACGGGCGGGGAGATCGCCTTCCCGGATTCGCTCCGCTCCTGCTCGCGCTGGAGGATATCGCCGACAGTCGGCTTGTCGAGGTCCTCGCCGTCGAAGATCCGCTGGACTTCGTCGCTGCTGAGGGTCTCGTACTTCAGCAGGGCCCTGGCCAGCCGCTCGAGTCTGTCGCGGTTGCTCTCGATGATCTCGTGGGTGTCCTTGCGGGCCTTGTCGACGATCTTCCGGACCTCACGGTCGATCTTCTCCGCAGTCTGGTCGCTGAACGGCTTGCCGCTCAGGTCGATCTGCCCGGAGCTGCGATCGTCGGACTTGTAGTTGATCAGGCCGAGTTCTTCGCTCATGCCCCAGTCCATCACCATGCGGCGGGCGATTTCCGTCGCCTGCATGATGTCGTTCTGGGCACCGCTGGTCACGTCGCCGCAGAAGATTTCCTCCGCCAGTCGCCCGCCGAAGCAGACCCGCATCTGGTCCAGCAGGTAGTTGCGGCTGTAGAGGTAACGATCTTTCTCCGGCAGGGAGAAGGTCGCTCCGCCCATCGCCCCGCGGGGGATGATGCTGACCTTGTGCAGCGGATCCGAGTGCGGGGTCATCACCTGCACGAGCGCGTGTCCGGCTTCGTGGTAGGCGGTGACTTCCTTTTCCTTTTCGTCGATGACGCGAGACTTTCTCGCCCGGCCCCAGCGAACCTTGTCGCGGGCTTCTTCCAGGTCGATCATCTCGACGTACTCTTTGTTTTCCATGGTCGCGGCGATGGCGGCTTCGTTGACCAGTGCCGCCAGGTCCGCACCGCTGAACATCGGCGTTCCGCGGGCCATGCGGTGCAGGTCGACGTCCGGGCCGCATTTGACCTTGGCTGCGTAGATCTTGAGGATTTCCACGCGTCCCTTGAGGTCCGGAAGCGGCACGTCGATCTGCCGGTCGAACCGGCCCGGGCGGGTCAGCGCCGGGTCCAGCACGTCCACGCGGTTGGTAGCTGCACAGACGATCACCTGGTCGGAACTGTCGAACCCGTCCATTTCCACGAGGATCGCGTTGAGCGTCTGCTCGCGTTCATCGTGCCCGCCACCGTTGAACCCGCTTCCGCGCTTGCGTCCGACCGCGTCGATTTCATCCAGGAAGATGATGCACGGGGAGTTTTCCTTGGCCTGCTTGAACAGGTCGCGGACGCGGCTGGCACCGACACCGACGAACATCTCCACGAAGTCCGAGCCGCTGATGCTGAAGAAGGGCACTTCGGCCTCTCCGGCGATGGCCTTGGCCAGCAGCGTTTTACCGCAGCCGGGCTCGCCCACCAGCAGCACGCCGCGCGGAACGCGTCCGCCGAGGCGCTGGAACTTGCGCGGATTCTTCAGGAAGGTAATGATCTCCTCGACTTCGTCCTTGGCTTCGTCGATACCGGCAACGTCGTTGAACGTCACCCGCGACTGCTCCTTGTTGAGCACGCGGTGGCGACTTCTGCCGAAGTTGCCCAGGAAGCCCCCGCCCCCACCGGCAGCGCCGATGCGTCGGAACAGGAAGAACCAGAGAATCAGGAACGCACCGACCATCAGAAGCAGGTGCGGTAGGACGCCTTCCCACCAGTTGGGTTCGTCAAAGGTATACTTCACCGGCGCCCCGCCGGATTTCTTGCTTCCCTGGGCCAGTGCCTCTTCCAGGCGGGAGGTGAAGTTCTGGTCCGCGTTCAAGTTGTAGGTGACGTAGAATTTCTGCGGTTCCTCGGTCTCCAGGCTCTTGGCGAGGGTGCCCTCGATCTGCGATTCGGAGATCACCAGCTTGTCGACCAGGTTGCCGTTCCTGGCATGCTGCCAGAACTCGTCGGCAGAGATTTCCACGCGGTCGTCCAGGCGGGAGGAAAGGAACACGAACAGCAGGACCGCCAGACCCAAAATGACAACCCAACTCAGCAGCGAGCGGCTGAAGCGCCCGGGCATCTGCGGCTGGTTGTTCGGGCCTTTGTTCGGTCCTTTGTCTGGTTTATCAGGGTACTGATCCATTCAAGCATTCTCAGAGCGGCAAGGAGAAGCAGTGCACACCCATGCAATCAGCCTGGGCGACACTATTCCTCGCCTTGTTCAGTGAGGGTCGATGTCACAACAGAGACTATCGGAAAACCGGGGCGAGTGCATGCAAAGAAACTCCCCTTCGGCGGTTTCCGGTCCCGCTTCATTATACCATCAGTACAACGCAGTACTTCGCCGGATTGTTCCCGAGACGGCGGAAATCCGCCGCGGGTCGGTTTCGGGCGGCCAACCTAGTGTTGTCGCTGCAGTTCCTCAACGATCCGGCGGGCCAGTTCGTTGACCAGATCTTCACTTCCCTGGAAGAAATTCTCGTTCAGCGGCCCGGCGGGGACGTAGGTAGCCACAACGGGATAGCTCTTGCGTTGCACCCGCACGCTTTTGGTATTCGGCCGGAGGTCCTTCCACAGGAAAGAGACGCTCATCGTAATCTGCAGCTCGCGCGGGAGGCCGGTATCGGGGTTGAAGCTCAGTTCGTCCTGGCGGATGGATTCGATGCGACCGGTCAGCTGGGTATCGGCCCGGCTGGCGGGGACGACCTTGTACGGCGTGTCCAGTTCGATGCGTTTGACAATCGCCTCGGTCAGGCGCATCTCCAGCCCGCGACGATAGACATCGCGTCCTCGCGTCCAGACCGGCACGCTGATGGTCCGGACATCCTCGGGGTACTGGCTGGCGAAGCTGTAGCCTTCGCTCGGGTCGGCATGGCAGCCGGTCAATCCGCAGACCAGCAGGCCCATCGATGCTACCAGGACTATAACCGGAAGCGGTTTCATTGGTCGTCCTTGTCTTGATTGGTTTCCGGCGCCAGCGATTCCAGCGGGGCCGGCCCGGTGGCGGTGGTTTTCTCTGTCGGCGGCTGGAGCGGAAGCCCCATCTTCGCGAGCTTCTTGCGTGCCTTGCCGGCGTATTTGGTGTCGTCGTACTTCTTGATCGTCCGCCGCAGGTAGTACGCCGCGGCGTTCTTGCGGTGGGTGCGGATGTAGAACTCGGCCTTGCGGTATTCCTTGTGAGCCTTGATGGTCCGGATCTCGTCAAGCACGCCGGGAATGCCTTCCAGTCGGGCGGTGTCCGGATAGAGCTTGAGAAACGTCCTGAACCGCTGCTCGGCCTCCAGGAGCGGAGTCTCATCGTAGCGGACGCCGCGGAAATCCTTGTAGGACGCCCAAGCGGCCTGGAGGCTGGCGTAGCGGGCCTGCTTGGGGTTTTTCTTGCCGAACAGGTTGATGTAATCGTCGTAGGTGACGATCGCGTCCTTCCACTGCTCGCGGGCGTAGTGGTAGTCCGCCACCCGCATGATGGCCCGCTGGGCGATGTCGGAATTCGGGTCGTGCTCGGCGATGCGGGTGAGCATGTCCAGAGCTTCATCCTTGGCACTGATGCGGAAGATGCCCCAGAAACGGCGTTTGCGCCCTTTCAGGAAGGCGTCGGCGATCTCGTATTCCCGCTGCAGGATGCGGTCGAAGTACTCCCCGCCCGGATAGGCCGCCAACTGGTCCTCGAACCGCTCGTAGGCGTCCCAGTAGTGTCCGCGGTTCATCTGGGCCTGCCCAGCCAGCATCATCGCTTCCTCGCGCAGCGGAGACTGCGGATAGCGCTTGCCGAACGCGTTGGCGATCTTCAGCGCCTTTTTGGGGTTGTCCCTGGCCAGGTGGGCGCGGATGAGGGCGATCTCGCCTTCGGCAGTGCCCAGTTTGGGTTTGGCGGCGGGGACCCACTTGCCGTTCTTCCAGACGCGGGCAGGGGGCTCCCCCGCCAAGGCGGGGAGGGTAGCTGTCAGCATCAGAATCAACAGGGCCGTTCGTTTCATGAGACTGTTCCGTCCATGGGAGACTGTGTTGGCGAACCGCAGCGTCGCCCGCCATTATAGCCATGCCCACCGCGCCTGCAAGCTGCGATGAATCTTGGCGGTTACGGAAAATCCTGTTTCCCCGGCCGCCGGTTGATGCACCCGGTCAGCGGTGCCCGGTTGGCCCTGCCGTCGGCGGCGCTACTCCGGGTCGCTGTAGCTGCGTTTGACATCTCCGGCGCGGCAGGGCACCGCAATGGTTTTCCCCGTCTTGGTCACAAATTCCGGCACGCTCTGGATTTCCTTCTCGTCCAGCACCTTGGTTATCGCGTCGGAGTACTTCCACGGCCCCGCCGGGAGCGGCTGGACGAAATCCTCCTTCGCGCTGATTCCCAGTTCCGGTGCGCGGATGCACTGCTTGACGTCCATGCTCATCCTGCCGTCCAGACCGATGTGCACCCGGCGGATGTAGACGTCGCGGACCATTTTGTCCAGCCGGTCGGCCATCAGCATGTCCACGCGGTAGCCCAGTTCGGGAATCTTCGTGACCGTGACGCCATACGATTCCGGCTGGGTTTCGAGAATATCGCGGTCGACCTTCCAGCCGAGGTCTTTGACGGCAGCGAGAATGGCGTTGTACTGCTGGGGCGTCTTGATGATCATCGCCCCGCTGAACGGCAGGAGGGCCAGTTCGCGGGCCTGCTGTTCGTTCTGTGGCGTCTGGAAGAACGCAATGCGGCTGGACGACTGCAGCAGCGCCTGCTGTTTGTCGTTGATGAGGATGATGTATGGGGTCTTCTTCAGTCCGTAGGCCACGTGCACGCTGGTTCCGGGTTTGGGCTTGAGGTGCTTGAGTTGCAGCTCGGCCTGGTGGGCGCGGATTCGCTCGGACGGGTGGTTGTTTTCCGGTTTGGGCGAGCGAACGTTGAAGGTGCTGGCCTTGATGATCCGACCTTCCTTGTCCACGTCCAGCACCAGCGGGCTGCGGGCATTCCACCCGTTACCGACATACTCGCCGTTCTCGTAGTCGTACAGGGCAGGGGTCACCCAGATGACGTTCTGTTTGCCCTTGTTGAGGTTGGCGACCTCCAGTTCCAGGTCGCTCAACCGCACCGCCAGACGGCAATCGGTCCAGCGGGCGGTGGGCATGTTGTCCGGGGTGAACAGGTTGTTCCATGTTCGCTGGAACGGTTTGCCCTTGGCACTGAGCAGCGGAACGCCCTTGCTCTTGAGGAACTTGAACTGCACGCTGTACCAACGATGGGCCGGGCCGGTGACCTCGAACGCTGCCCGCGAGACGACGAACTTCCCGTTGCGGGTCAGGGCGATTTCGGTCTCGAGGAATTTGGCGGTGACTTCTTCCGGGGCGGCCGGGGCGAGGGACACGCCAACGACAAGAACTGCTGCCGCGACGGCCGGGATGAGTAAGGAAGCTCTCATGGTGGTTGGCTGGCTGGTCGGTTGGTGAACTGGTTAATTAGTTAACTGGTTAACTGGTTAATCGGTTGGCTGGGTGCCGGGCTACCGGTAGTTGGGCGGGGCTCTGCCAACTGTCGCCGCGTCCATTGCCTGAGCACCTCCCATGCACTGTAACACGATCAGCGGCTGGGGGGGCCGGGTTTCTTTGCCTCGCCCTTTTTGCCGATGGCGTATTTTTCCAGACGCAGCGGTTTGCTGGTCTGTTCGACGATGTGATACGCCAGCAGGCGGTTGACGGCGTGGGCCTGCGGGTCGGGCAGGGGGCGTCGTTTGCCCGCGCCGACGGTGTGCAGGATTTCCATCCCTTCCAGCGTCTCGGCGTCGAGGGGGTACTTCTCCATCGATGCGTGCTCGCAGTCCTCGCACAGCAACCCGCCGAGCCGGGAGGAAAAGTACACCGGCCTGTCCCGATCCACCCCCGCCCCGAGCACCTGCTTGTCGCAATCGGTGCAGTGGACCATGTCGCCCATCAGCCCTGCCGAGCGCAGCAGCCGCCACTGGAAGTACGCCAGCACCGCCGGGGCGGGCGCGTCCGGCTGGCAGAGCCGCGTGACGGCCTTGTCCAGCAGATCGAACACCTCCGGGTGCGGGTCGCCCTCCTTCATGAACCGATCGATCAGCTCGATCATGAGCAGGGCGGTGTACAGCGGGCCTCGGGCCCGCCGCAGCGGCGTGCGACTGACCGTCTCGGTGAACTCGATGACAATGCCCAGCGCCTCGCTGTTCTTGCCGGACCAGACCAGGTCGCCCTGGCTGAGCAGGTCGATGGCGCCGCCGGACTTGCTTTTCTTGCGCTTGGACCCCTTGGCGATCAGGCTGACAAGCCCCTCGGTGCGGGTGAAGAAATGCACCACCTGCGAGGTTTCGCTGTAATCGGTTGTGCGGACGCAGATGGCTCGATCGCGATAGCGCATGGCAGGTAGGGCTATTTCTCCTCTTCTGCCGGCTGATCCTGCAGGACTTCCACCCGCAGCAGGTTGATCTTCCGCTCCTCGGCGTCCAGCACGGTGAACCGCCCGCCGTGGACCTCCAGCTTCTCGCCTTCGGTGGGGATGTAGCCCAGTTCGCTGAAGACCATGCCCGCGATGGTGTCGTAGTCTTCATCTTCGGGGATGTCCATTTCCAGCAGGTCGTTGAGGTCGTCGATGTACATCCTGCCTTCCACGTCGGCGGTGTGATCGTCGATCTTCTTGAACTGCACCTCCTCGGTGGGGTCGTATTCGTCGGCAATCTCACCGACGATCTCCTCGACCACGTCCTCGATAGTCACCAGCCCAGCCGTACCGCCGTACTCGTCCAGAACGACGGCCATGTGAAACTTCCGCTGCTTGAACTCCCTCAGCAGATCGTCCAGCTGCTTGGACTCGGGAATAAAGAATGGCTTGCGGAGGATTTCGCGGATGGGGCGGTCCTTGACCCCCGAATGATGGACATACTGCAGCAGGTCCTTGGCGTAGAGGATCCCGATAATGTTGTCCAAGTCCCCATCGTAGACCGGCACGCGGGTGTGCCCGGCTTCGTCGAGCTTGACGACGGCTTCGGGGGTCGGCGTCTCTACGGGCAGGGCGAAGATGTCGGTCCGGGGGGTCATGATTTCCGCGGCCTGGGTTTCGCCGAACTCGATGACCGATTCGATCATCTCCACTTCATCCGGGCCCATGGATCCTTCGGCCTGCGATTCGCTGGCGACCTGCAGGATCTCGGCGCGGGCATTTTCCCCATTGATCGGTTCGACATCGGGCCGGCCGGACAGGCGGCGGATGGGCAGATCGAACGCCTGCAGTACCGCGATGACGGGATACAGCAGGTAGCGGAAGACGAGGATGACCGGAAGCGTCAGAGCCACCGCGCGCTCACCGGCATAGGACGCCCATGCGCTTGGGATGGCCACGGCGAATACCGAAAGTACTGCCAGCGAGATCAGTCCCGCCCAGAGCAGGTCCAGCGGCTCGCTCCCGATCGCCTGCACCATCGCCAGCACGACGACCAGGTAGCACAGCGCACGGCAGAACGAGGTGGTCAGCTTCAGGGCAGTCAGATGCTTTTCCAGCACGTTCAGGCGGCGTTTGCCCCCGCTGCTGTCGAACGCCTCATCCAGTTGCACGCGGCGGAGTACCCGCAGGGAGTAACTCGCAAGCGAGAAGAATCCGGCAAAGGCCGTGGCCACGACAACCACGGCCCAGAGTATGCTGTTCACTTGAGCTTGAACTCCGAAAAACGCGTTCCGAGAATCGGGAATTGCCCCTGACCTGTAGCCGGGCGGGAACGCTTCGCTTCGGCCTGCGGCGCCGACAAGTCCCTCGTCAACCTGTATCATAGCCCACGCGGGTATTCATGCAAGGTGATTTGATCTGCCGACGGGGTTCGCCTTGGGCGGCTGTGGGTTTTCGTTTTGAGTCACCA
>JBKHHU010000013.1:0-33707 GCA_046539045.1 Phycisphaerae bacterium
CATGGCAGCCGGGCGCGTCCGAAGCGCAGTTCTACGTGAAGGAGGCCATCCGCATCCTCGGGCTGGTCGGGATCGGCGTGGGCATCGGCGAATGCTTCCGCAACGTTCGACGCAACCACAACGGCAACGATTAGGGAGCCGGGGCGGTCGTCGCACGGGGCTGCTTTGCCCACCACTGCCTGAATCTTTCGGCATGTTCGCCCGGAGCCTTCCAGTACGCGGCCGGATCAGCGGGCAGACCGGCAAGCTTCGACAGCATCAGATACACTTGGCTGCCACCGCCCGGGAGGGAGGTAGGCGGGTCAGCGATGAACTCCACCGCCCGGCGGACGTAGGCCGGCTTCTCCAGCCGCCAGCGGCGCAATGCTGCCAGGATAGCGTTATGGCGTTGCCATGGTTGGTCACTGTCGATCCATTTATCCACCGCCTTCCGCATTATGGTCTGGTTCGGGTGGTTCAGGACGGCGCCCCCGGCAGCGGCCAGCCGCGTGCTGTTGCTGTCCATCATGTCCAGCAGAAGCTCTGGATCGCTCGGGTAAGCGCCGATATGCACCAAGCGGACCATCGGCTCGGGCATCTGTTCGCCTTGCTTTCCCCAGACCCGGCGGATGAGCCTTCCGATCTGCTCCCGCTGCTGTCGCGACAGTATCCGCTGTCGAACCCGGAGATGCCAGGAGGAGGAGGCCATTACCCCGGGATCATCGCTGTCCAGACCGTGGATCCACAGCGGAAAGACGTCCGGGCCGTGATTGCGATACGTCTTCAGCCATTGGTCGCGCGCCTTCTCCGTCATTTTCCGCCAATCGACGCCCGTCGCCCACCGCAGGTAATGCCGGGCCAGACGCTGCTCTGCCTTGTCCTCCCCATTGACAGCCGTGTCGACCACCCACTTGTGGACTTTTCTCGGTAGGCCTGTGCCCAGGGAAATCAGCTGGATATCCGGCATCTTCGCCATCTGTTTCAGGTCTGCGGGGTTTCCATAGCACCACAGCAGACGGAGCGTCTGATTTTCGAGGCGTTCCCGCCGACCGGCGAACCGTGGCTCGCCAAGCGAATCGCGGAAGGCGCGGATCTTCTCCACGGGGGCACTCTGCGGATTGTCCTTCAGGTACCGGAGGATCATTTCGCTCAGGTCGGGGTTGTCCACCAGATCTGTTGCTGCGCGAACGGCGGTGCGGTGAGGCATGCGGGCCAGCGAACACGCGATGGACATCGTCACCTGCGGACTGAGACGGAATTCGTTCACCAGCTCAACCAGTTGATCGGCGGCCCGTTCGGTGCCTATCTGCGTAAACAGGTAGCTGGAGCGGCGCACCTGCATACGATCCGGCTCGGTGCGGAGAAAATCCGCCACCTTCGTCTCGCTGCCTTTCAAAGCCATAGGATTCATTTTGAACACCTGCCAGATCAGGCACCGCAGACGTTTGTCGCGTCGATCCGTCAGCTCAAGGGCGGCCGCAACCGTTTTAGAGTCATCGAGCCAATCAGGGATCTGGTGAAACTCCAATCCTCGGCAGGCACTTTCGTCCTTGAAGCTCTCTGCGAGGGCCAACAGCTTACCTTTGCGCCCCTTGCCCCAAGCCGGGTCGTTCTTCAGCGAGCGTTTGGACTCCAGTGCAGCCACCCACTGCTTCCATTGGTCGGTATCCCTGCCGAACTTCTGCCCGGTTCGCCGCTCCAGAAGACGCACCACCTCGCCGACTTCGCGGTCGGCAGGCTCTGCCTTCAGCAGCTTCCTCAGCGCGTCGATTCCGAGCGACAGCGATTCCAGACTGCCTTCGCCGATCAGGCACAGGGCGAGCTGATAAACCGTTTCGGGCTGTTTGCACCTCTTCAAGGCACATGCCAGATAGGGTCTCAGGGAGGAATCCCGGCTGGTAAGACGGACCACGCGGGCGGCCAGATGAACGCATTCCTCACGGGCCTTCAGCAGCGCCGCCTTGCAGAGCGATGACCGCTCCGAGGACGAGAGGAGGAGAGTCAGCCGGAGCTGCGGATCGTCAGTCTGCAGCATCAGGACCGGGCGGAGCATTTCCGCGACCGGAAGGACCGCCTGGAGGGTTTCGATGGTGAGCGGCCTGCCCCTGAACCACCGGAGCGTCTCCAGCGTCTTTCCGTCCGAACCAAATGGGTAGACCTGTCCGGTTGCCACTTCGAGCGAATCCTTGCCGGTCCTTGCCAGGGTGCCGATGAAGAGCACGCGTCGGTCCTGCAGGGACTCCATGTTCTTCAAAGCTCCCTTCTGCTGTGGGAGAACCAGCACACCAGGGCCCTTCAGCTTGCCCAGGAGTTTCCGGTCCAGTTCGATCTCCAGACCGGGCCACTCGCCTTTCGTCTCGCTCCGGGCACGTTCCTTCAGGATGTATCTGCCGTCCTCGTAAACGTACATGCCGGTGTCGGTAATCTTACCGACGCCCCAGACGCTCCGCAGGCCCGGGCTTGCGAGCCTGGCCGCAGGATGATTGCTCTCTCCCATGGAGCCCGCCCACCGACGGGTCTGGCCATTGAGAACCAGAGCGAACACCAACAATGTGATCTGAAGGAGATGTCTGTACATGGTCGTCCTCGTATTGTTGATTGAATACCCCGGCTCCTGCTTGGCTTAACGCGGTCGGCCGGGGCAGTATTGCGGGCCCGAGAGGCTTTGCGGTGCAACCTGTCGCGCCGGCGTGTATGATGGGGAGACGAGGACACCACACGGCTGCGGAGAGTTCATGAAGATTGAGTTGCACGCACATACGTACCGCTACAGCGCCTGTTCGCGCGTCACGCCCACGCAGTTGGCTGCCGCGGCGATCCGGAGCGGGTATGAGGGCCTGTTCATTACCGAGCACGACGCGGTCTGGACCGAATGGGAGATGGACCTGCTGCGGGAGGAATTTCCGCAGTTGCGGATTTTCCCGGGCATCGAGGTGACGGTGGAGTCCGATTGGATGCTTCACGTGCTGGTACTGGGCACGCACGACCCGAAATACACGCAGATTACCGACTATTCGGAACTGATCGAGACGGCCCGGGAGGATGAGCTGCTGACGGTGCTGGCGCATCCGTACCGGTCCGGAGATTTCGCGGGGGAGTTGCTGGAGGCGGCCCCCCGCCCGGATGCGATCGAATACATGACCAACAACCAGGAGGGCGAGCAGAGCAAGCGCGCCGCCCGCACCGCAAGCCGGTTCGGGCTCAAGCTGCTCAATGCGGGGGATACGCACGCCGCGTTCATGCTGGATCGCTACTATATCGAGACCGCCCGGCCGGTCGAATACGAAGCCGAGATCCGCGACATCATCCTCAACGGCGAGTACGAGAACCGGTCAGTCTGATTCGTTTGCGAGTGAGGCCTTCGGTGACGCCTGTCGCCGCCGGAGCTTCCGGGCAGCCCACTCATTCAGGGCCAGGGCAGCAAGGATCATCGAGCCGCCCACGACGAAATTCAGGGGGTCGTCGAACTGCTTTTCCGGCACGACCAGCACAGCTACGCCCACTGCCAGCGGGATCTTGAGGTTGTTCATGATCGCGAGCGATCCGGCATTGACTTTCGTGGCCCCGTAGTTCCACAGGAAGAAACCCACTCCGCTGGCAATCGCACCAAGGTAGATCAACGTCAACCACTGCTGACTCGTCAGCGACACCTGCATCCAGTCAACGGTCGCTCCGGCCCAGAGCCCGGCCACGGCAGCGCCGCCCATGTACAGAAGCCCGAATACCTGCGTGTTCTTCAGCTTCGGGTCGTCGCCCATGATCTTCTTGTAGCCGATCTGACCGAACGCGAAGCAGATGTTGGACAGTTGCATCAGTCCGAACCCCATCCACAGGCCGGAACTGTCGAGCTCAACCCATTTCAGCACCGCGGCCCCGGCAACCGCCAGAAGTGTGGTCAGCAGGAACACCACGTGCAGCCGCTTGCGGAGCAGGTCGTTGATCAGGGTGCAGTACAGCGGCGTGAACACGGTAAACAGCGCGATCTCAGCCGGTTTGAGATACCCGTACGCGTTGATATAGGCCACGTACATCACGCCGAACTGCAGCGCTCCCACGCCCAGGAGAGCCAGCAGCTGCCTTCGCCCGAGACGCCGGGTTCGCATCAGCGGGAGAAAGACCAGCAGCGAAATCGCCAGCCGCACCAACGCGACGAAGTTCGCGTCCACCCCATTGAGCACATGCCCGATGAGTGAGAACGAAAACGCCCATAGCAGGGATACCAGAATCAGCCAGATCATACTGTTGCTTGGAAGAAGAACCGCGGCGGAGAGCAGTGCGCACTAGACAACCCCCGTCGTGTCGTGCAACGGGGGCTGGGTCGGTCGACCCGCGTCCGGCATTCGGCAGAGGGCCTACCGCTGGCGGTAGACGATCCTGCCCTTGGTCAGGTCGTAGGGGCTCAGTTGCACGAGCACGCGGTCGCCGGGGGTGATACGGATGTAATGCCGCCGCATCTTGCCCGAAATGTGCCCGATGATCTCGTGCGTGTTGTCGCCCAGTTCGACCTCGAGCCGGAACATGGCGTTCGGCAAAGCGGCCTTGACGGTCGCTTCTACTTCAATGGCATCGCCTTTAGGCATAAAGATTCCTTACAAAATCACAGAATCGGAGGGAGTTAGGACAGAGTTACTATAGCAGCCGGCAGTTGGAGCGTCAAGGCGGACACCGACGTGGATTCTGTTCACAGGCAGGAGGCGAGCCCGGCTGGGCCCGCCTCGCGAAATACGTGAATCGTTTGCCTCACCTGCCGGCACCGGAGCGGCTATTTGATCAGGTTCGGGTTGACCAGGTCGACATGATCGCCCACGTCCAGCTTGTCCTCGCCGAACTCCACGCGGATCACCAGTTCTTTCACGCCCTCAAGCCCGATACGCAGAATTTCGCTTTTGTCCTTCCCGGTGACCTTCCGGGCCAGGAGCTCCCTGCCTTCGCCGTCGAGGAACCGTACGGTGGCATTCCCGGCAGGACGGACCGAATCGTCGATGCCCACGCGGACAACCAGTTGGTCATAAGCCTTGTCGAGCTTGTACTTGAGTTCCGCGAAGCTGTGAAGCCCCAAGCCCTGTTGGTACCCCCTGCCGTCCAGCGTCAGGGGCTTGCCCCCGGCTGACTTGTGCATCCGGTGCGGGAATTTCGTATCGAGGAAGCCGTGCTCCTTCACCGACACCGGCTTGAGTTTGGTCAGCCGCGTCAGCCGATCGGACTGGAACCTCACTGCCGCGACGGCAGAGGTAGCCACGCTCATGTCCCCGAGCCCCGGCCCGGTAAGCTTCAGCTTGCCACCGCTTAGGGAGATCTTCTCGAAATTCAAAACCGACCCGTCGGTCAGTTGGACCGACCCTCCGGACGGGCGGCCGTTCTTGCCCAGCACCGCGAACAGCAGCGCGACCACCCGCGACCGCTTCATGATGCGGTCCTTGTCCTGGTAGTTGAACAGGACCTCTTTGGCGTCCATCTTCTTGGCAACGCCTTGGACGTTGACCCAGTCCTTCTTGTCCTCGGTCGAGACCACCAGCACGTCCCGGGCACCGGCGGAGATCTTCATCTCCTCCAGCCGCTGCTGCAGTTGCTCGGCGGAAGTTTTGCCGTCGGTCAGGTAGATGCCTTTGAGGTCCCTCAGCCGCAACGTGCCGGCCTGGATCAGGTCGGACTTGAAGGTCAGCGTCTTGCCTTCGAAGGACACCGACTTGGCTTTCAGCAGGTCCCCGTAGTGTGTCATGACGGCAACGGAGCCGGGCTTGTCGGTTGCATTTGCGTACCGGATACCGGCGATGTCGGCCAGCGGGATGGTTTTCTGCTCGTCCTTCGTTTTGAGCACCAGGCCTTTGTCGGATATGGCAGAGACCCTGCCGGACAGCTCGCGAGCGTCAATCAGCTCCACGCGCTGCTCCGCGAGGGCCACCGCACACACAACAGCAACTACTGCCAGCGAAACGGATTTCACTTGTTCACCTTACTTACTCGTTGTCTTCTTCTTCGCGGGAAATTGCCTCGGTATAGTCCGCGGCGATACCCCGTTCCCGGTCCGAGACGAGCTTCTTGCGGAGTTCCAGCAACTCACGACGCTCACGAGCGGGGAGGCTGGACCAGTTGCCGTCTTCATCGCTACCATGGACGGCGCTGAGCTTGTTCGGCCGTTCCACGGCACCGGGCACTACGCGGCTGGACTGTGCAGGACTGCTGGGCGTGTCGGTGCCCTTGGGCTGTCCGGGCTTGCTTCCGCTGGAGGCGGACTGCTTACCACCGCCCTGTTGCTGGGATTTTTTCTTCCCGCGTTTCCTGCTTTGGCCCTGACCCTGACCGCCGGCTTTCTGTTGCTCCTCGGCCACCTTGATCAGATCGCCCAGCAGCGCGACGATCCTCTCCTGCTTGGCCTGGGTCGCTTTTCCGCTATCGGTTTTGGCCAGACGGCTCTCCACGTCACCCATCATCCCCGTGATCGCCTTCATCGGCTCGGAGTAGAGACCGTGAAGTTCCTTGAAACGCTTCTGCATCTCGTCGAAGGTCTTCTTGTCCAGCGTCAGTCCGTAGTTCTTCAGGGCGTAGGCGTAGGTCTGCATCGCGTAGTATCCGCGGTTCAGCTTTTCATAGCCTTCCGCGGCCTGGAGCGATGCCGATGCCGCGAAGCTGATCCGCTCGGGCATGTTGACCATAATTTCCGTGAACGTCTCGACCCCGTCGTAGCTCTTGCCTTCCTTCATGTAGGCTTCCGCAAGCAGATACAGCTTGGCGGCAGCGAGATAGGAAGATTCATCGGCACTGAGCGTCTTCTTGATGGTCCGGATCGCCTTCTCAGTCGATCCCTTCTGGTACTCGCTGTAGGCTTCCTTGTAGATGGGATCGGCGATGGCAAAGGCCTTCATGATCCGCTGGATATTGTCGGCCTGGGTGTCAGCCGGCTTGCTGCGCATCAGCGATGTAGCCTTTTTCACGTCTGCCGGCTCGTACAGCAGCTCTTCCTGGATCTCTCCGATCACCTGCTGACGCTCGACCCGGAGCCGCGCGACCATCGCCTCGGCAATGAGCTTCTCGAGTTCCTCGGGGCTCATGCCTTCCAGAGCGGCGCCGACGTCGTCATCCCCACCGGGAACGGCGTTGTCTGTCGGGGCCGGCTCGTCCGCTACCTGCGCCCATGCCGGGGCAGCCAGCACCGAAAGCACCGAGACTGCGATGAGTAATGTCTTCATGTATTTCATCATCCTGCTCCTTCGTCAGGTTATTTCATCTTGAGGTTCTTGGCGACCTTCTCGGCCATGCCCTTGACGACCTTCTCCTTCTCGGCCAAGGCCTCGTGCTGCTTCTTGGCCTCGGGGTTGGGAAGGTTGCCCGCCGTCTGCTGGACATTCAGAATCCTGGTGCGGGAGTTGATCTGCAACTGCAGAGCCCGCAACATCTTCAGCTCGGCCACCGGCGGGACCAGCGGTTTCTTTCCACCGCCACCACCTTGGCCCTGACCGGCACCACCGCCCTTTTTCTTCTGCTTCCGCTCGGCGAGTTCCTTGCGGATGGCATCGATCATCTCCTGCAGGTTCCGCTCGATCTCCTTCTGAATCGTCTGGGTGAGCGGTCCGGCATGCTGATCGGCCAGCAGCTTCTGGACGTTGTTGAGGTCTTCATTTACTTCCTGCAGCACGGCCGGGAAAACGACGGTGGAGCCTTCCTTGACCAGCAGGCTGCGAACCTTGTCCACTTCCTCCCCCAGTTCGCCCTCTGCGGCCGACAGTTCGGCGAGTTTCAATTCTTCAGCACGGGCGTAGCTCTCGCCGGCACCGATCTTCTTGTCGAAGGTCTGCCGGGTATCCAGCGAGACCCTCTTCTGACGGTCCAGGACCTTCTGAAGCATCTGGTCGACCTTGGCGAGGGCGTCAGCCTGGGCGGCAGCTTCCGCCTTGGCGATCTCTTCTTCCAATTCTTGCTTGGCCAGTTCGAGATCGTCGATCGCCTTCTTCTCAAACTTCTCCGCGGCCTGGGTCGCCTTGGATTCCATTTTGCTGCCGGCTTCGCTCATGCTTCCGGCGGCACTGGAAGCGGACTTCTGGCCGGGCATTTTCTCGTCGCCCTTGTCCATCTGTTCGGCAGTCTGCTTGGTGCGCTGGGCGAGTTCTTTCTGCTTGTCGGCTTTCTTCTTCAGTTCCTCGTCGCGCTTGGCCAGCTTCTCGTCGAGGCGCCGCTTGAGCTGGGCCAGCTCCCATTTGTTGGCTTCGAGCTGCTCGAGGGCCTTCTTCTGGTGATCCTCGGCCGGCTTGGGCTGGTGCCCTTCCAGCTTGTCGGCAGCTTCCGCCATCTGCTTGGACGCGTCGTCCATGTTCTTGGGCGACTGTTGTCCGCTCTTGCCGGAACCGCTCTTACCGGAGCCGCTTTTACCGCTCCCGGATTTGCCGGAACCGGATTTGCCGCTTCCTGCCTTGCCGGATTTGCCGGACTTGCCGCTGCCGCTTTTGCCCGCTTCGGACTTGGAGGACA
Source organism: Phycisphaerae bacterium (assembly GCA_046539045.1). Classification (GTDB taxonomy): domain Bacteria; phylum Planctomycetota; class Phycisphaerae; order SM23-33; family SM23-33; genus JBKHHU01. The sequence continues at coordinate 8,443 of JBKHHU010000013.1, forward strand.
CGCCGGCCTTGGCCAGCTTCTCCTGCAGATCACTGAACTTCCTGGCAAGCTTGTCGGTCTCTTCGGACAGTTCTTTCTGCTTTTTGGCGATCTCGCCGGACCGGGTGTTCTTGGCCGCCTCCGAGATGGCGCGGTTCAGCTCTTCCTCGGCGTTCTTCAGGTCGGTCTCCGCCTGTTCCTGCGGATTGGCAGCGGTGATGGGATCGGACTTTGCCAGCGAACCGGCAGCCTGCTTCATCTCATTTTCGGCCTGACCGACTTTCTCCGCGGCCTTGGCCAGCGAACTTCCGCTCTTGCCTGACCCGCTCTTGCCCGACCCGCTCTTGCCACTACCGGACTTACCGGAACCGGCCTTGCCCTCGCCGGGTTTGCCTTCGCCGGCCTTGCCCTCGCCGGATTTGCCTTCGCCGGATTTGCCTTCGCCGGGTTTGGCCGAACCGGATTTACTGTCACCTTCACCTTCTTTTTTGAGGAGTCCAGCCGTCTCGGGATCTTCCATTGCCTTGGCGATCTTCGCCCGCAACGCTGCCGCCCGCTCGGCCAGCACGTCCTGGATCTTGCCTTTGACGGCGAGCTGCTCGACCGAGGCGCCTTCTACTTCCTTGGCCAGGCGTTTCTGATCGGCTCGCAGGGTGCGGATCTCATCGCGGACCTTGCTGAGCTTCTGGATCTGCGGACTGGTCTCCTCGAGCTTCTGCGTCTCGTCCATCAGCTTCTTGTGCTTGTCCACGATCCCACCAAGCTGCCTGTAGAACGACTGCATCTCCTGGGACATTTTGTCGCCCTGGTTCAGCAGCTTCGTATCCTCATGCTCTTCCTTCTGGGCCTGGAGGATCTTGTCGATCTGCTTGGCGAATTCCTTCATCTCCTTGATGCGCTGGATATCTTTGTCGAGGTTGACCATCCCCTCGCGAAGCAGTTTGAGCAGTCGATTGAGCTCGCTGGAGACCTCCGCGCCCGTTCGGGCGGCGGCTGCGTTGAGCCCCGTTTCCAGCAGCTCAGCCACTTTCTCCATGTCTTCAGCGATGAACGCCCGGCGTGCCTGGTTGACCGCTTCGGCAAGGACTTTGGCTGTCTCGGGTTCGGATTCTTCCAGGAGCCCGGCCAGCTTGACCATGCGTTCGGTCAGCTTGTCGAACTCGTTTTTGATGAACCGCACCCGCGCCGTTTCCTCGGTGGCCTTGGTGTCCTCGTCGGCTTGGGCCCAAAGCGGCTCAACCGACAGGAACCCCAATGCCAGCAGCGTCATGGCAAGAATGGTTCGCTTGAGTTTCATGATTTATCTCCTTGTTCACCTTCGTGCGATACCGCACCCCGGGCGATGGGCAGATTCATATTGTGTTTCCATTGTGACTCAGTCTTCCGGAACTACCGGCGTGTCGTCATCGTTTTCGTCGTCATCGTTTTCGTCGATGGCAGCGGGTTCGAAACCTACCTTGGTTTCGCCCTTCTTCTTCACCTGGTCCACAAGCTCCTTGAAAGACTGGTTCAGCATTTCCAATTCGTTGGCGATTTCCTGCCGGGTCTGGGTTTTCTGCATCTGGGGCAGGACCTTCTGCATGATGTCCAGCATCGCCTGTTGCGTGCGGGCGATGTCGGAAATAGCCTGCGACTTCTTGTCGGCATCGGTCTCGGCGCGGGCGGCGGCAATGTCTGCCGCCAGCGGCTGGAGCATGCCGTTGACCTTTTCCAGCGGCTGGATAATCAGGTCCCGCAGTTCCTGGTAATCCTTCTCCTTGCCGAGCCGGTTGTAGTACATCTCGTCGTACACGTCTCCGTAAGCCTGTATAATCTTGGACAGTTCCGTGCCAACGGATGTCTCCAGTTGACCGGCGCCGGTCAGTTGGTTGTTCACCAGATTCTGGGATTCACCGCCCAGCAGGCGGGCTCTGGCGTCGACACTCTTGGCCAGGGCGTTTTGCTGCATGTCGATCACGTGCAGGAACTCCAGCCGCAACTCCTTCTGGCGACTGATCAGGCGGGCCATCAGTTCCTGCGGAGTAACCACCCGGAAACTGAGCACGCCGCTTCTGCCCATATTCGGGCCGCCGAAGTCGCTGGGCAGCGTGTCGGTGGCTGACGCCCGGATACGAATATTCTGTCCGGGCTCGAAGTTCATCGGGCGCAGATCCAGCCGGTGTTGCACGTCCACTTGCTTTTTGATCCCGGCCGCGCCGCTCTGCTCGAGCTTGACACCGGTGGGCGAAAGCTTTCCTTTTCCCAAACCGCTCTGGAGTTCGATCGTGCCGACGCCCAGCATGTCCTCGACCTCGATGATCAGCGGAATATCCGCCTGTGGCGTTACCATCCCGCTGACGCCGGTTTTCCGGAGATCGACCGTCGGGGGCGTATCGGCCTGGACCTGCAGGCTGAACTGCTGCGAGTGCCGCGCAGAGTAACCGTCTTCATCCACCAGGTGGAACTTCAGCATTTGCAGCCGGGACTCGTTGTCGCCCTCAACCATGAATTCCCCGGTCAGGCTCTTGCCGTCCTCGCCGATCTTCAGGTCTGTGACCTTCTCGCCGTCGAGCATGACGGCAGCTTCTTTCAGCGGTTTGGTGGCGGAGGTCTGGACGATCTCGACCCGGCTGCCGACCCGCACGGGGATCACGCCGCTGGAGGCGTATCCGTCGAACGGTTTTGGCTTGAGCCCGGTGTACCTGTGATAGTGAACCATGAACTTCAGCGAACTCAGTGCCGGGGGAGGGATCAGCCTGACGTAGTGCGGCTTTTCGGCGTCGCGATAGTCGTCTCCACCGGTGACCCAGAACTTGAACTCCTCGGAGACGCCCTCAAATGTCTTGACGCAGCGCGCGTACGGTCTACCGTCTTCCCCGACGCCTTGCTGGAGTTCAACGCTCTCCTCGGTCTCCCCTACCGACGGATACTCTGCATGGAACGTTACGTAGGCCGGAATCTCGGCGCTACGCTGTGTATCTACTTCGACGGTCACGTCCAGATCGTCGCTCAGAAGCACGGAGAAATCGCCGTTTTGGTCCCCGCCCTGCACTTCCAGGTACGTCTGCTGAGGCCAGCGGTCGTTCTGGAACAGAACGTTGCGTTTGACCCACAGACCCATGATGTCGGTCTGCCAGATTGCGAACCCGGCCAGCAGGAGCAGTGCACACCCGGAAGCCGACCACTTCTGCAACATACCGCGATTATCGACCAGTCGTTTGAAGTCCAGCGGTGCGGCCACATTGTTGGCTTCCTCGGCCATGCGATGGATCATCGCCCGGCTCATCCCGGCCTTCTCGGCTTCGTCGGCAGTCCGGGAGAACTCAACAGCGGATACGAGCCGATCGCCGATCTGCGAGTAATGCCGCTCGACCAGCAGCGCGAGGTTCTTTTCGTCCATGGGCACCAGCATCGGCGAAAGAAGGAACCGCCAGAACACCCAACCGACGGCTACGAGACAGCCGATCATGAGCAGGCCGCGCAGTTCGGTTTCCAGATGCAGGAAGTAATCAAACGCCAGCGTCACGAAAACCAGTCCCACCAGCGCCAGAAGCAACCAGGCGAATCCCTCCGACAGCAGTCTCCAGTGCAGCGAGAACCGCAGTTGGCGAAGCTTTCCACGAATTCCTTGTTGTAGCAGATCGCCGTTCGGCATGTGCTTGTTTCCTGTATTCTGTCAGCCGGCTTCGATTCGACAGCCGACCGTATCCTTTGGACGTTTCGGCAACGGAAAGGTTTCAACCGATACGGGCACGAAGCCCGTTTACCGCCACTTTGCCGCCCCCGTCCGGAATTTTCGCAGCACTTGACGGTTAACGCGACAGCGGCGGAACTAATTCACTTTTTCTGCAAAAGCCACGGTGATCAGGCCATGTTGAACTTCTTGCGCAGTGCCCATTCCACGGCCAGCAACGTCACGATCAGAAGCAACATGAGCTTCGTATCCCACAGCGTCCTGGGTTCCTCTCGGACCGGTTTCAGACGCCCTTCCGGGATCTTCCGCCGGCTGCCGGGCTCGACGAGACTTTCGATATCGGCGATGGTCATGTAGTTCAGCTTCGGGTCGATCGCCACGGCCTGCATCGTGCCCTGGTCAGCCTCGGGCCGTCGGGCCTCTGCCTGGGGCAGTTCCACGACGATCCGCTTCCCGGCGACTTTCTCCTCGTGCTTCGGGTCATCGGTCAGGGCAGTCAGCTCAAAAGTGCCGGTCTTCTCCAGCCGGAACTCCTTGCTGAATCTTCCGGTTGGCTCGCCGTCGGGACTCTTGACCTGGTCAAGTTCCAGCGACCGCTTTTCGCCGCTTTCCACGCTGATCATCGTGACGTTGAACTTCTCTTCGGTGGAAGGCTTGTACTCTTCGTTGAGCACCTGCGCTTCAACAGTGATCTTCTCACCGACGCTGAAGCGGTCTCCACCGGTGGAGATGGTGATGTTGCGTTTCCGGAGGACCGCCAGATAGCGGATCGCGTTTTCCCAGAAGCGGTTGTGGTAATAGGCATCATCCAGGTACCGCCATCGCCAGGTCGCGTCAAAACCCAGATACAGCACGCGCCCCATGCCGATGGGCTGGGTCACGATCAGCGGCTCGGGCTGGTTCTTGCCTGTCCGTCGCGTGGGATTGGAACTCTGGGCCAACACGCGAGCAGCGGGTTTGATCCGATGCACTTCATGCGACCAGAAGATCCCGGGCAGAACCGACCAGATATTCTCGTTCTCCTTCGTATCGCCACTGAGGCGCGTAACCGCGTGGTCCATGCCGTAGGGCGTAAGCGTCACCGGCCAGGGCTCGGGCCGCTTTTGACCGATGTGCGTGTCCAGGTCCAGACGCAACGGCGCAAGCTTGACCGGCAGAAGCGTCCCGAGTTCACTGGCCAACGTGGTATTCAGCAGCGTCTCTTCACTGTACTTGTTGCCGGCGATATAGCAAAGCCCGCCACCATGGTCGGTAACGTAGGAATAAAGCTCTTGGACGAACTTCTCGTCGAACCCGTTTCTGGTCGGCTCGGGGTCGTAGAGTATCACCACGTTGTATCCGGGCGTCTTCGGGTCATCCGGATCGCCGAGCAGTTCGCGGAGGGTGCGGGGCATCTGCTTGAGCTTCATTCCCTCCGTCCCTGCCTGTGTGAGATCCTTGTCGGCGTTCTGCTGCCAGATACTCACGCGGTACAGGTCCGGCTGACGGAGGAGGAAATTGCGCAGGTATTGGAATTCCCAGCCACTGTCACCGCTGACCAGAAGGACGCGGATCTTGTCATCGGAGACCCGCACGAGCATCTCGGCTGTGTTGTCCTCGGTATTGCGTTCATCGGTTTGCCCTTCGACCACGGCACGGTAGACATATTCGCCGAGCTCCCTGGGCTGATAGTAAAGCTTCACCTGCCGGACGCCCCGCGGCTTGTCGTTGGTACCGTTGGCGTCGTCCGAGCCGAGGTTCACCGTTTCCGAGACGTCGGTATCGTTCCATTCATCCGAATCAATCCTCCGCTCCTGGAGTTTCACGTCCACCGTCTCGCCGTCCCGTACCACGCGGGCGGTGCGCGGCTGGGGCCCTGGAAGCTGGAGATCCCGACGTTCTTGGGCGGGGTCGGATCGCCGACCAGCACACTGTAGAGCGGAACCTTCCGCTTGGACGCGTACGCCATGGCCCCGCGGATATCGTTCCCACTGTCGGCGGTGGTCACCTGCCCGTCCGAGATCAACACGATGGCGGACACTCGCCGGCCCTGAACTGCTTCCAGCGAGTTGCGGATCGCCCGGGCAATTTGCGTCTCATAGCCGCTGGCGGCAAAGCCTTTCATCGCTTCGGTGACTTCCGTCTCCACGGGGGGAAGTTTGGCTTTGCTGGGTGCGGGCGGATTGTTCGCGTCCCGCACATCCATTTCGCGAACCAGTCGGGTATAGCCTTCGGCACTGCCCGGATCGTCGGTACTGAACCGCATGATCAGCAGCGGATGATCGGCGGCCAGCTTTGCCATCACCCCGCCCTGCTTGGTCAGCATGCGGCGGACGATCTCGATGCGCGGCATCTCTTCCAGCTCAGCCGGATCGACCCCGAGCTTCTCGGCCAGTTTCTCCCGTTGCTCGGGCAGTTCCGCATAGTGATCCGAGAAGGACATCGACAGACTGTCGTCTACAAGGACGACGACGGTGCTGTAGCGGATATCGACCCGCCTGAACAGCACTGCCGGCTGGAATATCGTCAGGACGACCAGCAGGAACACCACAGCGCGGAGGATGCCCAAGGCGATCTTCGCCCCGCGTGGTGCATCGCCTTCGCGTCGATAGCTGCGCACGGTCAGGAACACCAGGAACGCCAACAGTACAAGCAAACCGATTACGAGGTAGTTGTCGGCCTGGGTGTGGAACCCGAATCTCCAGCTTTCCACCCCGGCATACTCGCCGGGATGAAAGCCCAACAGCCATTCAACGATCCTGTCCATGATACTCTTTCATCATTTCAGAAGGTCAGTCGACTGATTCGAACCGTGTCATCCTGTACCGTTCGTTCAGGAATAATGCCCGAACCGCTGAGCGAGGAATGTCTCCAGGGCCAGCAGTCCGATGAGTGCGAAAATCGCCCACTTCCACAACTCGACGTCGTTCTCGCCGCTGCGCGAACTGGTGCTTCCGCTCCCGGTCCGATCAATGTAGGAGAATTCCTCGCTCCCAAAGGCGTTGGCGATTGCATCTCGATGCCCGGGCACCAGCCGGCCCTCTGCCGGATCCGGATTCCGCGAGAACAGCACCGTTCGCTTGCTCTGGTCCGGCAGGGTGAACGTCATCGTGTAGGTGCCCGCTTCGAGAGGCTTTTCGTACTCGAGGCGGTTGGCGTTTTCCTCGCCCGGGCGCAAGGCGGTTTCCGGGGTCTCCGGCCAATCCGGCGTCCGCAGGACGGCCGAGGCGTCACGGAGATCGTCTCCCAGCGTGAAGGTGATCGGTTCGCCCACCTCTGCAGCCATCGTCTGGTCCGCCGGTTTGGCCACGAAGGACACGACATGGTGGATAAATCGCGGATACGTCTGCCCCGGGTCACTGGGCCAGTCGGTCCAGTCCTTGTTGGCGCTGGTGTATACCAGCACTTCCATGCCCTTACCGTACTGGCGGGTCGCCATGATGGGCGATTTCTGCTCATCAGCCAATCGCGCCACCACCGACGGCGGCTGGATTCCCTCTTCCGTGACGGCGGGAGGACTTTCATCGACCGGGGTGAATGCGGTGAAGTGAATGCCCTTGGTGAAGGCGACATACTCGCCGGCGAACACCTGCAGAATCGGCACTGCCTTGATGCTCTTCGGGGCTAACATGAAGAAGGTCTCCGCCTTCTTTTCGGGCCCCACCCGATAGGGGCTCAACCCGCTACCGTTCTTGAACAGCGGCCCGTTATAGAACGTCAGGTTGAGATTGTCGCCGGTAAAGATGACCAACCCGCCGCCGGCGGAGACGTAATCTTCCAGTTTCTGCAGCGACGGATAGACCGGGTCGTTGTTTTCGTCGTACCGAACCGGGAACTCCGGCACGTTCAGGAGCATGACCGCGTCGTAATCGGTGAACTCCATCTCGTCCAGACCGTCGGCGGCAACGACCGTTGTCTTGACGCCGCGCCGCTGGTCCCGGAACGGGTCCAGAGCCTTACGAATGAAGTAGGATTCGTTCTCCTCGGGATCGCTTACGTCACGGTGCCCGTCGACGATCAGTACATCCAAAGCCCGGCGAACCATCAGGGCCAGTTCGGCCTGGTTGTCTCCGGGCAAATCGTCGGCGGGAAGCTTGGCCTGAATGACGGCCGGGCCTTCCTCCGAGAAGTTGACACTGAACTCAACGCGTTTGGATTCTCCCGACGGGATCGGTCCGATAGCCTGGACCGGGAGCGAGGTCTCGGTCAGTTGCCCGGCTGCGGTGATCTGCCCGGTCAGTTCGACGTCTACCTTGTTGACCTCCTGCGGGGCATTGTTCCTGATCGTCAACGCGACACGGATTGGGGAATTGGCGACGGCGTACTTGTTGAGCGACTCGAACTTCTCGATTGTCAGATTGCGGTTGACCTCTCGCCCGTAGTCGACGGCTAGGACCTTGATCTTGCCGCCTTTCAGACTGGCGAATCGGTCACGGAGCCGCTGGTTGGCCTCCCGGCTGAGCAGGTCCGGCTCACGGAAATCGCTGTAGACCACCACCCGCTTGGCCCCGGGCTTGTCCTGCAGAAGCTCCTCGGCCCGCCCCAGCGTGGCGGCGAGATCGGCCCGCATCGGACGTGGCTTGAGGGTGCTCATTCGGTTGACCAGCGACTCGGAATCGGTGATGTAATCCGGCCCGAAGAACGGTTTGCCGTTGGCCACGTCGGACGTGCGAAGAATCGCCACCTGCCCGCCTTCCTCCTCGACTTCCTTGATCCGCTCGATGAGGTCGCCGGTGGCCGAGGAGTAGATGTTGGCCGCTCCGAGTTTCTGGCCCATGGAGTAACTGTCGTCCACCACAAAAACGGTCGTAGCCGAGCCGCCGCCGGTGAACGGAAGCTCATCGGCTCCGCCAGGCCAGAAAACGCGTGCCAACGCAAGCGCCAGCAGCAGCAGAATCAGGCACCGCAGCAGCAACAGCAGCAGTTCCTCGATGCGCAAACGACGCCGGTTCTTCTGGAGCGAGTCCAGGAGGAACCGCATCGCCGCCCAGTCCACCACGATGAACCGGCGACGGTTCAACAGGTGGATGATGATCGGTGCGGCGATGGCCGCCAGACCGATCCCGAACAGCCACGGGTGGGCTACGAAACTGCTGAATAGGCTTTGTATCCAAGACATATCTGCGTCTCTCCCCAGTGGGGGTTATCTCTTTGACCCGCTCTTGCGAACCGCGGCCGCACGGGCAGAAAGGAACGCCAGCAACGCCGCGTCCAGATGGTCACCGGTCGAAATCAGCTTGTAATCCATCTGGTTGGCGATGCACTTGTGCTTCACTTCGCTCAGGAAGGAATTCACCGACTCCAGGTACCCCTTCCGCAACGCACGCGGCTCGACGGTCAGCCGCCCGCTGTCCTCCAGACCGCGGAACATGGTGTTGCCCTGGAACGGGAAATTCAGCTCGTCCTCGTCCATGATGTGCAGCACCATCACCTCGTGCGAATAGTGGCGGAAGTGCTGCAGGCCTCGAAGCAGCCCGTCGATATCCGTGAACAGGTCGCTGATGAGCACGACCAGCCCGCGACGGGAGATCTTCTCGGCGATCGTATGGCAGATCGGCTCGAGGGAGGTCTTCTCCTTGGGGTCAATCTGATCCAGCGCGTGGACGACGGTCTTGATCTGGTTGGGGTTCGCCGACGGCGGGACGTAGGTCTTGAGTTCTTCGTCGAAGACGCTCAAACCCACCGCGTCCTGCTGCTGGAGCAACAGGAACGACAGCGACGCCGCCACAGCCGAGGCGTAATGGTACTTCGTCAGCCCCTTGCTCTTGGCCCCGCGTCCCTTGCCCTTCTTGCTGCCGTACATCATCGACTCGCTGGCGTCGACCATGAAGGTCGCTTTCAGGTTGGTTTCCTCTTCATACTGCTTGATGTAGAAGCGGTCGGTCTTGGCCTGCACTTTCCAGTCGATGTGCTTGATGTCGTCTCCGGGCACGTACTCGCGGTGCGTGGCGAATTCCACCGAAAACCCGTGGAACGGGCTGCGGTGCAATCCGGAAATGAACCCCTCCACCACCAGCCGGGCCTGAAGGTCCAGCCGCGTGATTTTGGACAGCACTTTCGGATCAAGATAGTCCTGAAGTTCTTCGGTTGTCGTCTTGGCCATGGTGTCTCGTCTTCCTGCCGGAGCGATCGCTCCGTTTGCTTTCACTCAGCCGCCTTCAACAAAGCGGATCTCGCCAACCCGCCAGCCACCACAGGTGCACGCCTTAAGGCGAACGTGCAGCGTTGCTTTGGCCGGTGTTCCGCCGGTACCCGGCAGGCGGGCAACCGTGCGGGCGACATTGGCACCTTCGTCGACCTCGATCTCGGCATCGGAGGCATCGAATTCAATCTTGACCTTCTTCAGGAAGGCAGCGGGCTTGAGGGCGTCGGCTTTCCTGCCCGGCTGCTGCAGCACCAGATCGGTGTGCTTGTTCATGTAGGTATCGAGCCCGATTTCGTTGCGGGCTTCGATGGCCTCCAGAATCCGCACCGTCAACTGCCTGGGCGTCATGTCCAGCCCTTCGCGTTGCGGCACGTCGGCCGACCGGTTGCCTGCGAAACCGGACCCCGAGCCGGGCCCGTTACAACCGGCCAGTGCCGACGTCAGTATCAGGGCAGTCAGAATGAATCCGGTTCTCATCATCCTCGTTTCCAGAAGCTGCGGTTCGAGGCGATTACTGCTGAACAGCGCGCGACGTTTTGGCGTCGCTGGCGATGTTGCTGTCCCGGGCGGGGATAATCTTGATCAGTTCTTCGATGATCCGATCGGGGGTCATGCCCTCGGCGTCGGCATTGAAGTTGGTGACGATGCGGTGACGCAGTACCGGTTTGGCGACAGCCTGGATGTCTTCGGTGGACACATGGAACCGGCCGTGAAGCACGGCGCGGACCTTGCCACCGAGGATCAGGTACTGGCAGGCACGCGGGCCGGCACCCCAGCTGAGGAACTGCTCGACGATCGGCGGAACGTCGCCGGTCAGCACACGCGTCGCACGCACCAGTCGCAACGCGTACTGGATAATATGATCGGCGACGGGCACGCGGCGGATGATGTCCTGCAGTTGGATGATGTTCTCACCGGTCAGCACTTTTTCCAGCTGCACCTGCTGGGTGGCTGTGGTGAGGCGGACGATGTTGAACTCTTCGTCCCAGGTCGGGTAATCGACCATGATCTTGAACATGAACCGGTCCTGCTGGGCCTCGGGCAGCGGGTAGGTTCCTTCCTGCTCGATCGGGTTCTGCGTGGCCAGCACGAAGAACGGCTCGCTCATCGGCATACGCGTCCCACCGACGGTAACCTGGCGTTCCTGCATTGCCTCCAGCAGAGCCGCCTGGGTTTTGGGAGGCGTACGGTTGATCTCGTCGGCCAGAATGATGTTGTTGAACAGCGGGCCCTTGAGGAACTTGAACTCGCGGTTGCCGGTAGCTTTGTCTTCCTGGATGACCTCGGTACCGGTGATGTCCGAGGGCATCAGGTCCGGGGTGAACTGGATTCGCGCGAAATCCAGGTCCAGGGACTCAGCGAGGCTGGAGACCATCAGCGTCTTGGCCAGTCCGGGAACGCCTTCGAGAATCGCGTGTCCGCGGGCGAAGATGCACATGAGCAGCTCTTCGAGAACCTGCTCCTGCCCGATGATCGCACGCGACATTTCGTTGCGAATCTGCTGATACGACTCAGCCAGATTCTGGGCCGCCTGAATGTCTTCATCGCTCATCTTCCGGGCGACGGGGGGTGTTTGTTCAGCCACAATCCACTCCTTCAGTATGTTCTGAGGAAACCGGTTTGACTTACCTGAAAGTACATTGCCGGAAGCGGGAACAGTCCGCTCCGTCGCTCCCGGCGGAGGTTGGTTCTGCTGCGACAGTCGACGCTACCGCTGGTAGATCGGCACGTATCCGTAAGGCAACTGCAGCAGCGTACAGGCGACGGCCGTGCCGTAGACCGGGCCCACGCCGTCGCCGTCCCAACTGCCGTCCAGCTGCTGGAGCTTGATCAGGTGATCGCGCATCTTCGGGAAGTAGTCTTTCCAGTCCTTCCCGCCGCGCATGTACATCGACTGTCCGAAGTAATAGTGAGCGTAGTAGTAGTGCCCCCACGCGCCGCGGCTGCCTCCGCTGACCTTGATCGTCCGCTTGCAGTAGGCCACCAGCTTTTCGACCATCTTCGCCTCTTCGCCCCTCCCACCGGTCTCCTTGTCGTACACGCCGGCAGAGTAGAAACAGGCGATGCCCGCCGCGGATATGGGCGGACGGCTGGAACCGCGGCTCCGCAACGAGTAGCAGATCCCTCCGTCGGCGTTCTGGCACTTCTTGATATACTGCACGGCCTTGTCGATCGTCTTCTTGTTGACCTTGATTCCTACGTTGCGGGCCGCTCGAAGAGCCTGCAGCTGGGTAATCGTCACCGATCCCTCGTCACTGCGTCCGTTGGGGGTGTAAATCCACCCGCCTTCCTTGGACTGGGACCGCTCGACCAGATCCACCGCTTTGTCCAAGGCCGTCTTCAGCCGCTTTTCGTATTTCTTGTTGATCTCCGTTCCGTAACACTGGGAGAGGAACAGGAGGCTGAATCCGTGACCGTACATCGTTCGGGAGGCCCCGCCGCTGTCGTCGGCAATCAGCCCGTCCTTGTGGGCCTCGGAGACTTTCAGCAGGTACTGCATCGCCTTGTGCACGTTCCGGGAGTAGGTTCCGCTTTCCGGTGTGGAGCCGCTTCCCAGCAGGGCCATGCCCGCCAGGGACGTCATCACGCACGGATAGGTCCCGTGCGAGCCGGCGTTGAACCAGCTACCGTCGTTCCGCTGCGTGCGAACGAGGTAGTTGAGCCCCTTCTTGGTGGACTTGACCGATTCCCGCGTGACCATGTCCGGCAGAACGGAACTCGGTGCCTCGGCCCGTGCCGGAGCAGAGGTGGCGACAATCGTCAGCAGCACCGCCGCGAGCCCTGCCGTCAACGACCTGCCGTTGATCCCAGTGGGATGTGTTCTATCAGTGGTATGCATCATAACGATCTTTCCTTGGATTTTCCCCGGCTCCGGGGCCGGTGATAGTTCGTCTAACGGACCTGCCGCGCCTTTATTGCCCGCGATAGACGTTAACCCCCTTAATCGTCTCAATAATCAGCCGCCCGTTCATGATGAGCGGAGCACTGATCAACGAATGTCGCACGCTGTTGATGTTCGCGTTGTCACCGGTAATGTCCATTTTCTCGCGAACCTTGCCCGTCCCCAGGTCCAGCAGATGGGCGGAGTTGGCGTCCAGGTTGTTGGCACTGGTCGAACGGTTGAGGACGGCAAGGTGTTTCTGGCCGGCCAACATCGGCAGTAGGTAGGAATTCTGGTTGCTTGGCTCTTCGATCTCGGTTGTCCAGAGAACCTTGTTCTTGCCGCTCAGATCGATCCGACTGATCGTCGCTCCGCGGTAGTAGCTCAGCCGGCCGTAGTAGTGCTTGGAGCCGCGGTTGTTGTTGTTGCTCCCGGCGACAAACAGGTCTCCGTGGGCGAAGTAGGCATCCTGGGGCATATGCTGCTGCCCCTTCTGCTTGGGCAGACTCACCGAAGCGACCACGCGTCCCTTGCCCGAGAGCGACAGAACGTCGACCTTGTCGTTATTGTAACCCGGGGAGACCGCCACGCGATCCTTGCTGATGGCCAGGATCACCGGATACCGTTTCGCGCCGTACTTCTTCGTCCACAGAGGTTTATCGTAGTTGCCGGGCTCATACACCGACAGCTGCCCGTCATCGATCACCGCAAGCAGGTTCGACGGGGAGACCATCTGCTGAAGGCGTTGCTTGGCCGACCAGCGTTGCTGCAATTTTCCTGTTTCCAAGTCGTAGCAGGCCATCTCCTTATAGCCGTTGTAACGGATGAATACCCGCCCCTCGTCAAACATCGGAGGGCTGGAGATGTACCGTGCCTTGCCCGGAACCTTCGCTTTCCAGGCCAGGCTGCCGTCGGTCATTTTCACGCAGGAGAGGTTGCCCTGCGTGTCGGTAAACAGCACGTGTCCGGAACCTACGCCCATGAACCGCGGGTTCGACTGCCCGTAAGTGCTTGCGGATTTCTCCCAGCGAAGCTTGCCGCTCTGGACACTGAACGCCGAGACGCTCTTTCTCGTCACCACCACAAACACCGATTTATCTTCACTCAGGCTCCCCAACAGACGCATGCCCGGAGCAGCCGAGCTGTAACGGGCCACGTCGTTGATGTCGAGTTTCTTGGTCACGCCGGCCCAGACAATCCCGTCCTCGAACGTCTTTGCCGTGGTGTCCAGCATGTAGATGCGGTTGTCCTTCAGCACGAAGATATTCTGGGCAAGTCGCACCGGTCGGTAGTCCTGGTCGGTCAGCAGGAACACCTTCTCGCCCTTGATCGTGTAGAGCTTGCGGAGCGGTGTTTCCACCCGGCCCATCTGCTCGCCGGGCGAGGGCAGATCGGGTAGTTGGCCCTTCTCGAGCTGCTTGATGATGTCTTTGTACTGGCCGCGGATGTCCGCAAAAGCGATCTCCTTCTTGGCCGGCACTTCACCGAGGGAATCCAGCGTCAGCGATGCTGCCACCTTTTGCCCGGTCTGGACATAAATCGCCGCCTCGGCCACTCCCGCCGTGGCGCGGAGCGGAGAGTCCTTCATCGCCACCACCTCGATCAGGTGGTTCATCGCCTGTTCGATCAGCTGGGACGCCTTCTCCTCATCTTCAAGGTCCGCGGCACGAACGTAGTAGATCTCCGCCGCCTTCAGCAGGGCGTCATCCACCCATTCACTGTTCGGCCAGCGACTGGAAACCGCGGCCAGCGCTTCGGGGTCGTTCTCAGCAAGGGCCTTCCTGTATGCTTCCCCGGCGATGTTGTCGTACTTGGAGTAGAGTTCCCTGCCGTGGATCTCGAGCATCCGGCGGACGAAGCCCTGGCCCAATACGGCTCCGGTGACACGGTTTTCATCCTCTCCGAAACGAACCGTCATGTTCGCCTTGGGGCCGATCTCGAGGTCGACCATTTCGACCTGGCCGTAGTCTTCGCTGATCTGCTGAGCCAGTTCCACGGCTTTGCCCAACTGCCCGACCTTCTCGTAGTACTTGGCCAGCCGGAGCATCATGTGGGCTTTTTCGGTTTTGGTGTTGGCGTACTCGCGTGCCTTCTGGAAATGCTTGCGCATCTCCTCGCTGCTGTCGGCGGTGTTGGCCAATCCGACGTGCGTCCGGAAGTAAAGCGTCGGTAGTTGGTGCAGGATTTCCTTGGTGCCCGTTTCCGAAGCCAGTTTCTTCGTCTCATCCAGATCGGCCAGTGCCTGCTCAAACCGCTGGGCATTGAACGCAAGCTGGGCCCGCTGGAACAGCAGTTGAACCTTTCGGGAGTCCCGAGCCTTCTCCTGGCGCTGGATCAGGCTTTCGCGGGCTTCGTCATAGCTGAAGTACCCGCAAATCCCCGCGGCGTTTGCGGCGATCAGCTTTCCATCCACGGCCACCAGATTGCCCAGGAGGCTGTCCGGATGGGCGATGTTCCACGTGGCGACATTGTGGTTCTCGCGGTCCAGCCGGTAGATCTTTCCGGCCGAACTCAGCAGGATGCTGCTGTCGCTGACGGCGGGCCGACCGTATACGTCCTTGATCCGCCCGCGGTATCCACTGTTGCCGACGAGCTTTCCGTCCTTCATGGAGAGGACTCTGGCTTCGGGGCTGGACAGCACCAGCCGGTCCTCGCCCACGGCAGTCAGGTGCGACATGTCCTCCCGGTTGGCCGACCAGAGCATCGCCCCTTCGTCGGCTGAGAATGCCAGAATCTTCTCCGAGTCGGCGGGCAGCACGATCACGCGGCCGCGGGAGACGATCACCGGATTCGGGGGGAAGTGCAGCGGGCTGGTGGAGTTATACCGCTGCGGATAATAACGCTGATTGCCGCCGATTTGGGTATCGTACTGATAGGCCCAGACAGGCTGACCGGCCTCGGCGTCGAAAGCGGCGACCACGCCGGCGTTGGTGGTGACAAACACACGTCCATCCACCACGGCCGGGGTGCTTCCCACCGTCAGCAGTTCCTTGCCGCGCATGTGCCCATAGCGGGAAGAGACCATCGGGGCCTGAGCGACCGACGTCTTCCAGAGCAGTTCGCCGCTGGCGGCATCCAGGCAGACAAGGAAATAGTTCTCAGCATGCATTACGACGGTATACAGTCGCCCCGCATCGAAGACCGGAGCGCTGAGGAACCTGCAGACCTGCAGCAGTTCGTCCGAGCCCTCCCCATTTCCAACCTTCCAGAGAATCGTCCCCTGTCTGCGAATGCTGACAGCCACCAGCTGTGACGTCTGTGCTTCGCCGGTGTTGGTTCTGTTATGGGAATAGCGGGTTTGCCTTGGCGGGAGTCCTGCCAAAGCGAAGACCGTGTCGCCACCGACCGTCAGGGCGTACTGGCCGGAGTCGCCCATCTTATAGTAGTAGTACGGAACATACCCGCTGTGCCTGGAACTGGTATTTCTGCTGGGCTGCCGCGTAACCGGCAGCTTGTAGGTCCGCCAGACCATCTCCCCGGTGATCATGTCCAGCGCAACAACGTTCTCTTCGGTCCGCACGAGAATGGTCTCGCCCACCACCACCGGATCGATCAGAGTGGGAACCGACATCTTCTGCCGACGGTTGCCGACCACGAAATCCATCATCGGGCGGCCGCCTTCGAGTTCCACCTTCTGGCGCTGGACGCGGAATTTACTCAGCTCCTCCCGGAACGCGATGAGATTGTCCATGAGCTTGCGCGACCGGAGGCCCTCGGGGAGTGTCCAGCGGGGCACCAGGACGACCTCGCAATCACTCATGGTCCCGATTCCGCCCCTGGTTCCGCCGACACCGGGCCATCCTTCCACATCCCGGTCGCTGCTGGCGGCGCTGATGTCCAGATCTTCTTCCAGAATCTCCTGCACAAACGACACCAGCGGCCGCTTCCGGCCGGCAAATACGCCCTCGGCCTTCGGGTACTTCTTCTTTAGGAGGTCCAGGTGCTTGCGGGCCTGCTTGTGTTCCTGCCCCAGATGCTCTGCGATGGCGATTTTCGCCAACACGTGTGGGTCGTTCTGCCCGGGCTTGAGACGAAGGTACTTCATCCACGCGCCGGCGGCCTGCGGGAACTCGCCCCGGTCGAAGTAGATGTTCCCCAGCATGTCCAGCGCCCGCGGACCGATCGTCGTGTGCAGATACCGGTCGGGCACGGCCCGCATTTTCCCCAGGTCGGAGGACGCAACGGCTTCCTTGTACAGGCGTTCTGCCTGGGCGTCGTAGAGGAATCGATAGAGCTTCAGACCCTCGGGGGGCATCGAGCCGATGACTTCGTGAGCCTTGCCGCGGAGCGAAACGAAGCGGCGACTGTCTTTCGTGCCGATCAGGCCGCCGGCGTCGGTACGGGCGATCATCTTCTGCAGAATCTCGATCGCCCTGCCGTACTCCTTGTCTTTGATCATCCCGCGGGCACCGTCCAGGTAATCGGCCAGAAGATCGTCGGCGTTGACCAGCGGCATGACCTTGCCGTCATCCTTCTGGTTGTTGCCCACCGCCGGACGGACAATCACCTGGGCCGAAGCAGCCGACACTACGAAAGTCACCAGCGCGACAACAAGACAATGGCGAGCAGACATCACTCGATAAGTTTTCATGATCTCCCTCTCAACAGGAGCAGTTACAGCACAATCGTAGGGTCAGATCCAACAGCGCACGAACTGAAGTTGCGGCTTTCCGCCTGTACTGAATGCCGAACGCGTGCAGCCGCGACATATTGCGTTGGGTTCCGCAGGGTTCCCCGCGGTTTGCTGCGGGCGACAGGTCCTTGCTCTCCAATTCTGCAAGGATTGGCGGGCCGCAACAGAAGGCACCAGTATACCCGCGGTGCGGGGGTCGAAACAAGGCAACTGCGCCGGTCGGCGCTGTCGGTGGTTGGACGTATCGGGCACCGGGAAGTTCCCGCGAATCGGAACACCGCGCCGGGCCAGGTCTCCCCGTTCGGGCGTTTGTGCTCGAATTGTCTCCTGTACAGGCCGCAACCTGCGAATCAGACTTGACCTGCGCCGGGTCCTGGGCTATAAATTCCAGTGGACGGCAGGTGTTCCGTCGAGTGTCCGCAGATCGCATTTCCCTGTATCATTATCTTTCATCCGTGCGGACCGGAATCGGCTCTCTGCCGGGCTGCCACGTCGTAGAAGAGACATACCGGTTCCGGAGTCTCTCTCCCAAGTCAGAAAGGGTATGTGATGCGCGCGGAAATGCCTCCAGCGAGCCAAGGGAAGCTATCGGACCATCCACACGTCACTGACGGGTCGTACGTACCCGAGGACCAGCAGACAGACGACACGTGTCTGCAGCAACTGCGGGCGGCGGTCCGTTCGGGAAATGTGGATCGCATCTGCAGCGGGTACACGTCGTACCGACAGTCCGCCCGGGGAAGGCGACTCGGTCAGTTGCTCCGGTCCCTTGACAACGGCAAGCCCGGAATGTCGCTGAACATCCTGACCAGCGCGTTCAGCCATCGCCACTGTTTCATGTGCGAAAGCGGCGTGCAGGCGTGTGCTCACTGCAAAGGAAAGGGGGAAGTCGAAGAATACGGGCGCTGCCCCCACTGCGACGGGCTGGGAATTCTTCCCTGCGGGTTCTGTCGCGGGACCGGCTGGGCAGACGCCGAGGACATTCCCTCAGAACTCCGGCAGGCAGTGCTTCGGAGAAGGCTCAAGCACGTCCGCAAGGAACTCGGCGCGCTGCTGAAATCGCTGGCCGGCTCGAGCATGAACAAGCTGCTGCTGCTTCCGATCGAGCGCAGAAAACCGGTCGTCGCGGAGATGACCAAACTGCAGGCCCGCCTGACCGAGATGGTCCGCCTGGACCTGCTCGGCACGGACGAGCAGTTGCGTCTTGGGCGGATAGCCGCCAAACTGGAAAACTGCGTATCGCAGATTCGGGAAAGCAAGAGCAACTGACACGTTTTCGCAGCAGTTCCACATCGCGTGAGACAATCTGCTGGGGCTGCCGGGCTCCTGACGGTCCGGCGCGCACATCTTTCGGCACAAATTTTCGATGAATGGTTGGCATCGCGGGGGATGCAGATCCTACGTTCCAGTTGGCGGCAACGGCCGCCGCTCCGACCGCCTGAAGACCGGAGTACTGGAACGAAGGGAGCGAAATGAAAATCCTGTTGCTTGCGGGCCTTACAGCCCTCGGCGTCATCGCCTGGTCCCTGGCCGGTCCGTCCGAGTGCGACGCCGATCCGATCCCGTCAAACGAGAACGCTGCCGCTGTTCCGGCGAAGGTTTCCGCCACGGACAGTGCTGCCGTGGCTGACTGGATGCTTACGGGCGAAACCTCGACCGCCGTGGTGCTCGCCGCCGGCGGAATAGGACTGGCCCTGCGAAAGAAAAAGAAGAACCCGAATTCCTGACGCGCGTGTGCGTGTTCCTTGTGTGTTCTGTCTGTGTGTTCTGAGAACCCGTCGGCGGACGAAGCAGCCTGTCGACGGGTTTCTCGTGCGCTGCTGGAGCTACCGGCGCAACTGACGCACCAACTGCTCCGGTGTGGGATTGAACCGCCCGAGCATCCCCGGAGGCTCTCCCGCCCGGTAGACCCGCACCTGCGACCAGTCCGACCAGAGCTGCTGGACCGGCACCACAAAGCTGTTCGGTGGCGTGCGAGGCTTTTCGACCAGACGGGCCGGGCCGGCAAGGAGCAGGTCCACGTCGCCCCGATCATTGAAACTGACGACGGCCCAGCCGGCGTCGCGCCCGGTCTGGGTCTGTCGGAGGAACGTCTTGGAGACCGCCAGCAGACGGCCTAGCTCGCCCCGCGTCGCCTGGGCCCGCACCAGCAGCACACCGTTCGTCCCGGCTGATCGGCGGACACCGTGGAGCGTCTTTGCGTCCCAGACCCGCCACGCTTGCGGATGGGTCAGGCGCATTGGAGAATAGAACACGCCGGCGAAGGTGCCGCTGCGTCGGCGAAGCCGTCCCCACAGACTCCTCCTGCCCGATTCCGGAGAATGCGGTAACGAGGGACTCGTCCAGGCCGAGGCGTCCACCATCGACACTGCCGGGACCGTCACCAGAGGATTTTCCTGCGGTAGGTCCTTCCGGTCTGCGTAAACCAGCCACCACTGCCCCTGCCTGGCTGCCTGAAGGTTGAATATGGTGTGGGTGACTTCCGGCGATCGCCAGGGCCGGCGGTGCGGCAGAAAACCATCCCGCCCGGCAGGATCTTCGTCCGTGTTGCGGACCATGGTCAGCCACACGCCCGCGGACCAGGTTCTGTTTTCGCTCTGTGACGAGCGGCGCATGCTTTCGACGATGATCAGAGCGCTGAGCATCAGCGTCGGGCAAAGCACCGTCCAGCGAAGCACGTCCGAACTCCTCCGCGCCCGGCGGATGCCCCGCACCGTCGCCCCCACCAGGACAATCACCCACAGTCCCAACAGCACGAACAGCCCCACCGAGGTCCAGAACCCGACCATCGCCACCAGCACGCCAACGGCCGCACCCGCTGCGGTCCGCGACAGATAGTCTCTCGCCCTGCCGCCCTGCCCGGCGAATACCTTCCGCTGACGCGTCAGCAGGATGGATGTCATCGCCAGAACAGGAATCTCAGCCAGCGCAATCAGTATCCAGCAGGTAATCGCGTGGAACGGGTGCTGCACCGCCAGGAGCATGAACACCACCTGGGCCAGCAGCGTCATCGCCAGCGTTATCGAGATCCCGATCGCCTGGGCGGGGCCCGCCGGTTTGCCTCGCCCCCGCCGGCCCAGCAGCAGATAAGCCAACCCGCCCAGCACCACCGCCAGCACCAGCAACAGACCGCCCTCGCACAAGCCCAGCAGGTCCGCGAGTAACCGGAATTGCAGGAACGCTGCCGCCACCAGCACAGCCGGGGTGAAGAAGACCACCATCCGTACTCCTGCGGTCGGCTGGCCGTACGGGACGTCGGCCACCGGCGCAACCGAGAGTTCCTTCCGCAACCACATCGCCAATCCCAGACCGATCAGCAGAACCCCGCACACCACACCGATTCCGATCAGGTCGGCCCCGAGAAGATACACCCCCGCCAAAGCGGCTGCGGCAACCGCCGCGGCGGCTGTCCATTCCTGCACCACCCGTCCGTAGCGGTCTTGCCCGCCGAAGTTCCGCAGAATCCCGCCGGAGAGGAACACCAGGCTCAAGCCGAACATCGGCGGGAGCATGCCCACAAACTTCAGGCCCAGTTCCAGCAGGGCCCACTCGGCCTGGCCCACCATCAACACCGCCCCCAGGCGGTCAACGATCCACCCTGTCTGCAGGATCAGTACCTGCGCGGCGATGAAGCACCCGGCCGCCAGGATGCACGCCAACCCCATTGTCCTGCCCATGGCCTTGACTTCCGCAACGCCCCGACTCGGGCGCCGGGATGTGATTTCCTGCAGCACACCGCCCCGCCTGACGAACATTGCTGCGCGGGCGATCCATCCGGGCAGTCGGGCAGCGACCGCCAGCGCCAGACCGGCAGCGATCAGCGACAACAGCCAGCTCTGACCGTCCGGGGCAAAACTCCGGGACCACAGCTCCAGAAGACAACCCGTCCAGAGCAGAAGCAGAGCGGCAGAGAAAATCACGACCAGTCGATCGGCAGTGGATGCTTTCATGAGGTGACGCTCCGGATGCTCGGCTTCCTTTCCGCCCCGGGCGGAGGGTCGGCTTAGCGTATGACGGTTGTCCCGGCCGCCTGAAGATACACTCGCCGGCCTGTATCTTCCAGCAAAAGCAGCCCTTCCAGCGGGCTGACATCGAGCACTCGCCCGGTGTGCTCGCTTTGTGCCGACCGGACGGTGATGCGTCGGTTGATCATCCCGCAACGCGCGGTCCACTCCCGGTGCAGCCGTTCGGTGCGGCCGTTCTGTATGCGCGTGACCCATGTGTCCAGTCGACGAAGAACGGCCTGGACCAGCTCCGTGCGCTCCACCTTGTGCCGGAGTTGCCGGCGAATGCTGGTGGCTGGTCGATCGACCTGGTCCTCAGGCGGACAGCTGTTGACGTTGATGCCCATCCCGATCACCAGCGTCTGCCGGTCCCCTTTCATGGACGCTTCCACCAGCACACCCGCCAGCTTCCGGCCGCCAATTTCCACGTCGTTGGGCCATTTCAGGCTGCAGTCGGGAACCCCCGCCCACTCGGCCGCCTCTGCGATGGACAGCCCGGCGGCGATGGTTACCGCTTCCTGTGGAAGAGCGCTGGTTGAATTCAGCAGAACGCTCATCAGAATGTTGCTGCCCGGGGGGCTCACCCATCGGCGGCCCAGCCGGCCGCGTCCTTTGCGTTGCGACTCTGCCAGGATCACCAGCCCATCAGTATCCTGCTGGCGAGCGGAGTCCATGGCCGTATCGTTGGTGCTGTCGACTTCATCGAAGCAGATGACGCTTTTACCGATGCGGCGGGTCATCAGATCACGCTCGATCAGATGGGGTTCCAGGCGAATGGGACGCTCCAGGCGGAATCCGTGCGTCGGTTGGTTGGCGATGGCGTGGCCGCGACGCTGCAGGATCTCCAGTGACCGGGTGACCTCCTCCGGAGGCAATCCGGACTCGCGAACGAGGTCGATGAACGGAACGTACTGCTCTTCCCGATCATACAGAACCTCCAGGACCAGGTTTGCCCTGTTCATACTGCCTGCCCGTGATGGTTCAGTCCAACTCGATATCCAGCGCGATGTCGATCGAACCGGCAGAGTGAGTCAATGCGCCGATGGCGATCCGCTCCACACCAGTTTCTGCCACCGAACGCACGTTCTCCAAGGTGATTCCGCCGGAAGCCTCCAGCTCAATCCGGTCCGCCAGTCCCGCTTCGCGGCGGATGCGGACGGCCTTGCGAAGCTGATCGTTGGACATGTTGTCCAACATGATGATGTCCACAGGAAGCCGCAACGCCTCCTCGAACTGCTCCAGCGTGTCCACTTCCAGTTCGATGAACGCGTTGACAGACAGGAACGGGCGCACCCGCTGAAGTTCTTCGCCGATGTCTGCGGAGACGCCGTGGGCCTGCTCTTCCCGGGCCAGAACAGCCAGATGGTTGTCCTTGATCAGCACCGCATCGTAAAGGCCCATGCGATGATTCAGCCCCCCGCCGACCCGGACGGCGTATTTTTCCAGCTCCCGCCATGCCGGAGTCGTCTTTCGCGTGTCATAGATCCCGACCCCCGTGGATTCCACTGCGTCCACGTACATCCGGGTGGTCGTGGCGACAGCACAGAGATGCTGGAGGAAATTCAGCGCCACACGCTCGGCGGCCATGATCCCTTTGGCCGGACCGGCCCATTCGGCCAGCGGTGTCCCGGCCTCCACGCGGCAACCTTCCTCAACGAGTAGCTTCGTGTGAATGTTGCCGTCATAGCTGATCGCCATGGTTTCCAGAAGAGGCCCGCCGCAGAACACCGTTTCCTGTCTGGCCCGGAATAGCGCATGGGCAGTCACCGCTCCGGGAAGAATGGTGCTGGTGATGTCTCCGCTCGAGCCAAGATCCTCCTCGCGGGCCATCTGCAGCAGTTGCCAAAGGTTGTCACGTTCACGTTTTCCGGGAATCGCTGCCATAGGTTTCTCCGGCCGGGGAGCATACTCGAAAATGCTTTCCATGGGAAGAGACTATCCCACCGCATGCCCGTCGGGGCCCCGTCCACGCCGGCCCATTCTGGACATAAGGGGCCGGCCATCGCTTCTGTTCACGATGGCCGGCCCTTCCGCTCTTGCGATTCTTCTTTCCCGGCGTCTGAAACTCAGCCGCAGGCGAAATCTACGCTTCCAGCACGTCGCTTTCCTCACCGGCCCGGTCCCAGTAATCCACGGCGCGGACCTTGTAGTAGCCTTTCGTCCGGACAGGACGCGTGTGCATGAAGCAGTTGGCGATCTGGTCCGGGCCGTTGATGCGGGAGAACTCGCCGTCGACGCTCTCGCTGAACAGGATTTCGTAGGTGCGGATATTGCGGGAATCCACGCCGTCCCACATCAGCAGCAGCTCTTCGGCGTCTTCCGGGTGCAGGCCGGGATACTTCTCACTGCGGAGTCGGCTCGGCGCTGCCGGCGCGTCGGAAGGCTTTTTGGTCAGCAGGACCAGGCTCACGCTGTGCACCTGCAGGTCGAAATCCAGCGAGGCGGTTCCGTCGGAGACGGCGATCTCAGCCGGCTCGGCCTCCATCGTCGGCTCCTGCACGGCCCGGATCTTCTCCAGAGCCTTGTTCGACGGGCACAGCGGGGTGCCCGCGCCGGGATCGCCCGGATCGGTCGCCTTGGCCCAGACTTCGAACGGGTTGTTGTGGTCGTAGTCGATGCGGTAATGCACCTGCGTCCACGGACCTTCGCCGAGTCCGTCGATCGTCAGGTTCACGTGCTCTTTCCCGCCGGCCATGATGCGGTCGGTGTGGTTATACAGCACGATCGCGACCTGGTCGGATCCGCGTCGCGTGGCGATCATCCCCAGCGGGGTTTCGCTCTGGCCGTTGATCTCCTGCTCCAGCCGCTCGTCGCCCAGCAGCGTCAGCAGTTCCATGACGGTCAGAACCGGCTTCTTGACCAGCGCGAACTCGCTGGTGCTGGGCTTCTGGCCCTTCTTGACCTTCTGCGTGAACTTCGTCAGCTGCGTGCGGTAGCCCCACTCGCCCAGGAAGCCGTTGTCGTTGCCGAGCAGCAGGTACTCGATGCCCTCCTGATCCATGAGCATCTTCATGTGCAGGTCGATGCTGTAAACCACCTGCGAAGCGTAGTAGCTCTTGCCCCGCCACGTATGGGTGTGCCCCCAGGCCACGTGCGGGTCGCACTCATTGTTCATCATCGGGATCTCTGCCAGGCGCGGGTGGTTCTCCCGAAGGTAGTTGAGCACCTTCACCTCGCGCTCGGTCAAATCCAGCGTGTCCGGATCGATGTCCTCCACGCACGGGTGCAGCCCCTTCTCGTGCATGGAGATGAAGTCGCACCGAACGCCCTCCTCACCGGTGAAGTAGTTCCGCCCGGTGTCCAGATGGGCGAAGAAATCCTTCAGCCACGGGGTGATGTGTCGGCACGCGCCCGGTCCGCCGAAGACCAGCTTCGGGTTGGCTTCCTTCAGGCCTTCGCTGCAGGCGTCGTAATAGTTGTGGAAGCTCTTGCGCTCGGCAGGCCACTGCGGCCACCATCCGGCGTCCGGCTCGTTCCAGGTCTCGAAGTACCAGCTCTCGACCTCTTCCCTGCCGTACCGGTCCATCAGGTGCAGGGCCATGTCGCGGACGACCCGCTTGAACGCGTGCAACTGGGTATCGTCATAGAAGTCGCTGAACCACCCCGCGGGGTTGCCCATGACCTCGAAGAACGGTTTCATCCCGCACTCGACCAGCAGATCGATGCCCTTGTCCAGGCGGTTCCAGAGGTAGGTCGGATTTTCGGTGTCGAAATTCTCCCCGCCGATCAGGTCCATGAGGTAGTGCATGCGACAATGGACGATCCCGCGGTGCGGGACCGAGCCGATGTACCGGAGCGTCTGTTTCATGTCATCCTGCAGAAGCAGCTTGGCCGGCGTGAACCCTGTGCTCTGCCAGAAATGCTCGAAATCGCATTTGGCCTGATCGGCATGTACTTTGAGATCCATCGGAGAACGGTTCCTCTCTGTGCTTGGTCGCTTCGATCCAGCCGCCCGAACGGCGACAGTCTGG
>JBKHHU010000316.1:0-2857 GCA_046539045.1 Phycisphaerae bacterium
CGCAACCCGCCCGGGCTGAGGGCATGGGCCTGCTGGACGATCTGCATGCCGCCCTGGTCCATGATCGTCTCGACCTGGCGGAGCAAGGCGAAGTGCGGGATCGGCGTCCAGGTCCGCGTTGGGGATGGGGTCGGGCAGGTCTGGACCTGCTGCCGCTTTACGGCACGTGCACCACAATGGAGTACAAGGTTCAATGTCAGGCTCCTTTCGGTTTGGTTTCGGTTCGTACGGGCTGGTCCCAACGGCCAGATGCCGAGGACTCGACCAGCCTTGTAGACCGGCGACGCTCGCGGCCGATGGCTGCGGTGATGTTCACGCCCAGCCGGGCGGCGTCACTGCCGCTGAGCCGGCTTGATGGAATGAGGGTCATGGTGTTCTTCTCCTTTTGTCAGCGCACAGCGATGGCGCCAGGGGTTGAGACTGGGGGGATCAGGAAGAGGCCAGCGGTACGCAGCTCAGCCGTTGAAGGCCGGGCAGGTGCTGCGATACGCGCAGGCCCGGCAGAGGAAGTTCGGCTTGGGGTCGAACGCTCCGGCCTGGATGCCGTCCCAGGCCGATCGTGCCGAGGCCAGTGTGGTCTCGACCACGGTGTCCGAAAGCGTCACCGGCATGATCTCCGCCCGGGGAGTCGCGTGACGGGTCAGCACGTGGAACTCGGCGTCGATCTGCTGGCCGTGCTCAGCCAGCGTAGTGGTCGCCAGCAGCTTGTACAACGCAAGCTGCCCCGCGTTCTCCGCGGCCTTGATCGGGTCCCAGCTCGCCTTGGAGGTCTTCAGGTCGACCAGACGGACGACATCGTCGGCCACCGTCACCAGGTCCACCCGGGCGACGATGGTGGGCAGATCCTCGTCGATGACGCCGATGACCGTCTCCTCCACGGCGATGGTCTCCCCGGCCGGCTTAGCCAACGGCGAGGCCAGGAACTGCCCGAACGCCCTGGCGGCCAGCTCGTGCAGCTTCTCCTCGTTATCGCCGTTCGGGAACCGGATCGGCACATCGCGGTTGCGGTCGGCCGACCATTCCTGCCTGAAGGCCACGAGCATCTCCTCGCGGCTGATCTGCAGACCCTCCAGGCGGGCCAGGTGGTGCAGCTCGACGCCTGCGTGGATACCGCTGCCGAAGAGCATCGAGTTCGACCGGAAGTCCGGCGGCAGGTGCTCGACGTACCGGGCGTGGAACTGCCGGGGGCACCGCTGATAGCAGTAGATCCGCGACCAGCTCAGGTGCGATACGCCCGTAATCGCCTCGGCCGTGCGGTCCGGGGACCGCAGCGACGATGCGAAGACGTGCTCCTGCTTGGCCTCGCGGGGTTGGGTGGCGGTTCGGGTATTCATCGGCCCCCTCCGTTGCTGCCGGCCGTCTGCAAGCCCTTGAGGAAGTCGATCGCCTGGGATGCCTCGCGGACGCTCAGGCGGTCCAGGTCGAGCCCGAACTCGTCGCGGATCTCCAGGGCCGCATCGACCCCCAGCCGGTTGGCGATGGCGTGGATGGCCTTGCGTTGCGAGCCGGTCATCCCCGCCTGCTGGCGCTGGCCGTTGCCGTTGCGGCCGGCAGGTCGGGCAGACTGCCCTCGGGGGTGATTGCGGCGGTCGTTGTGGCCTTCGCTGTCCTGATGGCCACCGTTCAGTTCCTCGGCGACGGCGGTCCTGGCCAGGTCGTAGAGACCGCGGATCCGGGCCCGCAGCTGCCGGGTGTCCTCCAGGTCGCCGCTGGCCAGTTCGACGTCGAGATGAATCGACGCCCCACGCGAACCGTAGTTGGGCTCGCCCACTTTGCGGTTCAGTCCAACGTTCAGTCTGATCATGGTTGTGGTCCTTTCTTTTTCGTTCAGTAACGGGTTCTCGGCGTCAGCGCATGAAAAAGGCCCGGACAGTCCGGGCCGAAGAGTTAAGCTCCCTGCATTGATTTATAGCGTTGCCAGGGCCATATTTAAGCCCATTTGGGCCGCAGTTGGCCAATCGCTACCCGCGGGAAGTACACTTCCGGGCCTCCATCTCCCTCGCCAATGAGCGACCTCGCCCATACCTCTTGTCCAACCGAGGCCCAAAACGCTTGGATCGCCTGAGATAGAACGGTGTAAACCAGTTTACATGCAATGGGAACCGTGTTGCCCGTGAACTTCGGGTCGCGCAAAGAAAGTCCTGGGGGTCACCAGAAGATAACTGTAGGAGCCCTCGAAACACACGCTGCTGAGAAAATTACATAAGTGTCAGTACTTATAGAGCACTTATGGAAACTGTGGATGGTGAAAGTGCCCCCCCGTGCCCTCGCGTACACGCGGAGCGCCTTGCCGTCTCAGTTCTGCTGAATGGGCCGAAAACAGAAAAACCGAAGCCGCCACCGGCGGGGGAAGGGTTGTGCGGTGAGGCGTGCGGCCCGGGGGTTTGGCGGGGAAAACGATGCTGCTCGACTCTCCTGCCCGGAGGATGCGGGCGTTGGCTCAGCAGGGCTTTTGCCACACCTTGGCCGGGGTAACGGGTAACCCGCCGGAGAACCCCCAGCTGGGTAACTCTTAACTCGCGTTTAGAGAAGCGGTAATGGGGCAGGTTACCCCGTTACCCGGAAATGTGCAACTGGACCGTGGGCCTGGGCAAAAACATCGCCCGGGCCCACGCCTTCTCTTTCTCGGTAGGATGATCTGCTCTCCGGATGCTTGCAGGTAGCAGGCGATTCAGCTAAGGAATGTGATCATGACGGATGAGCATCCAGATTCTGACAGGAAACGCCGGTGGGCGACGGAGTTCGGTTGGGAACTCCACAGGCTTCGTGCAGAACTCGCCTTGTACGCAGAATCCGTAGCCACCGCAGACGAAACTGCAGACTCAACCGCTGTTCATGTACGGTCCACAAGGAGCCT
>JBKHHU010000109.1:0-11755 GCA_046539045.1 Phycisphaerae bacterium
GTGTCGAAGTAGAGGAACGCGTTGAGGTGTCGCACATCGGCGGAGTCGTTCCGCAGCGTGACCGTCCAGATTTCGCACGGATCCTCCCGCGGGACGAACGTCCGCCACTGGCTGGCGATGCCTTGCTGGCTGCTGCGGATGATCTGATAGCCGAGTCCGACGGTGCAGTCGAACGGTTTCGGGTGGTCATCGACCCTGCCGGCGTTGGCGGTCCAGAACTCGCCGCTGTCGGCATCGCGGAGATAGATCATGCGAGCGCCCTGGACCAGATCGGTCCGTCGGCCTGAGGTGTCCTGATAGACCCCGCGTCCCTGCCCGGTCTGGGATACGATCGCCAGATACTGATCGTTCCACAGGTAATTCAGCCAGGGCCTGGGCGGCTGGGGGGTGTTGATCGTGAATTCTAGTCCGTCGTCGGAAAAGTGTCCGAATTGTTCGTATTGCATTGCGGTTGCCTTGCGGATGGAGGGAACTGCGAATCAGCATCGAAGGAATGATAGAGACCTCCACGCGGCAAGTCGAGTGACCATTGCAGCCGAGCCGCGGCGGCGTCCGAAGTCAGAGTTCTCTGTATCCTCCGGGAATTTCGTAGTCAGCCGACATCCTCCGCCAGTTTCACCGCCGTACCGTAGGCGACGAGTTCCGCCGCCCCGGCGAGGAGTTCGGACGTGCAGAAGTTCACGCCGATGATCGCGTCGGCGCCGAGTTCGGCTGCGTCAGCGACCATGCGATCGATGGCCTGCTCGCGGGATTCGCCCATAAGCTTGGTGTACTCGCCGATCTCCCCGCCGACAACGTGACGGAAGATGGCGGTGATGTCGTTGCCGATGTGCATGGCGCGGATGGTGTTACCGCGGACCAGCCCGAGCGTCTGCACAACGCGTTTGCCCGCGATGGAGTCGGTCGTTGACAGAATCATCGCTTCACCTCTCTGGTGTACTTGTCCACCTTGCTGACGGTCATTCGTTCGCGGACCAGCGAGACCAGCAGGATGATCCCGCCGAATACCACGGCCACCACGCCGACCTTCAGGGCGAAGGAAACAGCGGGGTTGGACAGGAAGCTCTCGATCAGCTTGAACGCCCCATAGCAGAGCAGGACGATGATCCCGATCGAGAACAGCAGCCAGCCGAGCCGGCGTTCCATGCGATTGTAGACGTTGGCCCAATATCGCTCGAGTTCTTCCTCGGTCGGTTCCTTGAAAGTCACCATGGCCAGTTCCTCCTGGAGGGAGCGGTGTTCCTCCAGTCCTTGGCGGCAGTCGTCGCATTGTTCGAGGTGTTCTTCCAGGCGTTGCCGGTCGGCGGGTTCCAACTCGCCGTCGACATACGCCATCAACATGGTTCTGTACTCGTCACAACTCATACTTCACCTGCGAGCTTCAGCTTGAGCAACTTCCTTGCGGCGTGCAATCGGGAGGTCACGGTTCCGATCGGTACGTCCAGCGTCTCGGCCATGTCTTTGTAGCTCATCCCCTGGAAGTGGCTCATGACGATAACCTCCCTGTGCATAAGGGGTAGCGTCCGGACCGCTTTCCAGACCCTGACTTTGCGTTCGTTCTGCTCTGCCAGCAGAACCGGATCGGAATCCGGGTTGAGGTGCGGGTGCACGTCATTGAGTTCCACGGTTTTCCGCCGGCCTCGCTTTCGCAGACGGCTGATGCAGACATTCCGCAGGATCGTCGAATACCAGGTGAAAAAGCGGGCCGAGTGGTTGAATCGCTTGATCGCTTTCCATGCGCGCACGAAGGCTTCCTGCGAGGCGTCCTGTGCCTCATCATAGTTGCCCAGGATCAGGGAGGCGGTACCGCGGGCGGGCCCGGCGTACTTTTTGACCAGCACGCCGAATGCTTCGCGATCGCCTTCCTGGCTGCGGCGGATCAATGACGATTCCGACGATTCTTCCATGTGCGTCCCAACTGAATCGCTGTTTCACCTGAATATACGCGACGTGAGGTACGCATAATCGCCGATATGTGGAGGTTTTCCAATGAAAAAACGCGACGGTTCGGCGCAGCAGGGGGGCGACTACTGCGGATCTCTTACCCGCTTCCAGACGGTCGCTGTCCGCCGGGCCAGGTCGATCATCTTCGTCTGCTGAAAGCCGATCATGTTCGGGCGGATCGTGTCATTCAACTGCCCGGCCAGGTGTTCGCCGAATGCTTTCCGCCCGGCTGCCGCACCGACGATCGAGCCGACCGTCGCACCGTTGCAGTCGGTATCCAGCCCGCACATGACGGAAATCTCGGTCGATTCCTCCGGGTTCGTCTTCCCATAGAACAGGCTGAGCACGCAGATCAGGGCGTTGTTGATGGTGTGGACGGGGTCCATTCCCGCATAGGCCTTGTCCAGCCGGTCCATGCAGTCTTCCCACGTGTCGCACTGCTCGAGCCACTGCAGGCACTCCCGAGTGGCCAGCGCGAGCCTGCATTCAGAAGGGATTTCCGACAGGCCGATCTCGACGAGTTTTCGCGGATCGCGTTCCACGAATGCTGCCGCCTGGATGGCTGCGAACATCATCTCACCGTAGATCCCGTTGCGCTCGTGGGTCCAGCAGGCGTCTCGGTATGCCAACTCTGCCGCCTTCTCCGGATTGCCCGCGCAGGCCCACGCCCAGCCGTCGGAGCGGATCTGGGCGCCGATCCACTCCCGGTACGGGTTCCGGTGCCGGCGAGTAAACTCCGGTGTGGCGTCCATCCCGCCGCCTTTCCAGCGCACCGAATGGTTCCAGAAGTTGAGGATCGCCTGGGCCTCTGCCGTGCAGATGGCCCCGAACGGGATGTGATCGCTCCAGTACAGGGCGACGTCGGACCAGCCAAAGTCCGGGCTGTGCTTCTCCAGCACGCCGAGCCCGACGAGGCTGTAATGGATGTCGTCGTCGGCCGGCATGTAGGCGATCTGCTCGCGCGTCGCTTCCTGCGGGCCGAGACCCTTACCGGTTTCTGTATCCTCACACGGCATGCCTTCTACGTCGCGTCCGCTGAAGTAGTCCCGTAGCGGCCAGTCGTTGCGAAGCTGCAGGTACCGCTTGATCCGACGTCTGCCGACCAGCTTGCCGTCCCTGCGGGACATGCCCATGCCCTCGACCGGTTTGCCAAGGGCACAGCCGACACTCCGACCCGTCCACGCCCCGTGCAACCGGTCCAGCAGTTCCTCTTGGCTGGGATTCCACTGGAAATTCCGCGGCCCATCCGGCCGGGCGGCGCGGATACTATTCAGGTCACTCGGCTCGCGGGCCAGCAGGTCCGCATCCGGCTGGAGCCCCATCAGCTCGTCGTAGAGCGGGTCGATTACGGCAGTGTTCCAGGCATCTTCTTCCGGATCCAACTGCTCGATACGCCGAAACAGATCCTCCGGGATCTCGCATCCTTCATCCCGCCGCTGCACGAGTTCCTCGCGAAGCGAACCCAACGCACTGGTCCAACCTGCCATTAACAGAGTCCTTCCTTCTATCCCGATCGTTCTGCGTTCCACCACAAAAGCCCAAGGGCTATCGCTCCTTGGGCTTAGGGGCAATCAGGATGTGCCGGGAGTTACTTCTCCGCCGGTTCGACTTCGGTGACCTGCGGTTTGTACTGGTCGCCGACGTCCTCGCCTTCGAGCGTCTTGACTCGCGGCTGGGGGTGGGCTGCTTCGTGCTTTTTGAGGCGGCCTTCGAGGTCCTGCTTGACATCGTCGTCGAGTTTGGACCAGGCGACGCGCCCGCGGCATTTCGGGTACTTTGAGCAGCTCATCCACGGCCCGCGTTTGCCGCGACGGAGGTTCACCGGCGCTTCGCATTTGGGGCACTTGATGTCCTCCACCAGAAGCGGCGGCGGCGAGGGGTGCTTGATGAAGCCCTTGCGGTCCAGGTTCACGATGCCGCTGCAGTCCGGATAGCGGGTGCAACTGAGGAACGGCCCGTATCGACCCTTCCGTAACATCATGGCTGAGCCGCATTCCGGGCAGGCGATGTCGGTCTGCTCCGGATTCTTCGGATTGCCTTCGCGGTCGACCGGGGCAGCGTATTTGCACTCCGGGTATTGTGCGCAGCTGAGGAAGCGGCCATTCTTGCCGAAGCGGTACATCGTGCCCGCGCCGCACTCGGGGCAGGTGTGCGGGGCCGGTTCGGTCTCCGCCTTGGCGTGGACCATGTTTTCCATCGCCTTGTCGAGCTTCTGGTGGAAGGGGCCGTAAAACTCCTTCAGCAGGCGGACCCAGTCCTTGCCCTCGTCTTCGACGTCGTCGAGCTGGTTTTCGAGGTTCGCGGTGAAGCGGACGTCGAAAATGCTGGGGAAATGCTTGATCAGCTTATCCGCGACAACGCGGCCGAGGTCGGTCGGGCGGAAGGAGCGGTTCTCCTGCTCGACGTACTTGCGGTCCTGGATGGTCTGGATGATCGCCGCGTAGGTACTCGGGCGCCCGATGCCGTCGGCCTCCAGGGCGCGGACGAGCGACGCTTCGCTGTAGCGGGCGGGAGGCAGCGTAAAGTGCTGGGTGGTATTGACGTCCACACCGGCGATCGTCTGACCCTCATCCAGTGCCGGGAGGATCTGGTCTCCACCCTTGGGCAGCCCGGCAACTTTGTAGAACCCGGGGAACTTCAGCGTCCGGCCCGACGCCTTGAAA
Source organism: Phycisphaerae bacterium (assembly GCA_046539045.1). Classification (GTDB taxonomy): domain Bacteria; phylum Planctomycetota; class Phycisphaerae; order SM23-33; family SM23-33; genus JBKHHU01. The sequence goes on from JBKHHU010000109.1 coordinate 4,608, forward strand.
TCGGCGCGTCCGTCCGGCGTGTCGGCCGAGATTGTCGCGTCGGTCACTTCCCAGATGGCGGGCTTCATCTGACAGCCGACAAACCGTTGCCAGATCAGTCGGTAGAGCTGGTACTGGTCGGGGCTCAGGATGCTGCGAAGCTCGTCCGGGTGTCGTGTCGCGTCGGTGGGGCGGATGGCCTCGTGGGCTTCCTGCGTCCTGCCTCGGGCGGCGTAGAAGTTCGGTTTCTCGGGCAGGTAGTCGCCGCCGAATTGTTCGCCGATGTACCCGCGGACCTGCCGGATGGCTTCGCTGGACAGGTGGGCACTGTCGGTACGCATGTACGTGATGAGACCGGCATGGCCTTCGCCCGGAATATCGATTCCTTCGTACAACTGCTGGGCGATCCGCATGGTCCGTTGTGCGGCGAAACGCAGCCGCGTGCTGGCGGCCTGCTGGAGCGATGCGGTGCGGAACGGGGCCGGCGGTTTGCTCTTGGACTGCCGTTTCTTGATTTCGGTGACGCTGAACTGCCCGGCCTTTTCTTCGGGGAGCTTTGCGACGACAGTGACGAGATTTTTCGCGGGCCCTTTGCCCTTGGGGTCTTCCTCGCGGATGACGTCTTCGACTTCCAGACCCAGCGCTCGGACGATATCAAGGCTCTCGTCCGCATTATCCGATGCGAACTTATCTCCTTTCCAAGTAACGAGTTCTGCACGGAAAGAGTCGTGTTCGGAGAGGAATTCCTGCTGGGCGGCCTTGGTGGGCGGATTGCCTTTTTCGTCGGTCTGGCTGAGCAGTTCGGCCCACCGGCGGGCGATTTCCTGGGCCTGGTCGGTACGGGTCGTGAAGATCGCGGAGACTTTCCAGTATTCATCCGGGATGAAGGCCTCGATCTCGCGTTCGCGTTCGACGATCAGTCTGACCGCGACGGTCTGAACCCGACCGGCCGAGAGCCCGCGGGCAACCTTCTTCCACAGCAGGGGGGAAACCTCGTAGCCGACGATGCGGTCGAGTATGCGCCGGGCCTGCTGGGCGTTGACCTTGTTCATGTCGATTCCGCGCGGATGCTCAAACGCCGCGCGGATTGCCGGGGCGGTGATCTCATTGAAAACGACGCGGCGGATTCGCTCTTCCGGCACTTTCAGAGACTCGGCCAGGTGCCAGGCGATGGCTTCTCCCTCGCGGTCAAGGTCGGTTGCGAGGTAAACTTTTTCTGCCTTCTTCGCGTCCTTACGAAGCTCCGAAAGCATCTTTTTCTTACCTTGGAGCGGTTCGTACTTCGGGCTGAAGTCGTGCTCGAGGTCCACGCCCATTTCCTTCTTCGGAAGGTCGCGAACATGGCCCATCGATGCTTTGACAATATAATTATCGCCGAGATAACGGTTTATTGTTTTCGCCTTGGCGGGTGATTCGACGATGACCAAACTCTTGCCGTTGGCCGAATCGGACTTCGCCGCGGATTGTTTCTTCGTTTTTGCCATGGGAACCTGTAAATGCATTCCATTATAGAGAGCCCTCCCCGGCCGAACTTGCTTGCTCGGGCCAAGGGGGCATCATCTTTGGAGCCGCGTCGGGTAAATGTCAAGCCTGCGATGGATTTTTCGGTAATCCAAGCGGGGAAGTTTACCTGTTTCTGGATTACCGGATTTCCTCTGAGGAGCGGAAACTGGTACATCCCGCCGGGCATCAGGATCGGGAACGGTTGGCCCCGGGGCTTTCGGGCTCCTCCTCCGTCAGCGGCAGGGAGGTCTCTGTTTTGCCTTCATCCGATGTATACCAGCCCGGTCGGGCGTTAGCTGAATTGGAATCGGGTGTGTAGTGGACAGGCCAGCCGTGCTCCCGGCCTCGGGTTTCGATGCGCATGAGGGTGTGGCGGTCGATTCGATAGCGTTTGCAGATATCCCCCGCAGCTTTTTCGTACGCTTTCTCGCAGTTGGAACGGAGGCGCCTTTTGATTTTCTGAAGTCCGTCCGGTTGAGCCGCGGCATTCAGGAAATCATTGACTACCCCCGTCCCCTTTACCAGATAGCGGTCAAGGGCCGAGATGAACTCGGCGAACACTTCCCTGGCCAGTTTCTCCGGCAAAGCCCCCTCGCAGTTCTTGCAGTCCGCATTGTCCATGGTATCCCCAGTTGAGCTTGAGCACCCCTCCCGCGGAGCACGCGGAAGGGCAGAAAGTGACGTTGGTATTGGCACTGATATGATAGCAGGCCATGACCGCGAATATCCAAAAAAGTGCGCAATCTCCGGCATTGTGTCAAGATCGTGTACACAATGCATTGTATTTCGCAACCTAATGGACAAGAAGAGATTATTGAATGATCCTGCGTAGAAAGAGGACCAACGGAGTGGCTGTATGTGCTGTCTACTGCTGGTTTTTCTGATGTTGCTCCGAGTAGAAAATACTCAGCTTTTTCAGGTAGATCATGTCTTCAAGCGTCTGGTCGGGCGTGCCTTTGGTCCGCTCGTGCAGAATCACGCGCGTTTTGCTTTTCCCGTCGGCAGAGTCTACCCAGAGGGGTTGGCCCTTAATCGCTCCGACGATCGTGGAACCGTCTGCCAACGTGAACACCCAGAGGAATCGACGGGTCGGGTATTTCCGGCCGGTATAGACCCGCTCCGGAACGCCGGTGGCTTTCCACCGCCACTCCAATTCCATCTTCTCTTCAACGATTCGTGCCTGGATACTCAACACGGCAGCGAACGGAATCCGCCGCCAACGTTTCGTTGATTCCTGGTAGACGATCCACGGTTTGTCGCGCGTGGTGTAGAGTCCACCGGTCTTTACCGTCCCGTCGCTCAGGAGAATACCCCCGGGCAAAGCGTCCGGGCGGGAGAACGAATTGCCTTGGCTGAACGGGTTCCTGCCCTGGCTGGGCTGAGTGGCTGCCTGAGTGGTTGTGGTACTGCGGACGGTTTCGGCTCGCTCGAGCCAGTAGTCCACATTTCCCCCGAGGGACGAATCGGCCGGTTTGCTGGAGGTGGTGGTGTCCTGGCTGGCAACGAACCCCGCTCCCGGCCAGGCCAGAACAGATGCCGCCAGCACTACCAGCAAAGATCGCATGTTCCTACTCCGAGAACAGCCGTTCATACACGTTCTTGAAGGTCTGCAGGGCTACCGCGTCGACAAGGATGAAGTAAATGTCCTCCAGGTGCGTCTCGTGAACGAGGTGACGCTTTACCTCTCCCAGCATGATCTCCGCACAGGACGGCAGCGGAAAACCGGCGATTCCCGTGCCCACCGCCGGGAAGGCCAGACTGGACAACTCGTTCATCTCGGCAATCCGCAGCACAGCCTGCGTGGATCTGGCCAATGACTCCGCTGTGGTCGATCCGCCCAGACGCATGGACGCCTGATGGATCACATAACGGGCCGGCAGATCGCCGGCGGTTGTCATCGCTGCCTGTCCGACCTGTATCGGGCCGTGCTTGTCACACCCGGCCTGAATGTCGGGTCCGCCTTTCATCGCGATGGCCCCGGCGAGACCTCCTCCGAGGATCAGGTCGTTGTTGGCGGCGTTGACGATCGCATCCACCTGCATGGTTGTGAGATCGCCTTGGTTGATATGAATCTCGGTCATTGGGTGTCTCCGGTCTGGCCGACACTAATAATATATTGCAAGGCAACAATCCGCAAACCGAGGGACATCAAATGAAACGTGCCTGCATAATAAACATCGCCGGGATCAGCCCCAGACTGTTGCAGGGGATCGACGGGCTCTGGATTCAGTCCCTGGCTGGGCCGCCGAGACCGATGGAGCCGACAGTCCCGGTAGTGCGTGACAGCGTGGAAGCGTCCATGACCACGGGAACCGCGCCGGGAGAGCACGGGGTGATCGGCGGAGGGATTTTCCGGAGGCAGTATCACCGGTTGAGCCTGGACGAGCGGTCCAACACGCTCCTGAACAGGAAACGCTTCTGGCATGCTCGGGATCTGGGCATGCACCCGAAAGTGGCGATGTTGTTCTGGTCCCAGCCTTTGGCGGGAGGGGCGGACATCGTCGTGGGGGCTGGAACTTACCACCTGGCGACGGAGAAGGTTTTCAGTCCGCCCGAACTGCAGGCACGTCTGGAACAGAAGATCGGATCCGTGCCGCTGGAGCATTTCTTCGGCCCACGCGCCTCCGTCCGGGCGGCTGAGTGGGTCTCGCAATCGGCAGAAGAGATCTGGAATCAGGAGCAGCCGGACTTGCTGTTGGCGTACCTGCCCGGAGTGGATTTTGCTCTCCAGAGGTACGGGCACGGGTCGCCGGAGGTGCGAGAGGCGATCCAGCAGGTGGACGCCTATGCCCAACAGGTGGCGGAGTTGGCCGGCCGGGACGGTGCGGACACTTTCGTGGTCAGCGACGGCGGGTACGTGCCGGTTACCCGCTTCACTCTCCCCAACGTGCATCTTCGCAGGGCGGATTTGCTGGTGACTCGCGAGTCGGAGCATGGAACGGTAATCGACTACGACCGCTCCAGAGCGTTTGCCATGGTGGATCACCAGTTCGCTCACGTGTTCTGCGATGATGACAAAATTGCTGAGGCAGCGGAGAGCATTCTGGCGTCGGATCCGGCGGTGGAGAGGGTGATCACGCGCGATGAGGCGTTCTGTACGGGGCTGGGACATGATCGGGCAGGAGAGAGAATTCTGCTGGCTGCCCCGGACGCGTGGTTCAGCTATCACTGGTGGGAACCCGGTCAGGAGGCCCCGGCCGGGGCGGAAGTATTGGACTCCCGTGCCAAGTGCGGGTACGATCCATGCGAGTTATTCCCCGGGACGGACGGAGATCGTATCTGTCCGGATCCGTCGCAGGTCCGCGCCAGCCGCGGGAGGCTGCCGGATGATCCGCCGGACTGGTGCGTGCTTGCCTGTTCGGGTCCCGTGGAAGACGCCTCGCCAACCGTCACGGATCTGCCCCGGCTGGTGCTGCAGAGCACCGCGGGGGTAAACAGGACGTAACAGGATCGGGTTTTGGTTTTAGCTTCCTTCCTATTTCCATGGATACTCGCGGGTCTTGCCGCTGCAGCGGCCCCCGTTCTGATCCATCTGATCATGCGCACCAAACCGCGGAAAGTCACTTTTCCGGCTTTGCGGTTCGTGCGGAAGACCCACCAGGCGAATATCTCGAAGCTGCGTCTGAAACACATCCTGCTGCTGGCGATGCGGATCGGCATTATCGTCCTGATCGTCCTGCTCCTGGCCCGATGGCGCACGACTTCGGTGCAGGCGGTGGAGGATCGCTCCGTGCCGGCTGGGGCGGTCGTGATCCTCGACAACAGCGGCTCGATGAGCTATCGACATCGCGGTCAGTCTTTGCTGGAGCAAGGCAGAAGAATCGGTCGTCAGATCGTCGAGAAGCTTCCCCGTGGTTCCAACGTAGCCGTCCTGAACAGCAGCCAACCCAGCAGCGATACCGGGTTCATCACGGACCGGAAGCTTCTTGCACAACAGATTGCCGAAATGTCTCAGGGCTACGGGGCCCAGCCGCTCAACGCGGCTGTTGTGCGGGCTCTGGCGATGTTGCGGACGCTGGAGATGGGACGGAAGGAAATCTACATTGTGACCGACCGAACGGTGCGAAGCTGGGAGGAAACCGGCGGGTTCAGGTCAGCTCGCGGCGTGGCGTTTGTGGTTTTCGACGTCAGTCAGGGAGGACGGGCCAACATCGCAATGCAGCCGCTGCAGCTGTCGGCTCGGTCCGTGCCCGTTCGAAGCGAAGTGTGGGCGGAAGTCTCTGTCAGCGGAAATGAACTGGGTGGGCAACTTCCCGTCTCGGCGGAGTTGGGTGGCAAACCTGTGACAGAACAGGTGCTCCGCCTGCCGCCCGGGTCCACCGCCGGAACCCGCATCAGCGTCCGCCCCGAGCGGGAGGGAATTCTTCATGGACGGGTGACCATCGGTCAGGATGACCCGCTGGTGATGGACAACACACGGTTCTTCACTTTGCATGCAACAGCTCCCCGGAACCTGCTGATCGTTCACGAGGCCAATACGAACCCGACCCGACGGGCCATCGCCGCTGCGGCCGCTCCGGATGCTGCCGTCGGAATGCGGAACAGCGGGTATTCTGTGCGGTACGTCCCGGCGGGGGGGCTCTCAGTTGAGCAACTGAAGAACGCCGATGCAGCCATCCTCGCCGACGTGGGATCACTGACCGAATCACAATGGCGGATCCTCGGTGATTTTGTCCGTGGAGGAAGGCTGCTTTGGGTGCTCATCGGTCCGGATACCAGCAGTGCGGTTGCCGCAGTCAACTCCGGGCCCGCCCGGGAGGTTCTGCCGGTAACGCTGGGGCCCATGGTGCAACTGGAGAAGCTGCAGAGTCTGGACGCCTCGCAGCTGTCGCATCCACTGCTCCAGCCGTTCCTCGATCCGGAAAACCCGCCGCTATCGGAGATGAGGGTTCGCCGGCGCATGGCTGTCGAGTCGCTCGCAGCTGATGCGAAGGTCGTTGCCCGCTTTGAGGATAGAACTCCTGCCATTGTCACTGGACCCCTGGGTAAGGGACAGGTGCTGCTGTGGAACCTCTCGCCGCTGCGCCCGTGGACAAACATGACTCGCACGTACGCGTTCCCGATTCTCGCACAGCGAGCAATCCGGTACCTGCTGAGCGAAGATGCGCCAGAGCGCCAGGTAATCTGGGGGCAAGCGGTAACGCTTGAATTCCCCGAGAAGATGAAGTCGGTCCGTGTGGAACTGCTTCGCCCGGGGCAGGACCAGCCCAGCCCGCTCGTGCCGGAGCTTGGTCGTCGAACCGTGACACTGCGGGCCGACCGCCTTGGCGGCTGGACCGTGCGTTTCAGCGAGAATGACCGGACCGTGGAGAAGGGCTTCAGCGTCAACGCCGCCTCGGAGGAGAGCGATCTGAGACCGATCGAGCCGGATGATCTGATGCGGATGTTCCCGCCGGAGTCGGTGACTCTGGCCGACTCACTGGAAGACGTGAATCTGCGACGTCGGGTGGCGAGCGAGCCGCTGGAGATCGCCCCACTGCTGTTGTTGCTCCTGCTGGGGTTGATGATCGGGGAATCGTTCTTCGCCAACCGGTTCTACAAGACGGTCGATCCGGAAGAGGTTGAGCAGGCCCGACAGGGCCGGTCCGGAAGGGAGTAAGCCCGCTTCAGCGCACGCGCGGCCGGAAGGCACTGGTATCGCCCGATCGCCTGCCTGAGGTGAGAAT
>JBKHHU010000317.1:0-2853 GCA_046539045.1 Phycisphaerae bacterium
ACGGTTCCACCTTATTCCAACATGGAATTGGTCCAGCGCATGGGGACAAGCTGAAAGTTAACCGGACACTACTGGCGCAAAGAAGCAGATTTTCGCCGCAATTTCCCATTACCTCTCGCTTCCGTATCGGTTGCAATAGTGCATCAGGCCGGAGGATTCGGCCGCACCCGACAGCCATAACCAACCATTTCCAGAGGTCGATGATGAAACCAGGTCTTTCCGTTTTTCTTGCGCTTCCTTGCTTGCTTCTGTTGTCCGCGGCGGTTCAGGCCAAGCCGAAAACAGACGAGTACGAGGGTCCGCTGCGCCTGGAGCTGGGCGAAGTGGTCGAATCCGACGGATACGTCCCGGGCGACAAGTTCTACCGAATGTATTTCACGCACATGGAGCGGGACGACCAGGACGCGCGGCTCTGGATTCCGGGCAACGTCAAGACGATCCGCGGGGTCATCTTCCACATCGGCACCGCTTACGAGCCGTACAAATCTCACCTGCAGGAATTCGCCCGCACCCAGGGGTTCGCGGTGGCTGGGGGCATGTGGCGGTGGGCCCGCATCACCGATGTGATCCCTCACGTGCTGACGCACATGGGCAAGAAGATCAGCCGCCCCGAACTGGAGCACGCCCCGCTGATCACGATGGGTTTCAGCCGCTCCGGCAGGCAGGCGCTGCGGTTCATCGAGGAAAAGCCCGAGCGCACGATCACCGCCTACATCGGCGGCTCGCCGGGCGTGACGGCCAATATCGAAGGACGCGACAAGCAGCTCGCCCAACGGAACATCGAGATCTACAAGCACACGCCGGTGATCGTCGTCAACGGCTCGCAGGATGCGTTCGTCGGATACAACCCGAAGGTCGGGCGCGGGTATTTCGCCTGGGCCAAAGGCATCTACCCGCGACTCCGCGAGAAGCACCTCCCGTTCACGATGGCGGTAGAGTGGGGCCCGGGGCACGAGTCGTTCAACAATGGAGCGATCCTGTTCCCGTTCTGGAAGCGGGTGATCAAGGCGCGTTACCCGAAGGACGGCGACCCGTCCAAAGGCCCGGTCAAGCTCAAGCCGTTCGACATGACCGACGGGACGTACCTCGCATCGGCAGGCAACTGGGGCACCACCCCGGACGGCTCGCTGGTGCGGCTGGACCAGGCCGCCAGTCAGTTCGGAGACCCCGTGAAGTACGAGCAGTTCGAGGGCGACAAGACCAAGGCCGTCTGGCTGCCGGATGCGTACACCGCCGCGGTATGGAACGCGTTCTGCGAGCGGCCTCGCCTGTTCCCGAAGATCAACGCCGAGCAGACCGACGGGAAGATCACCCTCTCGCTCGCACCGGCAGAGAAAGCCGACGGTGACTCACCGAAGGTGGAGTACTTCGACGGGAACCGCTCGCTGGGAACCACCGACGGCGGACCGCTGACAACCGACAAGCTCTCGGACGAGAATGGCGTGCACAGCGTCTACGCCCTCGTCACCAAGGGCAAGGTAACCTACCGCACCCAGCCGCTGGCGATCTGCGGCGGAAAGCCGCTGGATCAGATGCACAGCAAGAAGCTCGCCGGCCGGGCGAAGAGCCCGATCGTCAACCTCAGCCTCAGCGCCGACGCCCGCCGTACGCTGGAGGCCCTCGATTCCCGCCGCAGCTACAGCGGACCCAGTGAATGGAAGCTGGCCTTCAGTGACGATTTCAGCGGCGAAAAGCTCCGCGACGTGTGGTACGAGTACTACCACCCCAAAAGCGGCAAGACCCGCAAAGGCAATGATGCGACGATCGAACTGGTCGACGGGGCCCTGCAGGTCAAGGGCAACATCCAGGCCGTGGCGATGCTCCCGTACAACTGGGCGGATGATGTCGCCGTGGAATACCGGGCCCGCGCGATGGGCAAGAAGCACTGCGATCTGTCCGTGGTGCTCAGCGGGAACCCCAGCGGGTCTGCCTTCCCGTGGCGGGAGGGAATGATGTTCCAGTTCGGCGCCCATTACAACCGGGGCAGCCATTTCCTGATTTACGAACAGCCGCGATCGAAGTCCGACGCGAAGATCGAGATGGGCACCTGGCACACCGTCCGCGTCGAACGTCTGGACGGCAAGTGCAAGGCGATCGTCGACGGGAAACTGGTCAGCGAGACGCAGTTGACCGACGATGAACTCCAACGGTTCTACGGCCAGCGGATCGGGCTGTACGTATTCGGCTCGACCGGCAGGTTTGATGATGTGAAGATCTACCTCCGCAAGCCGACCGACCCGGCGAAGGTGACGCCAAAGGAGCCGTCGCTGAAGGACAAGATGCAACTGGCCGGCGAGCTGGCTGAGCTGATGACCAGCCCGTACAAGGAGCAGCGGTATCAGGCATGGCGGATGGTTCGCACCTACTCGCCCGACCTGGCCAAGGCATTCGACGAACTGAAAAAGCCCGGCCGCCTCAAGAACGAGAAGACGCTCGAGCGGATCGACGACATCCTCGAGCATATCCATCCAGGGGTTGGGGAAACGGGGACGGGAAATGGCGGTTGATTGGGACAGCAGACTACAGGCTTCAGGAGGCAGGCTTCAGGGAGGGTTATCGTGAGCGGCGGTTGGTTATGGACGCGGTGTCACGATTGTGCGCGTAAGCCCATGGATCCGGATCCTTGGGCTTGAGTGTTCAGACGGTGAGCGAGAACGAACGCGAGGGACGTTCTAGACTAAAGCCGCCCTCCCTATCGCGTGTCGCCTGCCGCCAGGTAGTCTGCCGCGTGAGAAAGAAGCGGGCTGCCTGCCCGAAGCAAGCAGCCTGTTAACCAGTCAACCGCTTAACCAGTTAACCAATTGACCGATCAACCAATCAACCGCTTAACCCCATCAATTCTTGACCGGGCCA
>JBKHHU010000318.1:0-2853 GCA_046539045.1 Phycisphaerae bacterium
GAGCGTCCGGCAGGTACGGACCGGGAGTGCGCCATGGCAGAAACAACGGAATGTCTCTTCGAGACCGTGGTGGTCATCGGTAAGACGTCGACGGGCATGGTCAGGCTCCGCAAGCACATTTCCCCTGTTGCAGGAAAGGTTCTGCCGGTACCGGACGCCGCGACGGCGTCGGCATCTCTGGATGAAGCCCAGCCGGGGCTGGTCATCGTCTGCGAATCGGTCTCCCGCGATGAAGCGTTCCTCTTCCTCAAGCGGTGCAAGAGCACCTGCCCTGAAACCATCGTGGTGGTCGTCGACGCAGAGCCGTCGGTGGACCGCGCGGTGAAGTTCGTCCGCAATGGCGTGTTCGATTACGTTCCCGGGCCGCTGAGCAATGAAACGCTCGAAGCACTGGTGGCCGGGCTCAAAGCCCAGCGCGGACTGGAAGATCCCGAGCGGAAGCGCTTCTTCTCCAGCAACTGTCCGCCCGGTGTGCAGATTGTCGGGACCTCGGCAGGGATGGAAGAGTCGCTGGAGACCATCCGTCTTGTTTCCGAGAGTTGCTGCAACCCCGTACTGGTGCTGGGCGAAACCGGCAGCGGGAAGGAACTGGCCGCACAGGCAGTACACGCATGGCGACACGGCCCGAAGGCGAGATTTGTAGCCGTCAACTGTGCCGCCCTCAACGCGAGTCTGCTGGAAAGCGAACTATTCGGCCACACGAAGGGGGCGTTCACCGGTGCCGATACGGACAAGACCGGGCTGTTCGAGCTGGCTGGCGACGGGACGATCTTCCTGGACGAGATCTCAGAGATGCCGCTGGAACTGCAGGCCAAGCTGCTCCGCGTTCTGCAGGAGCGGACCTTCCGGCGCGTGGGCGGAACGAAGGACCTGACCTGCGGAGCAACGATCATCGCCTCGAGCAACCGCGACCTGCTGGCCGAGGCCCACGCCGGTGAGTTCCGCAAGGACCTGTACTACCGGCTGGCGGTGTTTCCGATCAAGCTGCCCGCACTTCGGAGCGAAACCCGGCGCGACGACATCCCGCTGCTTGCGGAGTATTTCGTAGAGAACAGTTCGATCGCGGGGAAGAAAGACATTGACGGCCTGTCTCGCCATGCGATCCAGAAGCTGCTTACGCACGACTGGCCGGGCAACGTCCGCGAACTGAAGAATGTCATCGACCGGGCGATGATCCTGGAGACCCAAGGTTCGATCACTCCCGAGAGCCTCGTGTTGGAACGGGTGGATTCATCGGTTTCTCCGGCCCAGAAGACCGCGGCCGCTGCTTCCGAGGCGGCGCCCAAGCCCCAGTCTCCGAAAGACTTCTCGCTGGAGACCGCGGAGAAGGAGTTCATCCTTCGCGCGTTACAGGAGACGGGCTGGCAGCGAACCCGGGCAGCCGCGCTGCTCGGTATCACCCGGGCGACCCTCCATTCCAAGCTGAAGCGGTACGACATCCAGGCCCCCGACGCCCGCGAGAAATGCGACGGCAGGGCCAAAACCGCCTCCAGGTAAGCGTCAAATTCCTTACGTTTCCCCGCGCAAAGTCTATACAGTTCCCGCTGTCCGTTAACGCGAGTGAATTCTATAGCCTGCGTAAGGTTTGGCTGATATGGAACTTAGGTAGGTGAGTTCATCTCCTGTCTCTGGTGTGGCACGGCTCTTGCAATCATTCCCGCGGATCAAGGTGCGCTGTCTGATTCGGCTGCACCGGGTCCACCGTCCCGCGTCGACATTTTGCGAGATCGATTTTCATGGCACGCGACACGAACAACGACAAAGACCGCGACCCCCGCAAGGACAGCGACTGGCTTCCGGAGGAAGACGGCGAGGAGCTGAGCGATGCCGATCTGGATCTGCTCCGCAAAGATGCCGAAGCCGAGCAGCGGGGCGAGCAGTCGCCTTCTGCGCCCCCCGAGGAAGACAAGGACGCCGATGAGCCCGCTGCCGATGACGCGCCTTCGCCCACAGCAGAGCAGCACGAAGAACCCGCTCAGGATGCTCCGAGCGGTGAAGACGAATCAGAGGAAGAACCTACCGAAGAGCAGCCGGCCAAGCCGGTAATCGATCTGGGCAAGTGGGGATTCACCCCCGTCGGCGCTGCCAAAAACGATGCTTCCGCCGATGAAGCCGCCTCCTCATCCGAAGACACCGAGCAGCCGGAAGCCCCGGCCGACCAGCAGGAACCCGCTGCCGAAACTCCCCCTGCCGAGGAGAAACCTGCTGCCGAAGAAACCGACCCGGTCTCCGACGAAGACATCGATCTGGCGGCATGGGGTCTGTCCAGCCTGGATGAGCTGGACGAAAACTTCACCGACAAGAACGACGGGGCCGACGAGGAACAGCCCGCCGAAGCCCAGGCATCTGCCCATGAGCCGGAACAGTCGGAGGCCGACAAGGCCCAGGAAGAAGGCGATCCGGTTGATCCGGAAGAGATTGACCTGGCCGCATGGGGGCTGTCCAGTTTGGATGAACTGGACGAGGAACCCGAAGGGGAATCCGAGTCGGCCACGACACAGAGCGATCAGCAGGAATCCGCAGATGAGCCGACACCGGTAGCCGAAACGCCGCAAAGCAAACCCAGGCCCGCCGAGACGAACAGCTTCGAGCACGAGGATGAAGGGCTCGCTGTCTCTCCGGACGGGGTTCGCGGTCTGGGCACCGGTCCGATGATCGGCGACTTCGAAGACGATGACGACGAGGAAGACGAAACCGAGCAGGGCAAGCCATCCGGTAAACGTCAGAACACCAACGTAGTGCGCCTGCTGCTGGTGGGCAACACGGTTCTGATCATCGCGCTGGTCGCGACATTCCTGCTCAATCGCAACAGCAAGCCGGAGCAGATCGTAACCGTCGTCAAGCCCCCCGTCC
>JBKHHU010000319.1:0-2824 GCA_046539045.1 Phycisphaerae bacterium
AATCAGTACACCGACGCCGAGTACGATCCCCACGATGCCCAGAATGACTCCCGCAAGAGCCAGGCCGTTGCTTGCTCCCTGCTCCTGTGATTTCTTCAGGCCGATAGTGCTCAAGACCAGACCGGTTACGGCGATGACCACGTTCACGACGGGAAGGCATATGCAGAGCACCACCGAGCACATTGACACCACAAATCCCGCGATGCCAAGTCCCTTGCCTGGCTGCTGTTGCGACACATAGACCACCGGTGGCTCAAATGGCGCGGAGTATGGCGGTATGCCGGGGTTCGGGGCGGGGGCCTGTGTCTGTGTCCCCGCCACGATGCCGGCCAACCAGTCCACCTCTTGGGCTTCCTGCCAATCGGACATCTCCGGGCTCCAGACGAAGTCATCGGCCGCCAGGCGCCCGGTCTCTGCCAGAGTTCGCAGCTCCTGATCGCTTATCGGGCCGCGCTGGTCGTCGTCTATGATGCAGTACCACTCCGACATCACTCACTCCAGTTCATCTACCGTCACAGATCAGATACGCCCAATTGGCCATAAACGCCATCGAGATCACGATCCAGGCTGCGATCCGTTCACTGCGGGTCAGTTGCAGTGTAAGCCATCGTCCGCAGGCCAGGCGAACGCACAGCAGAAACAGAAACATTCCGATCACCAACACCCAGAACGGGTTGTACAGAAACGCCTTCCACAGGTTCCCGCCCAGCACCGACAACCCGCTGCGCGTTAAACCGCAGGCAGGACAGGGAATATGCAGCAGCGTCTTGAACCAGCATCGCACCAGAACGATACCGAACGCGCGCTCAAGCCATGCGCCAAGGCTGACGAAGCTCAGCCAGCCGAGAACCAGACAGACGGCCCATCTGGGCCATCCGGGGCTTCGAGGCACCTTTTTCCAGCAAATGGTCATGGTCTGACTCGGCTCGCGCCGATCCGTTACATCCCTGCACCGACACCGGCAAGCAGCATCGGCAGGCCGAAACTGAGACAGAAAAGGCCGGTCCAGCCGATCAGCAGTATCGTTCCGATGAGTCCGCAGACCCGTCCGGCGTTGGTCAGTGACTCGCCCGACGGGTCCATCTGGCCGGCGCGGATCTTCTGCAGATCCCCGTTGCCCATCACCCAGGCGAAAATAGACAGAATCGGGCACACGACGAAGCCCAGGATGCCGAGAACGAGGATAGTCTCCCCCCGATGCTTCTCCAGATACGTGTATTGGGAATGCGGAGGCTGATAGGCCGGTTCGAAGCCTGCGGGCGGAGGTCCTGCCGCCGGAGCAGCCGAACACGCGTCGGCGAACTCGGCCACCTCCCTGACCGGTTGCCAGTCATCCATCCCCTCGGTCCACACCTGATCGTCCGGACTCACCTGGCCGGATTCGATCCCGGATCGCAACTCATCCGCGGGCATGGGGCCCCGTTGCTGTCCCTGCGAATAGCAATACCACTCGCTCATGGCTGTCTCCTTTGCGGCGATAGGGGCGCCTGCGTGTTGCGCCGGTCGGCGGCAGGGTTTGAATTATCCCTGCCAGAAACTCATCATTCCATAGGATTGAGCCAGCAGAAACACAATGCTCAACAGCAGTCCGGCGATTCCGAACAGCAGCCCTGCAATGGCCAGCCCCTTGCCCTTGTACAGTTCCGGACTCTCCTGGATCTTCTTCTTCGCGCCCAGGGACAGGATGATGCTGACCGGGCCCAGCAGCAGACCGACAAGACAGGTCAGGCTCAGCAGGCCGGTAACAAAGGCGGCGACGACCCCCGGAGCGTTTTTCCGGTCGGCGGACTGTGTATCAGGCCGTTGCGGCGATTCTGTCGGCATGGGTTTCTCGGGCATGGTGAATCCTCTTACTGCGAATACCTGCTAAGCAGCACAGACCGGCGGGCTGGGACGCCTGCAGAACACGGAGCCCCCGGCGCGGGCCGTCCCGCCATGGGCCGGCGCAGAAACAAACGACGCGATCCTGCCTGCCCCGCAGCAGGCGGGGCAGGCCAATCGCGATCGTCTGGATGCGTCGGGTCCGGTCCTGGTTCTTCTAGAACCAGGCCTTCTCGCCGACGATGTACGTCTGGACGAATTCCTCGTCGCTCTTCATCAGGTACATGATGCCTTCGATGAGGCCGATGACACCCATGATCGGAGCGGCGAACCCGCAGGAGAGCACGGAGACCAAGAGCATGATGATCCCGGCGGTGGTGTATCCAAGGTAGAACTTGTGGATTCCCAGAGCGCCGACGACGATGCCCAGGATACCGGCGATCATTTTCTTCTCGGCGCCTTCAGGTTTCGTGGTGGGCGCGCCCGGCTGCGGTTGCTGTTGCGGCTCTGGATTCGGTGTCTGCGTCACTACTATCTCCTTTCAATCGATAGTGAATTCGACAGGACGTCGTATTCGTGCCTCTGCATCCGAGCATCGGCATTTCACGTGCAGGCGGTTTAGTTTTCCGCCTTACAGCTGTCAATCACAAACGGCAGCCAGCACAGGATCGGAAACACCGCCAGAAGGACAATGAACAGAATCAGCCCGTTCTGGTTGAGCCCCAGAAAGGCTTCCTTCCGCGAAGAGTCCACTGGGGCAAACGAGAATTCCGGTAGCGTCCCTGCCGATTCCCAGTTCGACATCCCCTCCCGCCAGACCGGGGTCGACCCCGTCACCGAGCCCTGCCGGAGCATCGACTGCAACGTCGCAGTATCGACCGGCCCCAGCCTTTGCCCGTTCACGAGGTAGTACCACTGCTTGTCATTCGGGGGAGGTGGCTGCGTCATTTCTGCCGTGCCTTTCCCTTTGGATACGCCGGCCCAGTCGGCATCCTTCGGAAAA
>JBKHHU010000110.1:0-11583 GCA_046539045.1 Phycisphaerae bacterium
TGGGCCCTCGGTGGCGACGGTTGGGCCTACGACATCGGTTACGGCGGTCTGGACCACGTGCTGGCCAGCGGCAGGGACATCAACGTCCTGGTTCTGGACACGCAGGTCTACTCCAACACCGGTGGGCAGTGCTCCAAGGCCACGCCTCTCGCTGCGGTCGCGAAGTTCGCTGCCGGTGGCAAGCCGGTGGGCAAGAAGGACCTCGGCATGATCGCGATGACCTACGGGAACATCTACGTCGCCCAGATTTCGATGGGCATGAGCGACGCCCAGACGGTACGGGCCCTGCTCGAGGCCGAGAGCTACCCCGGTCCGAGTCTCGTGATCTGTTACTCCCACTGCATCGCCCACGGGATCAACATGACCGACGGGATGGAGCAGCAGAAGGCCGCCGTGCAGTCCGGTGCCTGGCCGCTCTACCGCTTCGATCCGCGTCTGGCTGAGGAAGGCAAGAACCCGCTGCAGTTGGACAGCAAGGCACCGAGCATCACGTTCACCGATTACGCCTACAAGGAAAACCGGTTCAAGATGCTCGCCAAGGCCAAGCCCGAAGCAGCCGAGCAGCTCGCCGTCGAAGCTCAGAAGTACAACATGAGCCGGTGGCACTTGATCAAGCAGATGGCAGAGATGACCTACGAAGGCCCCGTCGAGGCGGCTGAGTAAGTCTCACCATCCGACGCTGAATAATTGAAACGCCCGGGAAGGCAAAATGCTTTCCCGGGCGTTTTCACGCGCTACCGGATGGCGGGTCTCCCGACCCGCCATCTTGCACATGCCGTTCGCTTGCGGCCGCCGCTACCCGTTGGTGGGTCAGGAGACCCACCAACCAAGTACCAGCAGACCCAACAAACACAGCAAGATCTGACCTCCTGCCGGATGGCGGGTCTCCCGACCCGCCATCTTGCCCACGCGTTCGATTGCGGCCGCCGCTACCCGTTGGTGGGTCAGGAGACCCACCAACCACAGTACCAGGAGACCCACCAACCAAAGTACCAGCTAAAGATGGGCCTAATGCAAGCCGATGTATCCATGGCGGAATTTGTATCGTATGATTCAGGCGGAAAGCCATCTATTCACAAATAGGGGCAATCACAGTCGCCATGGGCACTGCATTGAAAACAGACTCGATCGACAGCAGAGAAGCTCTTCACAGGGCGGCCGACGCGGGCGTTCCGCTGACGGTCGTTCGGCGGACCCACAACCAGTGGACCGTCTACCAGGCCCGGTTCGCCATCCGGGAAGAATACCTGCGTCTGGAGATCCCTCTGGATTTGTCCGACATGCCGCAGCAGTATCCCGCCTCGGATGACGTCGTCGGCATCAGCTTCCGATTGGGCATCTTTCGATTCAGTTTCTCGGCTACCGTCGAAGCGACCAAGCAAATCGAAGGTGCAGGCGGGAATCCGATTTTCGCCGCCGCGGTAGCCGTTCCGGAAACCCTCAACCGCACCTCTCGCCGTGTGCACAAGCGCATCTGCCCACCTTCGGGGCTGACCATGCGGGTGATCGCCTGGCCGGGCAGCGCAGCGGCAGAACCCGAGGGAGAGGATCCCGCGTGTCCGGCATGGCGAGGCAACGTCATCGATTTCAGCTCGGCGGGAATGCGGATGAGGCTGGCACGCTCGGCAGCGGAGGTGTTGCAGGTGGGGGACCGGATCGGCTTGCGAGTGGAGCTTCGGCCGGAGACGTTCCACATTCTTGTGAGCAGCCAGGTGGTCCACACGGAAATCGACAGTCCGGGCATGTCGCTGGTCGGCGTCCGATTTATCGCCCCGGCCCCTTCCGAGGACGAGCAGCTTTCGCTGGATAACCTCGCGCACCTGTACGACGCGTTTGCCCACTCCGGTAGTTGACCGGCTCGGGGCTGCTATTTGCCCGCAAGAGCAAGCAGCGGCTCTAGAACTGCCGTGACGACACCGGCGTTGTTCTCCCTGCCGTGCCCCCTTGCGATGGCGCTGACGGTCCGGGACGAGCAGCCGTGGTGGCGGCCGCAAGGATACACACGGCAAGCCAGCTCAAACTGGGCCCTGGCCAGATCGAGTGCCTCCAAGGCCAGACCACTGTCGCCGCGAATCTCCGCCGCCGTAGCCAGCAGGATCGGGTTCCGGCGTCGCGGTTGATCGTCCTCCAGCCATTCCGGCTGATCCGCCCGCTTGCCGATCCCCGACGCGCGGGAAGCCCGACTGACCCACGGCACCATCGCCAGCTTGCTCACCGGTCCGCTCTGCCGGTCGGCTGCGGCAAGTAGCATCATGTCGTAGCGATCACTCCCGGTGACGCGTCGATAGGTGCGGATGATATCGGCACCGGCCCCCGCGTCGGGGTCGTCCAGTTGCGTGGCAATGAGATCGGTCAGCCGCTCAGCCGCCCGGCGGAAGATGTCCCGACCGGTCAGCGACCACAGCTCCAGCAGCGTCTCGATACCCGCCGACGCCAGAACATTCTCCGCCCGGTCCACCGGTGAGCCGGTCGGCGGGGCCTGTCCGGCGAAGGCGTAGTAGCTTTCCCTCTGTTCCGGGGCGATCTGGCCGACGGGACCCTCTGCCGTCAAGGCTATCGGTACCTGCTCGGACTCGGCAATGCCCTCGGCCCATCGGGCGACATAACGCTCAGCCAGACCCGCGTACTTCTGCTGCCCGCTCATCTTCTCAGCCAGCATCGCCAGGTTCGCAAAGCGGAAATGGTCCGGCACGTTCAGCTCCATCCCCCTGCCGCCTCTGATCCCGTCCGTACCAAGCCACAGCGAGCGGAAGACATCCTTGTCCCAGTCGTACCAGTCGGGAATTTCATCAACCCAGTTGCCGATGTGCTCGGCGGCGTCGATGAACTGCCCGACAGTCTCATCGTCGTCCGGATCCAGCCGCCACAGCTCACCGAGGAACAGCTCGTAATGCTCGGTCCCGTGGTGAGCCTCCTGCATCCGCCAGTATCCGTGCTTCCACTCGCCCCGGGAGACGTAGAAGTCGCGCACCTTGTCCCGCAGGTTCTTCATGAACTCCAGCGGAGCGTCGTCGCCGGTGGCGCGGATGTACGTCGCCCACGGAACCGTGAAGGTGCCCTGATCGTGATTGTCGATCACCGGCTCGTCGGCCGGCTCGTCGATGCAGGCGTAGATCCAGGTCCGCAGTGCGTCCAGGAATCGGTTCGCCGCCTCGGTAGGCCCCGACGATGGCTCGATAGGCGTTGTAACAACCTGCTTGCTCATGGTCGGTTCTACTTCCGTTCCTGTTCTCGGGGGTGTCTGCCCAAGGCCTGCGCCACCCGCCGCAACGACTCTTACATCTGCTCGATCGTTCGAATGCCCAACAAGTCCAGGCCGGTGCGGATGACATCGGCAGTGAGCTTCGCCAGCATCAGGCGGCTTCGACGGATTTCCTCGCTCTCTGCCTTCAGCACGGGGCAAGACTCGTAGAAACTCATGAACGCGGTGGCCAGTTCGTACAGGTAGGCGCACAGCACGTTGGGCAAGCATTCGCTTTCGACCGTCTGGATCGCCTCGGCAAAGCGGGACAGTTGCAGCGCCAGCTGTCGCTCTGCCGGTTCGTCGATGCGGATCTCTCCGACCGCAGCGTCGTCTGCCAGGTCGCCCTTGCGGAAGATGCTCCTGACTCGCGTGTACGCGTACTGCATGTACGGGGCGGTGTTGCCCTGCAGGCTGAGCATCTTGTCCCAGCTGAAGACGTAATCGCTGGTGCGGTTCTGGCTGAGGTCGGCGTACTTGACCGCGCCGACGCCCACGGCAGAGGCGATCTCGCCCTGCTTGTCTTCCGGCAGGTCCGGGTTCTTGTCCTTCACGAGCGAGAGGGCCCGCTGCTGGGCCTCTTTCAGCAGGTCCATCAGTTTGACCGTGCCGCCCTCTCGCGTCTTGAACGGGCGCTTGTCCTTGCCCAGCATCATCCCGAAACCGACGTGCTCCAGCGAGACGTCCTCGCCGACGAACCCCGCCAGCCGGGCGACCTTGAAAACCATCTCGAAATGCTGGGCCTGCCGGGAGTCGGTCACGTACAGCACGCGATCGGCGTTCAGCTTTCTGGCCCGATACCGGATGGCCGCCAGGTCGGTCGTCGCATACAGGTACCCGCCGCCGGACTTCTGCACAATCACCGGCAGCGGCTCGCCGTCCTTGTTCGCATAGCCTTCAAGGAACACACACTGGGCACCCTCGCTCTGGGCCAGCATGCCCTGTTCACGCAGGTCCTCGATGACCTTCGGCAGGTCCTCGTTGTAGAAGCTCTCGCCGCGGACGTCCTGCGTGCCCAGCATCACTCCGAGCTGCTCGTACACCTGCCCGCAATGACTCAGGCTGATCTCGAGGAACTTCTTCCACTTCTCAAGGCACTCGGCGTCACCGCCCTGGAGTTTGACCACGTACCCGCGGGACCGTTCGGCAAAGTCGGCATCACTGTCGAACCGCTGCTTGGCCTGGCGGTAGAACTCCTCCAGGTCGGCCAACTCGCCCGAGCCCTCTTCTACCTCTTCCATGTGGGCGATAAGCATGCCGAACTGCGTGCCCCAGTCGCCGACGTGGTTCTGGCGGATGACCTTTTTCCCGGTGAATTCCATCACCCGGCCCAGCGCATCACCGATGATCGTGCTTCGCAGGTGACCGACGTGCATCTCCTTGGCGAGGTTCGGGCTGGAATAGTCGACCACGACGGTCTGCTCGGAGTCCGGCTGGGGGACGCCGAGTTTCTCGTCGATGAGCATCGCGGCAGCCTGCTGTGCGAGCCAGTCGGTGCTCAGGCGGACGTTGATGAACCCCGGGCCGGCCACCTCGACCGACTCAGCCAGATCGGACAGGTCGACCGATTCCAGCACCTTCTCGGCGAGTTGGCGCGGGTTGGTCTTCATGCGTTTGGCGGCGGCCATGACTCCGTTGGCCTGGTAGTCGGCTTCGGGTCGGGTGGAGACAGCCACCAGCGCCGGGGCATTTTCGGGGGCGCCGGCGGAGGCGAGTGCCTGTTTCAGGCGCGATTCGAGTTCCTTTTTGAGGTTCATCGTGAGGTCCTGTTTTGTTGGAATAAAAAACGCGGCGGCCCGTGCAGGACCGCCGCGTCGAATTGCATCAGATGTCGCTACTGTGGGTCCGGATGCGGGTCAGAGTCGGAGTCGGTATTGGAAGACTCCTTCTGATCCTCGCGGCGCCATTCGACGGCGGGGCCTTCGCCCCAGATCAGTTCCAGATCATAGTAACGACGGTGCTCGGGGTCAAACAGATGCACGACCACGTCCACGAAATCGAGGATCACCCATTCGGGATTTTCCATCCCTGCCGTCCGCCACACGGGCGAACCGTTGGCCTTGCCGAAACCGGCAATCTCCTGGGCGACACTGCGGATCTGCCGTCCGCTGGTACCGGTACCGATCACGAAGTAATTCGTGACGGGGCTGATGCCCTTCAGGTCCAGCACGACGATGTCTTCGCAGTGCATGTCGGCAGCGATCCTGGCCGCCTCGACGGCCAGGTCTCGCGCCTCGATTTTGTTCGTGGATTCAGTCATCAATATCTGCTTCGATTTTTACTCGATCCCGAGGAAGCTTCCGATCATCGGTGCGAACTTGACGATCAGCCCGGCGAAGACAACCGAGACCATACTCATCAGCTTGATGAGAATGTTCAGGCTCGGGCCGGAGGTGTCCTTGAACGGGTCACCGACGGTGTCACCGACGACAGCCGCCTTGTGGGAACTGGACCCCTTGCCACCATGAGCACCGGTCTCGATGTACTTCTTGGCATTGTCCCACGCGCCGCCGGCATTGGCCATGAAGATCGCCATGGCGAACCCGCACGCCAGACCTCCGGCCAGCAGCCCGATCACGCCGGCAACGCCAAGGACGAGTCCAACAGCGACCGGCACGACGATGGCCATAAGGGACGGTATAAGCATTTCACGCTGGGCCCCTGCCGTAGAAATCTCGACGCAACGGGAGTAGTCCGGCTTTCCGGTACCCTCGAGGATTCCGGGGATCTCCTTGAACTGCCGTCGGACCTCGCGAACCATGGCCATAGCCGCTCGTCCTACGGCCTTCATCGTCATGGCGCTGAAGAGGAATACCAGCAGCACGCCCGAGAAAATGCCGCACAGCACCCGGGGGTTCATGAGATTCACGCCGTAGAAGTCCATGAACTGACGCAACGATGCCTTGGAGGCCGGCACCGCGTGATAGGTCGCGTCACCTATGGTGAGCCTGTACATGCTTGAGTCCGGCTCGCTCTCGGCGACCTCTGCCCCAGTCAGTTCACCAAGAGACAACTTCGCGGCGTTCTTGGGCTCGCGGAGAACCAGGAACGTATCAGAGCTTCTGTCCTCAGCGGCGGACTTCCAGGCGATCTTGCCATAGCCAAGGTTGTACAGCCTGTCTCCGTCGGTCGCGGTATCTTCGGCAGCTTGGGGATCCACGTTGGCGGTGATGGCTGTGCGTCCTTCGCGAACCAGGCCAATGCGGACCTGCCCGACATACGCAGCCATCAGTGCCAGTGCCGTCAGAGCGGCCGAACCGATCGCAAACCCTTTGCCTACCGCTGCGGTGGTATTGCCCAGTGAGTCCAGCGCGTCGGTGCGTTCTCGGACCTCTGCCGGCTGTCCGGTCATTTCGGCGTTACCGCCGGCATTGTCGGCGATGGGTCCGTACGCGTCGGTCGCCATCGTGATTCCAAGGGTGGAGAGCATTCCGACCGCCGCGATACCCACACCGAACAGCCCCATCAGGGGAGTGCCGCCGCCACCGGCGAGAACGAACGCAGCCAGGATGGCCACGATCACGACCAGCAGACTGACCCAGGTAGACTTCATGCCCTCAGCCAGCCCGGCGATCATCACGGTGCCCGGACCGGTCTCGGCGTTTTCGGCGATATGCTTTGTCGGGCTGTGCTCATAGCTGGTGTAGAACTCGGTGCCCCAAGCGATCACGAGACCTGCGACCAGACCCACAACAATGGCGCCCCAGACGCCCAACCAGCTGACTCCATCAATGGGCGAAAGCAGCAAGTAGAACAGCCCCAGAGAAGCGACAACGATCAGACCCGAACTGGCCCACACGCCGGTATGGAGACCTTTGCGAAGCTCGCTGAAGCTGGCGTTGTCCTTGGCCCGGACAAGGAAGATCGACAGGATCGAACACAGAATACCCAGGCCCGCCAGGACCGGAGCCACGATGACCATGCGAATGGCATCGGTGCCGCCAATACCCATCTGGTAGGCCGCAGCCGCCGCCAGCGCCATCGAGGCAAGGATGGATCCGTAGTTGGATTCATACAGGTCGGCACCCATGCCGGCCACATCGCCTACGTTGTCGCCGACATTGTCGGCAATGGTCGCCGGGTTGCGCGGGTCGTCTTCCGGGATTCCGGCCTCGACCTTACCCACCAGGTCCGCCCCGACGTCGGCAGCTTTGGTGTAGATGCCGCCACCCACACGGGCGAACAATGCCTGCGACGAAGCACCCATACCGAAAGCGAGCATGACTACGGTAATTTCAGTCAAGCCCATCGTGGTGAATCCACTGAGGATGAAGAACCACACGCTCGCGTCCAGCAAGCCGAAGCCCACCACAACCAGGCCCATCACGGCCCCGGCACGGAACGCAACCACCAGACCACGATTGAGGCTCTCTTTAGCGCCCTGGGCTGCGCGGTTGGACGCCATGGTGGCCGTTTTCATTCCGAACCAGCCGCACAAACCGCTAAGCAGACCGGCAGTCACGAATGCAAAAGGAACGACACCATGCTGCATGTCCATCACGAACGACATCAACAGCAGCAATACGAAAACCACCACGAAAAACACGATGACGATCTTGTACTGTTGCTTGAGATACGCCAGCGCGCCGTCCGAAACATGCTTGGCGATTTCGATCATCTTCTCGTCGCCCTGGTTGGCGGCTTTCACCTGTCTATAGAAGACATAGGCGAACACCAAGGCGACCACGGAGGAAATCGGGGCCAGGTACCAGAGCGCGGGAATATTGCCAAGTCGGTTGCTAATGCTTTCTTCAGTCGGGGCCGGGATAGCTTCATCACCCTGGGCCAGTGCCGGGGCGGCCATGGCGCTCAGCACGACCAGAAGAACCAGACCCAGCAGTACTTTGCGGTGAGTCCTTAATAATCTCCCTGCAGCGTTCACAAACAGTGCTCCTAAAACGGGGGTTTCGTTGGGGATGCAGACTTACCTTCGCATCCGGAACCAATTTATCGGGGGGAACGACAGATCGTCGTTAATCCAGACGACGGAACGTAGGCGCAGATTATCCGTTGCCGCAATCTGCAAGCAGAGCCCGACCTTCCCTGTCTCTCGGGTCTTTACCGACTCCGCCGGGCCGGTACTGCGTTATCTATTCGCCTGTAAGCGATTCCCGAAAAGTGCATCCGGGAAGAAAGATTCAACTCATGGCCGCGCGCTTGAGCGACTTACGCATGCGACGACGCTTACGTTCGGAAGGCTTCTCATAGTAGCTGTTCCGCTTGATGTCCTTCGTGAGGCCTTCCTTCTCGCAGAGCTTCTTGAATCGACGAAGCATCTGGTCGACGCTCTCGCTGCCTCTGGCCTTGACTTTGATCATATTTTGACACTAGTCCTTTCTGGTAAGGGCTTCGTACTCTTTGCAACCGTGCAAAAGTCCGCGTAATGATATCCGTAGCAGGAAATCCTGCAAGACCTTTTTGCGATGAATCCACAACCACCCGCCGACAAGAACCACAGCTCCATGCTTGACCCGACGGACACAAAAGCTAAAATCCGACATAAACCTTTGCCATTACTCCACAAAGACCGACCGGAGCAGCTATCGTGAATCCAAAGACAATTCCTCTTGCCCTGCTGCTGGCCGTTGTGCTGTGCAAATCCAGCCATCTCGGCGCCCAGGTCTCCGACAAAACGCCCGTCGATAAGTGGGTTACCGTCACCGCGGAAGCTGCCGGTGAAACTCCCTCTGCCAAGGAGC
This sequence comes from Phycisphaerae bacterium, assembly GCA_046539045.1. Lineage (GTDB taxonomy): Bacteria > Planctomycetota > Phycisphaerae > SM23-33 > SM23-33 > JBKHHU01. The sequence goes on from JBKHHU010000110.1 coordinate 8,941, forward strand.
AGGCGGTTTCCGCGGCGCTGCGAAAGGCGGTGGAGGAATCCTGCGGGACCTTTATCAGGGCCCGCACCGAAACCGAAAATTACACAGTCGTCTACGACCGCATCTTCGCCGACGCGGTTGGATACGTCGTCGAGCACAAAGTTCTCAAGAACTATTCCATGGCCGGGATGAGCTACGCCGTGGTTCGGGCGCGGGTCTCGACGAAGAAGTTCCAGAAGGACTGGTCTCTCATCGCCCATACCGTCGCCCGGATGGGCAACCCGCGAGTCATGCTCGCCATTGGGGAAGTCACCGAAGGAGCGGACACCGTCTGGCCGGAGGAAGGAGCCGGAACCTTCCAGTCCAATCTCGAAGACTTCCTGCTGTCCAAGGACATCAAGCTCATCGATCGGAAGACCATCGAGGACGTTGCCAAACGCGACTTCTGGCTGGCTGTGCAGAAACAGGACCCGCAGAAAATCGCCGCTACGGGGGCGCGATTCCACGCCGATGTAATCGTCACCGGACTGGCCAAGGCAGAATTCGATCGCGGCGTAACCGTCGCCGGGGTTCGGGTGTACAAGTACACCGCCCGGTTCCAGGTCAAAGCCATCCGCGTCGACACCGCCGAACTCCTGGTCAGCAAGAGCTACGGTCCCGTCACCGTCACGACGATGAAGCGGGCCGGTGGCGAAGACGTCGCCCTCAAGAAGCTCGGCCAGCAGATGAACCCGAAGTTCCTGACCGCCCTGATCAACGCCTGGCGGAAACAACTCTACGTCCGCCGGGCGGTGACACTGGTCATATCGGATATGAGCTACTCCCAGTGGAAAGTTTTTCGCGACGAACTGAAGCAGGCTCGCGGGCTGCAGGATCTGAACCTGCGGGAAATCATCGAGAACGTCGCCACCATCGACGCCAACTACAGCTACAAGACCCAGCAACTGGCCGACGCGATCACGGAACTGAAGAAGATCAAACTGGAAGTCACGGAGATTACCGCCAACCGGATCAAGCTGAAAGCAGTGACGGCCGGGGAAGAAGATAAGTCAACGGAGTAGGACGTCGGACTCGGCAGTCGGGTCTGCGACTTCCAATCCGCGTGATACTGTATCGGGAAGTACCACATGAACGAACACACCATCGAAATTCGCGTCCGCTATCCGGAGGTCGACCGCATGGGCGCGGTCCATCACAGCCGCTACTGGGTCTACTTCGAAATGGGCCGGACCGAACTGCTTCGCCGGCAGGGCATCGCTTACGCGGACCTGGAAGCCGAGGGCGTGCTGTTCGTGGTCGCCAAATGCAGCGCGAGCTACAAGGCCCCCGCCCGCTATGATGAGGTCCTGACGCTGACAACCCGCATGGTCAACATGGGCGCCGCCCGCATCGACCACGAGTACGAACTATACCGCAAACCCGACGGAATTCTCATCTGCACCGCCAAAACCACCCTCGCCTGCGTAAGCACAGAAGGCCGGATCATCCCGATACCCGACTCGCTGCGCTCGTAACTCCAAAACTCGAAATCCAAATGACCGGAACAGGACGTCCCGGACCGGCGTCATTCTGAATTTGCGATTTGTCCGTTTTGGATTTGTTTGAAATCTCGTGCTTCGGATGTGAGATTTACGCCGTTTGATCTTCAATGCTCTCCCGCAGCGGCTCGACCGAGAGGGTCGTGCTCATCGTGTGGGACTGTTCCGGATTGAGGTTGACCACGTTGTCGCGTGCGTTGGCGGTCTCGATGCAGACCATGTCCGGCCAGTCCTCGTCGTAGAAGTCGGCCATCCGGGAGGCCTTGGCGATCCACGGGTTCCAGATGACCGTGGACTGCGAGCCGGCCTTCTCGACGGTGATCAACCGGTTCTTGCCCGGGTCAGCCAGCGTAACGGCAGCGTCTGTGTTGACGTAGACGCGGTCGGTTTCGCCCTCGAAGCGGATCGGCTCGTCGCCCTGGGTATTGCGGGAGTCGTCGAGCTGGTTGACGTATTCGGCACCGGACAGCCCCTCGATCTCCACGTGTCGCACGTCGGCGACGGTGAAATAGTGATGCAGCGCCTGGGTGTAGGCGATCGGCTTGGTGTCCACGTTGCGGATTTCCAGCGAGGTCGTCAGGGTCGTGCCGAAGCGGACGGTGTAGACGGCCTCGAAGCGACAATCCCACATCTCCAGCGTGTAATCGGTCGGCTCCAGGGCCAGGATTGCGGTAACCGCCCCGTCTTCCTCGTGGGTCACCGCCCGGACCGCCCACGGCATGACGCGGGCGAACCCGTGACTCGGCAGCTGCGGATTGGCGTCGTTCGGGCCGAACCATGGAAAGCAGATCGGCACGCCACCGCGGATCGGCTTGTCCGGCCGGAAGAAACTCTTCATGCTCGTCCAGAGCACAGGCTGATTGCCGGTCGGCCGCCATTGGGTAACATGGGCCCCGTGCAGGTACAGCTCGCCCTTGCACAGTTCGGTCTCGACCTCCAGCCGGGGCATGTCGCCCCACCCGCCGGAAAACTCTGCGGCCTCGGGAATGCCGAACTTCTTATTCAGTTGATCCACGTCCACGTGGTGTTCCTTTCGTTTTGATGCCCCCGCTGCGGCCCGACTCCCGCGTGGTGGGTCTCCCGACCCACCACGTTGCATGACCACCGTTGCGGCCCGTTCTGTCGC
>JBKHHU010000014.1:0-33155 GCA_046539045.1 Phycisphaerae bacterium
TGAGGTCTACGCAATGTCAGTCATGTAACGCGGTGGGTCGGGAGACCCACCGCGCGGGAATTCCCCTTCAGTGGTTGGCGGGTCTCCTGACCCGCCAACGGACCGGCGTGTTTGCCAGGGGAGTGGCGCAACGTGGTGGGTCGGGAGACCCACCACGCGGGAATTCCCCTTCAGTTGTTGGCGGGTCTCCTGACCCGCCAACGGGATGAGGTCTACGCAATGTCAGTCATGTAACGCGGTGGGTCGGGAGACCCACCGCGCAAAGAGAGATAGCCCCACCACGCGGAGCGAAAGGCGCCTCTCGCGAGGGAGGTGCCACACCTGTCGATCGCTACTCCGGGAAGCTGGTCTTCACGATCAGGCAGTCTTTCTTTCCGGCGAGGCGTTTGTTTGCCCATGACGGCTGGGTGCCGTTGGGCGTGCCGGGGCTGCTGGTCCATCCGGCGTGGTAGACGGCCCCTCTGGAAAGCTCCAGCCCGTTGAACATCCCGGAGCCGATGATCGCGCGATCGTCGTTTTCTTCCGTTCCGCGATAGGTGCCGGCGTATTTGACGTCGTTCAATTTCGGCCCGAGCACCACGGCCGCGGCAAACCCGCCCCCGCCGTTGAACTCCGGCCAGGGCTGATAGGCGTTGTCGGTGGTCCACATGCGGGCACCGGTTTTGCCTGCAATATGCACCCGGCTGGACGCGTCGACGGCCAGCTCGCCTACGTTGTTGCCCGCCAGCTTGGGCCAGCCCTGCGGGATGCCATTCTCGCCATAGTCGCCCTTGTAGCTGTTCTGCCAGTACCATCCGGTGTCGAGCCGGCCGGTTTTCGCAGCCACCTTGCCCACCCAGTTGATGCTCAGGTTGCCCGTATCGCCGACGAGCTTGCCCTTGAAGCGGTACTGGTTGGACCCGTGCTGCCACGCGCAGACATAGAGCGTGTCGGTCGCCGGGTCGTACGCCAGGGCGTTGGGCTTCTGGTCCGGCGTGTGGATGCTGTCGCCTTCCCGGTAGCAGTTGGTCGACCACTTGAGCTTTCCGGTCTGGTCGTAGCGGGCCATGAACAGGTCGAACGCCGGATAGCCCTTCTTGCCCTTGACCTGGAATCCATAGAACATCGAGCCGGTGACCACGATGTCGCCGTCGGGAAGAACAAGCACCTGCCCGCCCTGACGCACGCCGTGGACCCAGAATTTCACCGGGGCCCATCCGCCCTCGCCGTCATAGTCGAAGTACCCGTCCTTGTCGTCCTCATCCCAGCCGCGTCTGTAATACCAGTAATACTCGCCTTCCTGCAGCAACTGCCCATCGTTGTGGTGCAGGCTGACCGACCACCCGGCCGACTTATCGTAAGACCATTCCGATTCGCTCCCGTCGGCGTTGACGCGGAGCAGGTAAGCGGCCATGCCCTTGCCTCGCGTGCCTGCAGTCCAGTAGATGCGTCCGGTCTTGTCCTCGGCCAGTCCGGTGATGTGCGTCTGGTTCGGGCCGGCGCGGTTGATCCACTCGACCTTCTTCCCGTCGGAACGGAGGCGGAGCAGGGCCCCGTCGGACTTGCCCCAGTCGGCCACGTTCGTGGCGATCTGCGGGAGGTTCCCCAGCTTGCTTCCGCCGACAACCACGTCGCCGTCGGAGCAGACCAGCACCCGCGAGGGCCTGATCGCCTCTGCCGGAAAAACGCTGAACCAGTCCCACTTCTGCAGGTCATCACTGAGCTTACCGACGAAACCGAAGTCCGTTCCCGAGTCGTGCGAGCCGGTCAGCAGCCGGTTCGGCTGGACGCCTCTGGGCGTCGCGTCGGCACTTCCGAGGATCCCGCAGACCACCAGCGAGCCGTCGGCGGTACGGTCCATGTGGGTGATCTGATCGTCCTCGCTGCCACCAAAGACGATGGCCTGGACCGTCGGCTTTGCGGTGACATCGCCGATCGCTACGGGTTTGGAGCCGGCCGATGCGTTGCCCTTTCCGTCGTCGGACCCGCCGCCCAGAACGCTGCTGACTTTGGAGAAGAATCCGCCGCTCTCGCTGCCGGTCTCTTCGGAAGATGCCCACGGCTGGGTGACCAGAAGCACGCCCACCACGGCCACCGCGATCAGCCCGGCGAAAACCCACGGCAGGAATCGCAGGGCGGAGCGTTTCTTCCTGGCCGGGCCCGCCGAGTTTGTCGGTTGCGGCTGGGCCGGGGCGTTGCGTGCCTGCTGCGTTGTCGGCGTCCCGGAAGCGGGTTGGGGCGAGGAAGTCGCTGCCGACGCCAGCCCGGACAGCGCGGAGCCCGGATCGCCGCCGGTTTCCGCCTTGGGCGGATGCTTGGAAGCGGGCATCTTCGGGTTGTCCTGCACCTGGGGTTCCGACGGGGCCGGGCTGTCGGCCACGGCATCGGACTGCGGTGCAGGAGGGACGGCGGAGATATTCTTGCACTTGGGGCAGCGGATCTTCTTGCCCGCATGTTCGTCGGCGACCTTCAGTTTCTGGCCGCACCGGCATGAGAAGCGGATCATGCAATTCCTTTCGGGTACTGATGGCTCGTTTCACAGATGCATCGGACAGATCAGGCTACGGATTCGGCAGATTCCGGTCAAGGCTGGGAGTTGGCTGGGAGGATGCCCGCTACGGCGGCACGAAAAAACCGCCCGGAGCCTTTGCAGGCTGTCCGGGCGGCTGGGGTATGCGGATATTGCGGTTACCTGCCGGTGTGGATGACCGTCGCCGACTTTCCGTCGGAGGAGGGGATGACCGCCGCGCTGCCCCCGCTGGAAGGATTGACCGAACCGCCTTCCTCCTCCATCAGCTTTTGGCGTTCTTTGGCGTCCAGTTTGCCGTCGCCGTTGGCATCGTATTTCTTGCGGAGCTTCTGCCAGTAGTCCCTTATCTCGCTACGGGTGGTCTTCCCGTCGCCGTCGGCATCGGCGGCTTTGCGGAATTCTTCGATTCGCTGTCGCATCTGCTTGCGGGCCTCTTCGCGTTCGGTTTCGGACAGTTTGCCGTCGCCGTCGGTATCGTAGCGTTTGATCCTTTGCTCCCGCCACTGGCGCGCCCGTTGGCGGAAGCGTTTCATGCGTTCTTCGTACTTCTTGACGGCCTCGTCGTATCTCTTCTGCTCTTCGGCGTCGAGTTTGCCGTCCTTGTCGGCGTCGAATCGCCTTTCGAGCCATTCCCTGACGCGCTTCTGACGCTCCTGGCGGCGCTGCTGTTCCATTTTCTCACGCTCGGCTTCGGACAGTTCCCCGTCGCCATCGGTGTCGTACTTCTCGAGCTGCTGCTTGCGTCGCTCTTCCATTCGTTTCCGTATGCGCTCGCGCCACTCGGCGACAGCCTTGTTCCGCTCCTCGGCAGAGACTTTCCCGTCGCCGTCGGTGTCGTACCTGTCCAACAGACGCTGTCGCCTGGAGCGGCGCGGGTTGGGCTCTCCGGATTCGGCGTCGGCGTTCTCAGCAGTGTTCCCGTTTTCACCTGAGCCGCGATCGGTCGCCGGATGCGTGGTTGCCCCGCCGTCGGCGGAGATTCTTCCGGCGTGCAGGGCGGCATTGGCCTTGGCTCGTTCTGCCGGTTCGAGGCGGTTGTTCTTGTTGGCGTCGAAGTTCCCGGCCACCTTCTTCGCCAGGGCCTTGCGATAGGCGTCCGCTTCGAACCAGTCGATGGTCCCGTTGGCGTTTTCGTCGAAGGTCTTGAGCATGGCCCAGGTATCGAACGCGCGGGCGAAGGGGGAAGTGTTCTTCTGGTTGGCTGTGAACTCGGCGGCGGAGAGTTCCCCGTCGTTGCCCGCGGCAGCGTTGAAGCGGTCCTTCTCGACCACCATGTTGTAGGGATCGACCAGGCCGCTGCAGTAATCGGGGACGTCGGTGGTCTGCGTCGTCTGTCCGGCGGCAAGGCTGGTGGTCAGCAGCAGGGCAAGCAGGAGTGTATGTCGTCTCATGGTAGTCCCTTTCATCCGGGAGAATTGGGGGTGGAGTCTTTACACTTTAACTACCCACCGACAGAGTTTCTTGCAGAAAAATTCAACAGCGGCCGTCCGACAAGAGTCCAAGGTATTGTGAGAGAGCGGATTTCCTGCAGTTGAGGCTAAACCCGACCGGCTCTGATCGACAAGAAAACGGGTAATATTCTCTGCTGCAGAGCGTTAAACTTGAAGATTCTGAAGTATCTCTTGCCGGGCGCGGGGTTAGAGGGTGAGGGAGTGGGTTTGCAGGCAGTCAAACCGCGCAGGGAGTTGGTTCAATGGGTATTGGAGAGGTCCTTCTCAATAAAGGGCTTATAACGGCAGATAATCTTGCCGAGGCCATGGAGTTGCGCCGGAAACAGGGCGTGCGGCTGGACCGCGCGCTGATCCAGCTCGGCTGGGTGGATGCCGAGGACGTGCTCCGCGAGATGTCCGAGCAGTTGTCGATCCCGATGGTCGACCTGTCTGAGGTGGACGTCGACGTCGAGATCCTCCAGTCCCTTCCCGCCAAGCTGGTCTATCGGAAACACCTGGTCCCGCTGGAGCGGGAAAACGGCTCGCTCACCGTCGCCACCAGCGACCCCTTCGACCTCTACGCCTTCGACGAACTCCGCCTGCTGACCGGGCTGGAAATCAAGCCCGTCCTGGCTGCCGAGGACGAGATCGACAAGGTCATCAAGACCCACTACGGCCTCGGCGGGAATACCATCGACGAGATGATGAGCACCGACGACCTTGAGGTCGTCCGCGACTCCGGCAACGAGCCGGAAGACCTGCTGGAGATGGCCCAGGAAGCGTCGGTCATCAAGCTGGTCAACGAGATCTTCCTCGAAGCCGTCAACGAACGGGCCAGCGACATCCACATCGAGCCGTACGAGAAGGGACTGAGCATCCGCTACCGCATCGACGGTGTGCTGCACGAAGCCAGCGTCCCGTCGCAGATCCACCGGTTCCAGGCAGCCATCATCAGCCGCATCAAGATCATGGCGAGCCTCAACATCGCCGAGAAACGCCTCCCGCAGGACGGGCGGATCAACCTCCGCGTCGGCGGGAAGGAGTACGACGTCCGCGTCAGCGTGATCCCGATGCTTTTCGGCGAGGGGATCGTCATGCGTGTGCTGGACAAAACGTCGGTCGCATTCACGCTGCCCGAACTGGGCATGCCGGAAGATACCTTCGGCACCTTCAGGGAACTCATCAAGCGCCCCCACGGGATCATCCTGGTCACCGGGCCGACCGGCAGCGGCAAGACCACCACGCTGTACGCGGCCCTTTCGGCGATCGTCAGCGGCAGGATCAAGGTCATCACGGTTGAGGATCCGGTCGAATATCACCTGGACGGCGTGAACCAGATCCAGGTCCAGAGCAAAATCGGAATGACCTTCGCCCGAGGGCTCCGCGCGATTCTTCGTCACGACCCCGACGTGGTCATGATCGGCGAAATACGCGATCTGGAAACGGCAGAGGCTGCCATCCAGGCCGCCCTGACCGGGCACCTCGTGTTCAGCACACTGCACACCAACGACGCCTGCAGCGCGGTAACGCGCCTGCTGGACATGGGCATCGAACCGTTCCTGGTTTCCAGCACGCTGGAAGCGTCGATGGCCCAGCGGCTGGTCCGCACCGTCTGCCCCGACTGCAAGGAACCGTACAAGCCCGATCCCGAAACGCTCCCGGCAGATTTCAACTACCAGCCGGGACAGACGCTCTACCGCGGGGCGGGCTGTCGCAAGTGCCGCGGAACCGGCTATCGAGGCCGGAGCGGTGTCTTCGAGCTGATGACAGTGGACGAACCGGTCCGGCAGCGGATCGTGGAGCGCTCCAGCGCCAGCCGGATCGTCGAAGTCGCCCGCGAAAACGGCATGCGACTGCTTCGCGAGGATGGGTGGGTCAAGGTCCGCAACGGCATTACGACTCCGGAAGAAGTCGTGCGAAGCACCAAAGTCTGATCGACATGTCTTTTGTAGGAAACGCAAACGTCGTGGCGTCGCAGACGCCCTGAGTATTTCTCAATGCCCGACTATCAGTACATTGCACGCAGCGCGACCGGCCAGCAGGTGACCGGCGTGATGCAGGCGGAGAACGAAGCTGCCGTCGCCCGGACGCTCGACGAGAAACAGCTGTTTCCCGTTCGCGTCAACGAGAAGGCGGAGTCGGCATTTGCGCCCAGGCGAAGCCGCATCAAGGCCCGGGATGTCGGCGTGCTCTACGGGCAGATCGCCGACCTGCTCCGCGCGGGCGTGCCGCTGCTGCGAACGCTGAAAACCCTCCAGCGGGCTGCACCCAAGGAGGATATGAAGCAGGTCCTGCACGACGTGACCGAGGAAGTCTCGGCAGGTACTACCCTGGCCGATGCCATGGAGCAGCATCCGGACGTCTTCCTCAAGCTGCACACCGCCATGATCCGGGCCGGTGAATCGGCGGGTTTTCTGGAAGATTCGCTGATGGACCTCTCGGAGTTCATCGAGCGGCAGGATGAGCTGCGCGGCAAGGTGCGGGGTGCGATGATCTACCCCGTCGTGCTTGTCGTCGTCGGTACGATAATCATCACCGGGCTGCTGGTGTTTGTTGTGCCCGTCTTCCGGGAGATGCTCGGCGACGTGGACCTTCCGCTTCCGTCGCGGCTTCTGTTCGGTCTGAGCGAAGCGGTGAACGAACACCTGGCGCTGACCCTGACGATACTGGTCGCCGGGGTCCTGAGCGTTTATTATCTGATCCGCAGCGAAGGCGGTCGGAAGACATGGGAGTCGATCAAGCTGAAGATTCCCGTGTTGGGCAAAACAATCAAGAGCGTGGCGATTACCCGGTTCTGCCGCATCTTCGGGACCATGCTCCACAACGGAGTGCCGATCCTAAAGGCGCTGGAAATCAGCCGTCGGGCTACAGGCAGTCTGCACCTGTCCGAGGCGATCGCCAAGGCCGCCGAGGCGGTCCGGGCAGGCGAAGCGCTCGCCGAGCCGCTGAACGAGAGCGAGATGTTCCCCCCGGAAATCATCGAGATGATTTCGGTCGGGGAGGAATCGAACCAACTGGAGGTCGTGCTCCGAAGAATTGCCGATACGGTGGAAACGCGGACCAACCAGGCGGTCGATCAGGCGGTCCGGCTGGTCGAACCGTTGATCCTGGTGGTGCTGGCGTTCGTGATCTGCTTCATCGCCATCGGACTGTTGTACCCGGTATTTACGCTTGTCCAGTCGCTCCAGTAAAACCGGCGCGGACAACGCATGACTAGAGCGAGTGACAAAACTCTTTTCCGTTTCAGCTGGCTGCAATCGTCCCTGCCGGCGTCCGGCTGCATCGGCAATGCTACGGCATTGCCTGCTTCGCCGTCCTTGTCAGGAACGATTTCGCCGACGCTGAACCACGAAATTACTTCTGTCATTCACTCTAATGAGAAAATCAGATTCGGCCCGGTACCCGATGTCCGGGCAACGCAGTGACAATGTGGAAAGAAAGGGACTAACAATGAATTACAGAAGGCAGAGGAAAGCCTTTACCCTGATTGAAATTCTGCTGGTCGTAGGCATTCTCGTGGTGCTGGCCGGCGTGGTCGTGGGCGTGTATGTGAACGTCCGGCCGGGCACGATGGAGAAGCTCGCCCAGACGAAGGTCGACAGCACAGCCGATGCCGTTGAGGTGTACGCCCTGCAGATGGGCGAGTATCCGGACGAAGAAGACGGCCTTGATGCGCTGATCACCGCCCCGGACGATGAAGAGAAGGCCGAGCAGTGGCAAAAAGGCGGCGGCCCGTTCCTCAAGGACGGACAGATCCCCGAGGATCCCTGGGGTTTCGAGCTGAAGTACAAACGCATGGAAGAGGGGCCGGTCAAGTTCATCGTTTACTCGGTAGGCCCCGACGGCGACCCGGAAACAGACGATGATATCAAGAGTTCCGACATCGAAGACGAAATGTAGACGCTCCGCGCAAGTCACAAGCCGGTGGACCGGGCGGTCCGTCGGCTTGCGCTTGCGCAGAGGCTTTACACTGCTGGAGATCGTACTGGCCATCAGCCTGCTGCTGTTGATGTCCGGGCTGGTCGTGGTCGGTATGTCCGGTCTGCTGAAAGGCAACGACCTGGACGACGGGCTGACCCGCTACGAGGCGGTGATCCGCCGGGCCCGGGCCGACGCGGCCAGTAGTCGTCGGCGCCTGCGACTGTCTTTCGACGACGCGACCGGCCGGTGCACGGTGCTCTGGGAGGAGAATCCCACCAGCGAGCCGGGCGTGTTCACCGAATACCGCCGGAACCATTGGGTCTCCCGCATTCCCAATGAGAGCATCCGCGTCTCCCGTTGCGAGGTCGCGGGCATCACCTTCAGCAGCCTGCAGGAGATCACCGACCCGTCGGAGATCTCCGGTGGATCCTCCGGCTCGCTGCTGCAGTCGGTGACCTTCTATCCGAACGGGTCGAGCGATTCTTTCCGAATGGTTCTGGAACCGGTCGATGACGATCCCGACGCATCCATGCGCGGCCTGATCGAAGTCAGCGAGACGATGGGCGTTACCAGGGCCGAGACAATGGACCGAGACAGACTGCAGGACTATCTGGAGACCGAAGCGGGCTTCTGAACAGAAGCCGGGTGACTATGAGACAGCCTCGGACATTCCGGAGAGGGGCCGGCCGCGGAGCGGTGCTGCTGGAGGTGGTCATCGCCCTGGCGCTGTTCTTCGCCGCGGCCGCGATCTGTACCGGGGCGCTGCATGCGTCGGTGCGGACCGTGAGCCGACTGGACCTCCAGGCCGAGGCTGCCGATCTGGCGACCACCCGAATGACTCGAGTCCAGTTGGAACTGCAGCACGAAGGCCTTTCCGACGCAGGGCCCGAACCGTTTGAAGAGCCCTGGGAGGATTGGAGCTGGGAGGTCTCCCTGGCTGACATTGACGAGAGGCCCGAGCAGACCGAGTCGGCCCCGCTGAACCGGGTGACCGTGAGCGTCCGACACGAACCGAGCGGGTACCGTCATTCACTGGTCCGCCTGCTTCCGTCCGGTGGACAGGGAACAATCCAGCGGGGGCAACGATGGTGAAACTGCCCTGCAAAAACCGCAAAAACGCCATGACGTTGCTGGAAGTGGTAATGGCGATCGCGATTCTGACGGCGATGATGTCGCTGCTGTTCTACCTGTACCGGCAGACCGTTCGCGTACGGCAGATGGCGATGGATCGCGGGGAGGCGCTGCGGCATCGCCGCCTGGTGATGGATCGCATCGCCGGGGATCTCCGAACGACGCTGCCCCAGCCGTTGTTCGAGTCGGATCTGGCTCGCGACGAAAGCGAAATTCAACTGGTCGTCGCCCGACTGCCCGGTCCTGCCGTCTGGGCACGGGCCATGCAGAGCGAAACCGACGCCGGGCAGATTCCGCCCGAACATGACCTGCAGATCATCGGCTACAAGACGCTGGTGTGCGAAGATACGGGCCTGTCGTGCGGGATCGTTCGGACGCAACAGAAACTCGTGCTGAGCCAGGCCGCCGAGGTCGGGGTGGACATCCGGGAAGAGGTGATCACCACCGAATACCGGTTCCTCCGCTTCAGCTACTGGAACGGGACCGACTGGTCGCCGCAATGGCAGGAATCGGGCCTGCCGATGGCGGTGCGGGTCCAACTGGGCAAAGAGCCCATTCCCGAGGACGTAAGCCCCGAGGAATACCCCTACCCGCTCGTGCAGCGTGAGATCTTCGTCCCCGGCGGGTCCGGGTCGATGAACAGCAGCGTCTATCGGCCTCAGACCGGACAGGTGCTGCCATGAAACGCTCCGGAATGATTATGTACGCAGTGCTGGTAATCACCGCCTTGATGATGGTGATCACCGCGAGTCTGCTGTTCTGGGTGCGGGCAGAGCAGAACGCATCCACAGTAGACTCCGGCAGGGAGCAGGCATACCAGGCGGCGATGAGCGGTTTGCGGGAAATGATCACCGCCGTCCAGACCACGGGGAGTGCGTCTGAACTGCGGGATGAACCGGACCTGTTCCGCGACCGGTTGGTCATGGACGACGGCGTGAACCGGTGGTACTTCACGATCTACGCCTACAACCCGACCGACCCGGACCATGTGCGATACGGGCTGGTGGACGAAGCGTCAAAGATCAACGTGAACGTTGCCGATCCCGACCTGCTGACGGCGGCGATCCAGGCCGCCGACCCGGCGGGGAATTATGATGCCCGCTCTCTGACGGCCAACCTGATGGATTGGCGAGACAAGGACGACGAACTCTATTCCGCCACGGCAGGGGCCGAACAGGCGTATTACGATCGGCTGGGATACGTCTGCAAGAACGGGATGCTGAGGACGATCGACGAGTTGCTGCTGATCCGCGGATTCGACGCGCAACTGGTCTACGGGGAGGACGTCAACCTCAACGGACTGCTGGATGAGAACGAGCGCGACCAGCGGGAGAGCTTCCCGTTCCACGATGACGGCGATGACGAGCTGAACCGCGGGCTGCGAAGCCTGCTGACGGCCGTCAGCTATGAACCCAATACCGACAGTCGCGGCAACCGGCGCGTGGCCATGGATTCCGACCCCGCCGCCCTGGCCCAGGCGGGGCTCAGCGAGCAGACGGTGGAATTCATCAAGGCCTACCGTCAGGACCGCAACGAATTCAGCCATCCGGTGGAACTGCTCAACATGACCTACGAGCCCAAGCAGCGGGGGCGAGGTCCGAACCGTCGCGGCCAGCCCCGGCGGATCGAGTCGGGCATCACTCCGGCGAATGTGGATCTGGTGCTGGATCGTCTCACGGTCAATCGCGGCCGGCTGCTGATGGGGCTTGTGAACGTAAACACCGCCGAAGCAAAAACGCTGGAATGCCTGCCGGGAATCAGCGACAATCTGGCAGGAGATATTGTCGCTCACCGGGCGACGCTGACCCCGGAGCGGAAGCGTTCGGTCGCCTGGTTGCTTCAGGAGAACCTCCTCGACGTGGAGACGTTCAAGAAGGTGGCCCCCTCGCTGACGACACGGTCGTACCAGTACCGTGCGATGATCGTCGGTTTCGGCAGGCCGGCTGGGGGTTTTCGTATCTTTGAGGCGGTCGTCAACGTCGCCGGGGAGGTGGGGCTGATCTACCTGCGTGACCTGACTCACGTGGGGCTGCCCTTTGCACTGGACCAGGATCTGCAGGAGTATTGAGTAATGGCGTTGCTGTCAGGCAAACGAGGCGGGAAACGGTTCCTTGCCGTCGACTTCGACAGTCGGCACCTTCGCCTCGCCGAGGCCGAATGCGTCGGCGAGAAGGCCCGCATTCTGCGCCTGATCGACCTGCCCATGCCTGAGGATGTGGATTTCACCGATGCCGATTCGCTGGGCCGGTTCCTGGGCACTCAGCTTCGCGAACTGAAGCTGCGTGGGGTAGGGGTCCTGATGAACGTCCCCCGCGGGCAGGCAGTGCTCAAGCCCCTCAGTCTCCCACCCGGTACGCCCGAAGAGGAAATGCCCGGAATGGTGCAGTTCCAGATGGAAAAGGAACTCCCGTTCCCGATGGCCGAGGCGGTGATCGACTTCACCGTCGAGCGTCACTTCGATGCCGAAACCGGCAAAGCCGAATCCGCCGGAGAAGACGTGCTGGTCGCGGCAGTGAGGCTCTCCACGCTGGACTTCTACCGGAACATAGCCGAGGCGGCAAACGTGAAGCTGTTGCGGCTCGGCTTGCGGCCTTACGCCAACCATCACTGTGCCGAAGCCTGTCTCGGTGACGGAGAAGCCGAGCGCATGGCCGTGGTGTGTGTCAATGCCGACGAGACCGAGATCGACGTGATCCAAGGCGGTTCGCTGGCGTTCAGCCGCTCGGCGATGCTCAAAATCCCCGCCGATCCGGACCGGGCCCGGAGTCGGCTTCAGAGCGTCTCGCTGGAAGTCGCTCGATCGCTGCAGAGTTTTCAGGCGGTCGATCGCGAGAGCAACATTACCGCGATTCACGTAGCCGGAGGAACGGGCCTGGAACCGGCGCTGGCTCGCGATTTGAGCACGCGCCTGCGCACGCGGTGCGAGACATTCGACCCTGCCGAGGCGCTGCAACTGCGGCAGCAGGGAGATGCGTCGGCGTTTGTTTCAGTGATCGGCCTGGCCATCGGCCATGCCGCCCGGCAGCAGATGCCGTTCGATTTCCTGAACCCGAAAAAGCCCGCGGTCAAGAAGGACCGCACCGCCATGCAGGGCGTTCTTCTGGTGGTCTTCCTGTTGTGTCTGCTGGTGGGAGGGATGGCGATGGGTTTCGTCGTCGTCGGCCGGCGGCAGCAGGAAGTGCGGCGGCTGCAGGCGATCCGCAACCAGAAACTCAAGCAGGCTAAACAGGCCGATGCCACCGTCGATCGCTTCGAAGCCGTTGAGCAATGGCAGGAGAGCGGAAGGGACTGGCTGTCGCACCTGGCCCATCTCAGCCACCTCCTGCCGGAGGCGTCGGATGTGTTCATCGACAAGTTCTCCACGCACAACAGCCAACGGGGGGCGCAGATGAAGTTCCGCGTCCACGCCCGGAGCAGCGAGACCATTGACGACCTGAGCCGTCGTCTGGGAGCGGCAGGGTACCGGGTGAAGACCGAAGGCAGTGACCGAACGGACCGGCCGACGTACGGGTATGACTGGCACGACGATTTCACCGTCCTCGTGCCGGAGGATATGGACGTCGAGTGGGACAAGATGTCGCCGGCTTCCAGACCCGCAGGCGAAGTGGCCGACCCGGCAGGCTACCGCCGGTCCCAGCCACGGCGAAGCCGAAGGAGCAGGAGATGAAGTCCCCGCGCAACATCCTGCTTGCCGTCGGCGTGCTGGGTGCGGCCGTGCTCGTGCTCTACTTCCTTGCCGGCAGCCTGTTTCTGGGCCCCATGGCCGATCACAGCGAACACGCCGAGCGGGTGCAGAGAGAGCTCCGACAACTCGACGTGCGGCTGGCGATGGGACGGATCAGCCACAACAAGCTCCGATCGATCGACGAACAGACGCTGGGAGAGAATGAACTGGAAGTTCGACAGCGGATGAACCAGCGGCTGGTCGAACTCTGGCAGCGCAGCGGCCTGGAGGGGAAGATGTCGCTGAATCTGCAGCGGGGAAGTTCGAGCCCCAAAGCGTTCCGCGAGATGACCGCCGGTATCAAGGTCAGCGGGCCGTTGGAGCACGTGGTCAACTTCCTGTACCTGCTGAAGACCGACCCGCACCTGCACCACGTTCAGATCAATTCGCTCTCGCGCGATGAGCGGACCGGCGATGTCGATCTGGATCTGCGCTACAGCACCATCGTCCTGTACCGCGGGAAGCAAGCCGGGGCCGCTCGGGACGAAACCCTCGCGACCACGCGTCCGGTTCTCGATCAGTCGGCGGCAAGTCTCAACAGCACGCGCCGACGCCTGTACACCGCGATAACCTCCCGTAACCCGCTGAAACCGTGGGTAAAGGCTCCGCCCCGGCCGAAACCGACGCCCGTTGCGCAAAACCCGAATCCGACGCCGAAACCCACGCCAACGTCGAAACCGACGCCGCGGAAATCGCCCTACGTGCTCGTGAGCCTCTCCGGACCCCGGGACGAGCCGGTCGTCAGCGTCATGAACCAGCACACCCGGGAGATCGAGGACCTCCAGGTCGGTGACAGCGTCAAAGGGCTGTCCGGAGCGGAAATCGTGATGGTCGACTACAGACCGCTACCGTATCCGCAGCAGCCCGAACTCTACTCCTCCAGCCGGATGATCGTGAAGATCGGGCAGGAGTACTGGGCGGTGGAACTCGGAGACAACTTCTCCGACAAGCGCCTGATGAAACACGACAACCTCCCGGAGCGTCTGAAATCCGGCGAGGCACGAGATGATGAACCGGCTGCGGGCGGGGCCGAGGACCAATCCGCCCGAACCGACAGTCCTGCGCAGTAAACATTAGTATGTGGTTGATCGATACGCCCCGGTCCGGCTCGGGCCGGGCAGACGCGTTCGGACGACCTGAAAGGCATGACTATGCACAGTTTGCGGATCAGCACCACGCTCTTGATCACGCTGGCCATCGCGACCGGCTCCCTGCTCGCGCAGGGTCCGGCCACCCAGCCGTCTTCTGCGACGTCCAAGGACGACATCGTCCGCGTCGAAGCGGAAGAGGAGGCCCAGACCGCTCCGGCAGAGAACAACGCCGAGGCCAAGCCCGCGACCCAGCCCGTCGACGACAGCGGGGAGAAGCAGCCGGCCGGGACCGATCAGGCCGGGCAGGAGGCCCAGCCCGAAAAGAACTTCATGCTCCAGTTCAAGGGCATCCCCGCAAACGACGTGATCCGTCTGTTCGCACAGAAGGCAGGGCGGCCGCTCATCAGCCAGCCGAACGTCCCGGGCAGCGTGGTCTTCTTCGACTCCGAGCCGTACACCTATGAAGAAGCGCTGGACACCATCAACAAGATCCTCGCCGCACGCGGGTACCTGCTGATGGAAGACGGCAAGTACTTCAACGTGGTCCCCGTGGCCAGCGTGCAGCGCATGCCGATAAAGATTTTCCGGGGGATGGACAACACCGACGAGGTCCGCAAGGGCAAGGTCGTCACCGTTCTCATGCCGCTGAAGTACATCGACCCGACCGCCGCCCGCTCTGCCGTGTCCGGGATCATCAGCGCCTACGGGCGGATCAGCCCGCTGATCAAAGGCAAGGGCCTGATCATCACCGACCACATGGAGAATATCCGCCGGGCCGGTGAATTGCTGAAGGAACTGGACAAGGAGGATCTCGCCCAGCAGAAGATCAAGACCCACCCGCTCAAGCACGCTGCGGCCAACGACGTAGCGAACATCATCAATAAGCTCTTCGCCGGCTCGAAGAAATCCAACTACCGCTACGATCCGCAGCAGCGCCGGTACGTGTCCGCCTCCACCACCGGCCCGGACTTCGTACAGGCGATGGCCGACACGCGAACCAACAGCATCATCCTCGTCGGCAGCGGAGACAGGATCTCGCTGGCGGAGGAGATGATCAGGAAGCTCGACGAGGAAACGCCCGGTGGCGACAATATCCGCATCTTCGTGGTGAAGAAGGCCAAGGCAGAGGACGTGGCCAAGAACATCAACGAGACGCTCGGCGGAACACAGGTCCGCATCGTTCGCGGCAGGCCCGTCAGGACCACCAACGATTCGTTCAACATCTCGGTCGACGCAGCCAACAACCGGCTGGTCGTCAGCGCCCAGGCGGACATGATGACCAAGATCGAGAAGCTGGTGAAGGAGCTGGACACCGAAAGCGTCGCCACCACCGGCGGGGAAATCTTCGAGATCGAGCACGGTAACGCACCCGAGTTGCAGAACGTCATCCGCGCGGCGATGGCCACCAAGGACTCCCGTGGGCGGACCATCGTTCCGGTCAGCGTCTCTGCCGAGCCGCGGAACAACCTGCTCATCGTCAGCGGAAGCAGCGCCGATCTGCGGACCGTCTCCAAGCTCATCCAGCGCATCGACAAACCCCGCGACGAGGAAGCTCGCGAGATCCACGTCGTCCAGCTCCAGGCCGGCGATGCGCGCACCGTCGCCCGAAGCTTGGTCAACATCTTCAGCCGCCAGGTCCCCGCGGGCCGACGCTCCCGCAGCGTCTCCAATCTGAAGGTCGAAGCAGAACAGCAGACCAACTGCCTGATCATCTCCTCCCTGCCGGCAGACTGGCCGATGGTTCAAAGCATCCTGACGGATCTCAAGGCCGCCGCGGGCCCGGGTCACGACGTGTTCACCCGCAGCGTCCCGCTGAAGTTCGCCAAGGCAGAAGAAATCGCCCGCACGCTGGCGACGGTCTTCAACCCGCGGGCCCGCGGGAGGAGCCGCCCCGGTAACGTCATCACCCCGGTGGTCGTTTCGCCCAACAAGCGGACCAACAGCCTCGTCGTCAGCGCCTCTCAGGCCGACCACGACGCCATCGCCTCCCTGCTCGATTCGCTCGACGTCGAGGCGACCGAGAAGATCGACCCGATCAATATCGTCACGCTCGAATCCGCCGACGCGGTCAAAACCGCAGAGCGACTGGCGGCGATGCTTCCCCGCCCGGCGCGAGGGCAGCAGCCCGAGATCACCATCCAGCCGGACCCGATCACCAACTCTCTCCTGATCCGCGCCCCGGAGTCCAAGCGGGAGATGATCAACAAGCTCATCGCCAAGGTGGACGAGAAGACCAAGCAGTCCGCACGGGAAATGCGCGTCATCAAGCTGGAGAACGCCTCGGCGGCTTCGCTGGAGGATATGCTTTCTCAGCTTTACGGCGGGGCGACCTCTCCACGTCGACCCGGGCGCGGTTCGGTCGATACGTCCGAGACTGCCGTCAAGATCACCGCTGCCCCGGACGACAAGACGCTGATCATCGAAGCCCCGCGCGAGCAGGTGGAGGAGATCATCGGTCTGGTCAAGGGTCTCGATGCCGCCGACGGCCCGGGCTCGGTGCAGATCCGGACCTATGCGATGGCCAACTCCCAGGCCGCCGACGTGGCCCGCTCGCTGGCGCGCCTCTTCGCCCAGCAACGCGGGAGCAAGGCGAACCCGAACAAGATCCAGCCGCGATTCGAAGCGGACACCAGCACCAACCGCGTCATGGTCGCCGCGGCAGCCAGCCAGTTCGAGGAAATCGAGAAGCTCGTCAAGAAGCTCAATGAATCCGCTGCGGCTGCCTCGCAGACCAAGACCTACAAGCTCAAACACGCCAAGGCGGAGGAGATCGCTCCGATCCTGGAGATGATGCTCTCCGAGAGCGGCAGCAGTTCGCAGCGAGCCCGGCGGGGCAGAGGTCCTTCCTCCGGTGACGTCAGGGTCGCTGCCATCACCGCTACCAACAGCATCACCGTGCAGAGCACATCCACGAAGATTGCCCTGGCCGACGAGCTGATCCAGACCTATGACACCGCCGAGGCCGGCAAGCAGTCCGGTGTGCACATCATCAGCCTGGAAAACGCCCAGGCGGAGACGCTCGCTGCGAGCCTGCAGGCGATGCTGCCTCCGGCACGGCGGGGCCGGCCGCAGGAGGTCTACGTCCATGCCGATACGCTGACCAACTCCGTCCTGCTGCGGGCGCCCGAGGCCCAGCGGAAGATGCTGGAGGAGATGGTCGCCAAGCTGGACCAGGCCACCATCGACCAGGCACGCGAAACGCGGATCATCCGGCTCAAGCACGCCTCCGCCCAGGCGCTGACCGGCGTGCTCGGACAGCTCTACACCGGGTCGGTCACCAGCTCCCGTCGCGGAAGAGGCCGACAGCCGGCAGGCTCCGACGTCGAGAAGGTCGTCATCTCCGCGGCCCCCAATGACAAGGCCCTGGTGGTCGACGCGCCCAAGAACAAGATTGAGGAAATCTCCCAGCTGGTGTCCACGCTGGATACCAAGGAAGCGACCGGCGAGCTGCAGGTCCGCACCTACACGCTGGCCGAGGGCGATGTGAACAACGTGGCCCGCTCGCTGACGAACCTGTTCCGGAAGGGTCGCTCCCGGACTCCGGACGCTCAGACACCCGAGCCACGATTCCAGGCCGATCCGAGTTCGGATCAGCTGATGGTCGCAGCGACGGCAGCACAGTTCGAGGAAATCGAGCCGCTGATCGAGAAGATCAAGTCGGCCAAGCTCGCCACCGAGACGCGGACGTTCAAGCTCGAGTTCGCCAAGGCCGCCGAAATAGTCGGCATCCTCCAGTCGATGCTTCTGGAAACCGGCGGCGGGCGTCGCCGCGGCACGCCGACCGGGCCGGTGCGCGTGGCTGCTTTGGACAGCGCCAACGCGGTCATCGTCCAGGCACCCAGCGAGAAGCTCATCCTGGCAGAGCAGCTGATCCGCCAGTTCGACAATAAGGAATCCGGCGGGGCAGCCACGCTCAAGGTCGTCCAGTTGACCAACGCCGACGCCAACACGCTTGCCCAGGCGGTCGGTGCGGCCATGGGTGCGCGGAGTCGCCGTCGCGGCGGGACGGAGACGGCTGTCAGCGTCACCGCGGAGACCAACTCCAACAGCGTACTCGTCCGAGGCCCCGCGGCCGAGGTGGCCGAGGCCGTCGACATGATCAAGGGGCTGGACAAGCAGAGCGACTCCAGCCAGGCCCAGTATCACGTCATCCCGCTGAAGAATGCCGAAGCGTCCGAGGTCGCCAAGACCGTCGCCACCCTGTTCCGAGACATCCAGCGCCAGCGCGGGAGAAACCGTCGCGGGCAGCAGGCCGCTCCGTTCAGCGCGGTGGCGGACCCACGCACCAACAGCGTCATCATCTCCGCAACGCAGGCCGACTTCGCCCTGGTCAACGATCTGCTGGCGAACCTGGATAAGGCACCCGACCGCCCGGATCGCGACGTGCAGTATGTCTGGCTCGAAAATGCCGACGCCTTCGAGATGGCTGAGAAGCTCAGCGCCATGTACAGCGACCGTCGGGGCCCGGACAAGCCGGTCATCGAACCGGACACCTTCGCCAACGCCATCACCATCATCGCCAAGGAGGAGGACCTCCAGCAGATGGAGCCGATCATCGCCAAGCTCGACAAGGCCGCCAAGGACACCTCCGTGCAGGTCCGCGTGGTCAGCGTCTCGCAGGTGCGGGCAGAGCGGATGGCCGAGATCATCAAGCGGGTCTACTCGCAGATGAGCGACAACAAGGTCCGCATTCTCGACAAGCTGCCCGAGAAGAAGGTCAACGTCCAGCCGGGCGAGGATGCGCCGAAGATGTTCCCGGCTCCCGAGCCTTCGAACGATGAGATCAACGCCGACGATGAAGAGAAGCTCAACGGCCGGCCCTCCAAGGCGGAGAAGTCCGAGGAAGGCAAACAGAAGGCAGACGCCGACGCGGAGGCCGATGCAGAACCCGTCGCGGGCGAGGGAGACAAAAGCGTCAGTATCGCCGTGGACAAATCCACCAACACGCTGATCATCTCCGGTTCCAAGCGGAACCTGGACGAGATCGAATCGCTCATCGCCCAGCTGACCACCTCCGACGCCGAGGCGGAGAGCGAATTCCGCATCTTCAAGGTCGAGCAGGCCGATGTAACCACGCTGGCAGAGACGCTCGACAAGCTGTTCAATCCGCAGAAGCGCCTGCCCCAGCCGAAGGGCAAAAAGGGCCAGCCGGCACCGGTGGTCAAGCCCAGCGTCATCTTTGTGCCCGAATCGCGGACCAGGAGCCTGATCGTCCGGGCCAAACCGCTGGAATTCGACATGATCGAGCAACTGCTCGGTCAACTGGACAAGGTGCCGACCGTCGTCAGCGAGATCAGGATCTTCGCGCTGAAGAACACCGATGCCGAAGAGGTGTCTGCGAATCTGAACGAGATCTTCCGTCTCGCCTCGGCCCCCGCCCAGCAGCCCAAGGGCAAAGGAAAACAGGGGACACCCCAGCAGCAGCGGGCGGCGACCGCGCGACGCATGCTGCAGCTCAAGGGCGAGGACGGATCCACGCAGGTCGACCCGTCGATGACCGTCAACATCTCCGCCAACAACCAGACCAACTCCGTGATCGTTTCCGCACCGTCGGACGCGATGGCCCTGGTCGCGGGCATCATCTCCGAGCTCGACCAGTCGGTCGCGCCCAGCAACATGCCGGTGGTGCGACTCTACCCGGTGCAGGACGCCGACGTGCAGGCGACGGTCAGTGCCCTGCAGGAGATCTTCAAAGCCGGGCAAGCGGCTCGCGGCAGAGCGGGACAGCCCTCCGACGCTCAGGAGCCGATCACCATCACCGCCGACGTGGCTGGGAAGGTCATCATCGTCTCGGCCCCGGAGAAGAAGCACGAACTGATCGCCAAGGTGATCAACGATATCGACAAGGCCCAGGGCGGGGACAAGTTCATTGTCCGCGTCTACCGCATCGAATTCGCCGACGCAGCCGGCGTGGCCTCGGCGCTGACCAGCACGATGACCGGTTCGTCCGGCCGGCGGGGCCAGCCGAGTGCGGGCCTGCGGATCTCGGCAGATCGCTCGAGCAACTCGATCGTGATCCGCGGCAGCGCCGCAGAGCATGAGGAAGTGGCCTCGCTGATCGAGAAGATGGACCTGGCCCCGGCAGAGCAGTTCCCGGTCCGCGTGATCACGCTGGCCAATGCCGACGCGAGCACCGTGGCGAACCTGCTGAACCGCATGATCAACCAGACCAACCGGCAAGGCCGACGCGGCGGGACCGGCTCGGCCCGCGCGATCATCGAGGCGGATCCTGCCTCGCGGATGGTGCTGGTCCGGGCCAACGATGAGACATTCGAGAAGATCCGCCGGATCGCGACGCAACTGGACGAAAGCTCCCCGAGCGACATGGACCAGCACATTCTCGACCTGGCCAACGCCAAGGCGGAGAACATCGCCGGTGTGTTGCAGCAGGCGTTCCCGCAACGTCGCGGCCGCGGGGTGGACCCCAACGAGAATGTCACGATCATCGCCGAGGCGGTCAGCAACAGCCTCATCGTCACCGCCAACGAGACCAACCTCAAGAAGGTCAAGACGCTCCTGGCCAAGCTGGACACCAAGGAAGCGACCGACGTCCGCACCGAGATGCTCAAGCTCGAACACGCCAAGGCGACCGAGCTGGTCGACGTGCTCAAAAGCCTTTCCGGTGAGGATACATCCCTGCCGTGGTGGGCGCGTCGTCGCGGCGAGGCGGAGAGCAAGCAGAAGCTCACCATCACCGCAGAAGGCAGCAGCAACACGCTGATCATCCGCGGACAGAGCGTGGAGGTGGACAAGATCCTGGCGATGGCCCGCAAGCTGGACCTCGCTGCCCAGCAGGCGGTGGCGGTGGTGAAGATGTACCCGGTCAAGAACGCCGACGTGCCGACGGTCGTCAGCACACTGGAGCAGATCTTCACCGACGGGGCCGGCAGTCGCCGCAGGCAGTGGTGGCAGCGAGGCAGCGATTCCAGCCAAGCCCGGACGGTCATCCTCGGCGACCAGCAGGCGTCGAAGATCGTCGTCTCCGCACAGGCGGACAAGCACAAGGACATCGCCGAGATGATCGCCAAGCTCGACGAGGCGGCCAGTGCCGATGAGGTGCTCGTCCGCGTGTACAAAATCCGCTACGCCGACGCGGCTGGGATGGCCCAGGCGCTGAACCAGACGATCAACAAGGCGGCAGCACGAGGTCGCGGCCCGGCGGAGGGCGCCAAGATCCGCATCGCCGCCGATCGCGGGAGCAACGCCCTGATTGTCCGCGGGACCAAGAAAGACCAGAGCGAGGTCGCCAAGCTGGTGGCAGAGATGGACATGCCCGCCACCGCCCAGTACCCGGTACGGAGCATCCAGCTGACGACGGCAGACGCCGACACGCTGGCGGCGACGCTGAACCGCATCTTCAATGAAGCTGCCGCAGGCAGGGGCCGACGCGGGCAGCAGTCCGGCGGGGTGCTCATCGAAGGCGATACCGACTCGCACATGCTGCTGGTCCGGGCCGACGATGAGACCTACGAGAAGATCAAGACGCTCGCCGCCCAGCTGGATTCGTCCAGCCCCGAGGGCAAGGCTACCCAGAGCCTCGTGCAGCTCAAGCACGCCGACGCCGAGTCGGTTGCCGTCACGCTCTCCCAGGCGTTCCGCCCGGTGCGAGGCCGGCGGCTCAAGCCCGACGAGCAGGTCACCATCGTCGCCGAGGATGCCTCCAACAGTCTGGTCATCACCGCCAACAAGCAGAACCTCAAGAAGGTCAAGGACCTGCTGGCGACCATCGATACCGAGGACGCCGGCGGGAAGCGGACCGAGTACGTCGTGCTCGAGCACGCCCAGGCAGAGCAGATGGTTTCCACGCTGCAGCAGATGGCCGGCGGGACGGTTTCCCGTGGCCGACGCCGTGGCGGGACCAGCGGCGCCAACCAGGTCGTCATCTCCGCAGAGACCTCCAGCAACGCCATCGTCATGACCGGCCCGTCCGGTGAGATCGACCGCATCATGGAACTGGCGGTCAAGCTCGACACGGCTGCGAAGGAAAAGACCACCGCGGTGGTCAAGACGTACCCGGTCAGGAACATCGACATCACCACTGTCGTCGGTGCGTTGCAGCAGATGTTCGACGCTCAGGCGGTCAGCACGCGATCGCGTTTCCGCAGGGGCAGCCCCGCCCAGACGCCGATCGTCATCTTCGGGGACGAAGCTGCCGGGAAGGTGGTCGTCTCCGCCCCGGCAGAGAAGCAGGAAGCCATCGCCAGGGTGCTGACCGATCTGGACCAGGTCGAGTCGGGCGAGGAAGTAGTCGTCAAGGTGTACAAGCTGGAGAACGCCGAGGCGAACTCCGCTGCTTTCGCCCTGCAGAACTCGCTGACCGGTCAGGCGTCGCGACGCGGCGGTACCGGCGGGGGGTTGCGGATCTCCGCAGACCGCTCGAGCAACTCCATCGTCGTCCGGGCCTCGCAGGAAGAGCAGGAGCGGATCGCCGGGCTGATCGAGCAGATCGACGCCAAGCCCAGCGAGAAGTACCCGGTTCACATCATCACGATGAAGAACGCCGACGTGACGGAAGTCGCCCAGACGCTCAGTCGCATCTTCGGCGTGGCGACCGCCCGCGGCAGACGCGGCGGAGCGAACACGCAAGGCGTGGTCATCGAGAGCGACTCGACCAGCAAGACGCTGGTGGTTCGGGCCGACGAGGACACCTATAAGAAGATCGCCGTGTTGGCGGCATCACTGGATGAAGCCCCCGCGGGCAAGACCACGCGGGAGCTGATCCCGCTGAAATTCGCCAAGGCGTCTTCGGTGGCCCCGGCACTGACCAGAGCGTTCGCCCCGGCCCGAGGCCGGCGGCAGCGGCCCGAAGAGGCGGTCACCATCATCGAAGAGGAGATGTCCAACAGCCTCATCGTGACGGCCAATACGGAAAACCTGCAGAAGGTTCGCGCCCTGGTCCGGCGGCTTGACAGCGAGGACGTCGGCGGCGTGCAGACCGAGCTGCTGGTCCTGCAGGCGGCCCGCGCGACCGAAGTGGCTGAGACGCTGGAGAAGATCGCCGGTCAGTCCGGCCGAGGGCGCCGCGGTGCGTCGGACGAAGGCGTGAAGGTCTCCGCCGACGCCGCATCCAACGCCGTGTTGATCTCCGGACCGAAAACGGACGTCGAGAACTTCGTGGCGATGGCCAAGCAGCTGGACGCTTCCACCGAGACCGACGGATCGCAGGTGTACGTGGTGAAGCTCGAGAACGGTGTGGCCTCCGAAGTGGCTTCTACCGTCCAGAGCCTGTATCAGCAGACCGTCTCTGCCGCCCGGCGCGAGAAGCGAACGGTCGACCCGATGGCGGTGTCCTATGACGAGCGGGCCAACGCCCTGGTCCTCGCCACCAGCAAGCGGATGTACGATCAGGTCTCCCAGTGGGTCGGCGAAGTGGAGAAGATGAAGCCCGCCCAAGGCACGCTCCGCATCATCCAGCTGGAGAATGTCGACCCGGCCGACGTGCAGAAGGCGATCGACCAGCTATATGGCGGAGGCGCCAACGACCGCGTATCCAACCGGCGGGGAGGCAACTCCGGCGGGGCCGTCAAATCCGGCACCGTGGAATCCACCGTGCTTTCGGAGCAGAAGTCGATTCTCGTCAACGCGTCGGAAGAGGATTTCGAGAGCATCCTGAAACTGGCCAAGGCCCTGGACGAAGCTGCCGCCAAAGCCAAACGCATCACGCGGGTCTTCCCGCTGAAGAACGCGACCAACACCCGGGTAGCTGCGGCGCTGACGACGCTGTATCCGACCCGCGGCGTGGCCGAGCGGGACCAGGTCACCGTCACCGCGCTGGCACAGACCAAGGCGGTCGTCGTCGCGGCAAGCAAGGAGAAGATGGAAGACGTCGCTCACCTGATCTCCGAACTGGACAAGAAGGAGGTCTCTCCGCAACTGGAGTACCGCGTCTACGCGCTGGAGCACGCCCAGCCGGGTAAGCTCCTACCGGTGCTGCAGAAGATGCTCGCGCAGATCAAGAACGTCCGCCCGGACGAGACGATCGACGTGCAGGCCGACGAACGCACGCGGTCGATCATCGTCACCGCTCGCGGGACCGTGTTCGACCAGGTCGACAAGCTCATCCGCGTGCTCGACCAGGCCGCTCCGCAAGAGCTGGCCGAGGCGCAGATGCTCATCCTGCCCCTCAAGGCTGCCGACGCGCCGGGCCTGGCCCGCGTGCTTCGCGAGATGCTGCGTCCGACCAGCGACAACGAGGTGACGCCCGACGCCCGCGCCCTGCAGGAGCAGATCAAGCGTCTGCGGGTTCGCAGCGCCGTAGCGGAGAAGATCCCCGAACTGGACCTGAGCAAGCCGATCAAGATTGCGTCCGATCCGGAACAGAAGGGCCAGCCCGGCTCCAACAGCCTGATCGTCGCCAGCACGACCGAGAACCTCAAGGCGATGGCGTCGATTGTCGAGGTGCTCGACACCGTTCCGATCACCGAGGGTGCCGTCGTTCGCCTGATCCATCTGAGCAACGCCGACGCCCAGTCGGTGATGAATATCCTCAAGGACGTCTTCACGCAGGGCGAGCGGCTGGCCGGCAAAAAGGGCACCAGCACGGAAGGCAAGGCCGAGCCGGAAACCACCGCCGGTAAGGCTCTGGTCCATCCGCTGAACGTCTCCGCCGACCTGCGGACCAACTCGCTGGTCGTCAGCGGGTTGATGGAATCGGTCGCGCTGGCGGAGGGCATCGTCCGGGATCTCGACCGTGAGAAGGGCGAGATCACCACCGAGGTGAAGCTGTTCAAGCTTGAACATGCCCCCGCCGCCCAGGCAGCGGGCATGCTCTCGCAGGTCTTCGCCGAAGCAACCCCGCAGGAAGGTACCGAAGGGCTTCGCACGCAGGTCACGCGTCTTCGCACGGCCATGAAGGGCAAACTGCCCAAAACCACCACCAGGCCCAAGACGCGCGAGGCACTGGTTATCCAGGCCGACGAGGCGGCGAGCATCCTCGTCGTCGCAGCCCGGTCGGATGTCATGCCGCTGATCGCGGACGTCGTCAAGGCGATCGACATCCCCCGGCCGGGCACGATGGACACCGTCCGCTTCTACCCGCTGGACCACGCCGACGCGGGTACCGTCCGGCAGATGCTCGGCAACCTCTACGAGAACGCCAACCAGGAACTGCTCCGGGCCGAAGACAAGCCCAACATCACCATCGACACCCGCACGAACACGCTGATCGTGTCCACCAGTGACAAGACCTTCAAGGTCATCGAGTCGCTGCTCAAGCGGGTGGACGTGGAGATGAAGGACCCCAGCGTGCGGCTGGAGGTGATCCCGCTGCAGCACAACGACGCGACGGCCGTCGCTCCGATGATCGAGCGGATCTTCGCCGACCGTCTCAAGAGCATGGCGCCGGAGGGCACCACGCCGGCGCCGCAGAACGTGGTCAATGTCGAGGCCGACCCGCTGGCCAACGCCCTGGTCGTCAGTGCCAACAAGCAGAACATGATCCTCCTTCGCGATCTGCTCACGAAGGTCGACCTCGAGCCGTCCGAGCAGACCGCCCAAGTGAAGCTGTTCCACCTGACGCTGGCCGACGCGACGCGGATTTCCGAGGTGCTCAAGAATCTCATCAGCCAGGGCCTGTACAAGCCCGGAGCGGCTGCGGCGCAGGACAATCCGCTGGTCGCTGCCCGGGAGAAGATTTCCGTGGCGGTCGATACGCGGACGAATGTGCTTATCGTCAGTGCCAGCCCGCAGAATCTCAAGCTGATCGGCGGGTTGATCGACCAGCTCGACAGCAGCGAGGACTATTCGGAGTTCGGCGACATCCGCACCTATGAACTCAAGCGGGCCGATGCGACGAAGCTGGCCCCGACGCTGGAGGGTTTCTTCCAGTCCAAGCGGCAGGCGGAAATGACCGCCGGGTCGTCCGGCCGATCGCTCCCGTTGACGATCATCCCCGACGCCCGCACCAACACGCTGCTGGTGGCAGGCTCGCGGGAATCGTTCGCGGCCATCGAGCGGATGATCAAGAAGCTCGACGGCGAGCAGATCGTCGCTGCCAGCACGTTCAAGGTCTTCCCGCTGGAACAGGCGACCGCGGCAGTGCTCCAGCCGACGCTGCAGCAGCTGTTCGATCAGCGTGTCACCCGCGGGCAGACCAAGGACGCGGTGACGGTCATCGCCGACACGCGCAGCAACTCGCTGCTTGTCGGTGCCAGCCCGGAGGACATGAAGCTGGCCGGCGAGATCATCGAGAAGCTGGATACCGCACCGGGCAACGCCGAGAGCGTCAAGGTCTTCGCGCTCAAGAAGGCCGACGCCGCGGGCGTGGCCGAGGTCATCCGCAGCTTCTACGAGGCCCAGCAGGGCACCGGTGGCGTGACCGTCAGCGTGGACGAACGCGTCAACGCGGTGGTCGTCTCCGCCGGCAAGGCGGACATGGCCCGGATCGAGAAACTCGTAGCCAAGCTGGACACCAAAGACGTCACCAGCGTGGCCGAGATCCGCGTGTTCACGCTGGAGAACGCCAAGGCGCCGGAACTGGCACAGATCCTGACCGACACGCTGACCAGCAAGCCGGCCTCGCCGACCGAGACCAGCGCCAACCGCCAGATGCTGCTGCAGTTCATCACCCGCAGCAAGGGCGGAGAGGAACTGATCACCAGCGCCCTGCAGCAGGGCGTGCTGATCACACCGGACCCGCGAACCAACTCGCTGGTGATCTCCGCGCCGGTGGAATCCATGCCGCTGCTGGACAGCCTCATCAGGGCCCTGGACTCCACCGCCCCGAAGATGGCGGAAATCCGCGTGTTTGCCCTGCAGAACGCCCAGGCCAGTCGCATGGCCGAGGTGCTCACGAGCCTGTTCGCCCTGGAAAGCACCGGCGGGAACGACACGCGTGCGGTCCGCTACACGCTGACCAGCACCCAGCCGGCAAAGGCGGTCGGCCCGGCGGCGACCGTGGGTACCGATGAGCAGAAAGCCCTGACGGTCACCGTCGACAGCCGGACCAACAGCCTGCTGATCGGCGGGACCGAGCAGTACGTGGCGATGTGCTCCAAGATCATCGAGGAGCTGGATTCGTCTCCCGCGCAGGAGCGGATCAACAAGGTCTACCATCCGCGGAACGCCCAGGCGGCCGACATCCAGACCGCCTTGCGTTCGTTCCTCGATCAGGAACTGACGCGGTTGCGGACGACCCTCGGTGAGGACCGCATGGGCGCCGCCCAGCGGTTGCTGGAACGCGAGGTGGCGGTCGTTGCCGAGCCGGTGGGCAATACCCTGCTGATTTCCGCCAGCCCGCGGTACTTCCAGACCATCGAGCGGATGATGCTGCAACTGGACAAGGCCCCGCCGCAGGTGCTTATCCGCGTGCTGCTGGCGGAGATCGCCCTGGACGATACGACCGATCTCGGGCTGGACTGGAACTACACCACCACCAGCGGCGACAAGACGGTGGAAACCGGTACCAATTTCGGCGTCAATGCCACCGCCAGTTCCAACGGCGGGTTCAGCATGAGCGTCACCGGTGGCGATCTGAACCTGTTCCTGCACGCGTTGCAGTCGCAGGGGCGGCTGGAGGTGCTCAGCCGGCCGCAGATTCTCGCCATCGACAACAAGGAATCGCGGATCAACATCGGCCAGCGCGTGCCGTTCATTCGCGAGTCCCGCGTCACCGACCAGGGAACCACGCTGAACACAATCCAGTACGAGCCGATCGGCATCAACCTGACGGTCACGCCGCGGATCAACGACGACGGGTTCGTGAAGATGGACGTCGCTCCGGAGATTTCCTCGCTGTCGGAATCCAACGTGCAGGTATCCGAGAACGTCAACGCGGTGGTGATCAATTCCCGCTCGGCCGAGACGACGGTGAACGTCAAGGACGGCCAGACGATCGTGATCGGCGGACTGATCACAACGCGGGACGAGGACCGCGAGTCGAAGGTCCCGGTCCTGGGCGATCTGTACCTGATCGGGAACCTGTTCCGGCAGACGCGTCGGATCAAGGAGCGGACGGAACTGCTGATCATCCTGACTCCCGAGATCATCCGCACGCCGGAAGACGCCCGCAGGATGTCCGCCCGGCAGATCAACCGTCTGAACCTCAAGCGCGAGGAGAGTCGCAAAGCGATGCTGAACCCGACGATGGAGGTGATCGACAACGCATCACCACGACAGCGGCAGATCCTGCGGTCGAGTTGGGAGGAGGTCGTTCCCAACGGCGGGGAAGAAGGTTCGGCCGAGCCGTTCCCGCTGGATCAGGAATGGAAGATCGGCGGCGGGAAGATGCGTCAGGTTCCTCCGGAGCGGAACAACACACCGGAGCGGCAGAACAACACGCCGAAGGAAAACGAGGAATCGAAGCCCGCGGCGAAGGGCAAGGAGTAGTCGATGAAAGCCGTTCTGCTTGGTGCGATTTGCCTGGGGCTGGCGGTGGCGCTGATCGGCTGCCGGCCCAACGGGATGAACTCCCGGCCGGAACCGCCGAAACCGGAGTCGAGGATCAACCAGATCCTTCTCCAGTCGCGGGCGACGCCGGTGAACCTGGACGAGCAGGAGGGTCCGGACGGGTTTGCGGTTCGAGTGTTTTTCTTCCGGGCCAACAAGCCCGAGCCGGTGACCGTCAGCGGGACGTTGGAGGTGCTGCTGTTTGAGGGAGACGTCAGCGAGTCGCAGGTCGAGCAGGCGCCGGTGTACCACAAATGGACGTTTCCGGGCAGCCGGTTGGGGAGATACCTGATCAAGAACGTCGTCGGGTGGGGCTATTCGATGCAGCTGGACTGGGGCGAGAAGATGCCCCGAACCAAGGCGATTACGTTGGTCGCCCGCTACTATCCGCCGGGCGGTACGCCGGTGGCGTCCAGGCCGGTGACGCTGGCGATGAGCATCGACTGACGACCGCTCCCGGAGTGGACACTTCGAGGGAGCGTTTCCTTCGCGAAGCGGGCCTCGATCGTGCGCGGCCGCTTGCCCGGCGTGGCCGGATGGGGTATATCAGGCATCGGACCGAGACTCTGGCAGCGCGACAAAGGAGAGGCCGATGGTTGAATTGTTCATTGCGTTGAGTCTGCTCGTCGGGGCCGGGCATCTGTTGCGGACGCTGATCAAACCGCTGCAGTGGTTGTACATTCCCTCTGCCGTGATCGGCGGGGTACTCGGGCTGGCGGTTGTGCAGGTCGCCCAAGCGACGGGCAACCCGCTCCCGGCGGAGTGGATCGCAACGGCGGGCAAGCTGCCCGGTTTCCTGATCAATGTCGTCTTCGCCTGCCTGTTTCTGGGCGTGACGCTTCCGGGTCTGCGGACCATCTGGCGACGCAGCGCCCCGCAGCTTGCCTACGGGCAGACCGTCGCGTGGGGGCAGTACGTGGTGGGCGTGGGACTGGTGGTGTTGCTGCTGGGGCCGATCTTCGGGCTGCCGAACATGTTCGGCGGGATCCTGCCGGTCGGGTTCGAGGGCGGGCACGGCACGGCCGGAGGCCTGCAGGATACCTTCCGCCAGCTGGAGTGGGAAGAGGGCGGCTCCTTCGCGCTGACCAGCGCGACGTTCGGGGTCTGCAGCGCGATCGTCTTCGGGATGGTGCTGATCAACTGGGCCGTCCGACGCGGGTACACCGCGCGGAAAGTTGCCCCGGGTGCGTCTCCGGAAGACGACGTGGTGGGGATCATCCCCGTCGGCAGCCGGCCCAGCGCCGGGCGGCTGACGGTGCGGTCCGACGCCATAGAAAGCCTGACGCTGCACGTTGCGATTGTCGGCCTGGCGGTGCTGATCGGGTACCTGATCAAGCTGGGGCTGGTCGGTCTTGCGGGTCTGCTGGCCGCCGAAGACAGCGCGGTCCACACGTTGCTGCGGTCGATTCCGCTGTTCCCGCTGTGCATGGTCGGCGGGCTGGTGGTTCAGCTGCTGGAGCAGAAGTTCGACAAGCACAAGATCATCGACCTGGGGCTGACGCGCCGCATCCAGAATACGTCGCTGGATTTCCTGGTCGTCGCGGCGATCGCGGTGATCCGCCTGAACGTGGTTCTGGAAAGCTGGATCCCGTTCATGATCCTGATGGTGGCGGGGGTGGCATGGAATATCTTCTGCGTGACGGTCCTGGCCCGGAGGATGCTGCCCGGGGCGTGGTTTGAGCGTTCGATCGCGGAGATGGGCCAGTCGATGGGCGTCACCGCTACGGGGCTGCTGCTGTTGCGTGCGGTCGATCCGGACTACGAAACGGACGCCGCGGACGCCTTCGCCTACAAGCAGATCCTGCACGAGCCGTTCATGGGCGGCGGGTTGTGGACGAGCTTCGCGATTCCGCTGCTGGCGATCTGGGGCGGCTGGCAGGTGCTGCTGGTTTCCGTGGGTGCGGTGGCGTTCTGGCTCGTCTTCTCGCTGGTGCTCAAGCGGCTGCGAGCCGGAGCATAGCGCCCTAGAGCAGGACCATGTTGTCGCGGTGGACGACTTCGTCGTACGGTTTGTCGCCGAGGGTGCGGGCGACCTGGCTGGTCCGCAGGCCCTTGATCCGGCGGACCTGATCGGCGGAGTAATTGCTCAGGCCGCGAGCGACGGACGTGCCGTCGGCATCGATGAGAGAGACGGTGGCGCCTTTCTGGAACTTGCCGATAACCTCGGTGATGCCCGAGGGCAGGAGGCTCTTTCCGCGTTGGGTGATGGCGCGGACGGCCCCGGCGTCGAGGGTGAGTTTGCCCTGCGGACGGCTTGCGGCGCCGATCCATCGCCGCCGGCTGGAGAGCTTCTGTCTGGCCGGGAAGAGTACCGTGCCGATCTTCTCGCCGCTTTTCAATCTCGTCAGGACGTCTTTCATCCGGGCGTTGGCGATGACGGCTGTCTCGCCGGCCTTGGTGACCAGCCCGGCTGCGGCAATCTTGCTGGCCATGCCTCCGGAGCCGAGGCGGCTTTTGCGGTCGTCGGCCAGGGCCAGGGCATCTTTGTCGACCTGCTCGATCATGTCCAGCACGCGGCCGTCTTTCATCACGCCGTCGATCACGCTGAGCAGCACGAGCAGTTCGGCCCGCATCATGTTGGTCACCAGTGCGGCGATGACATCGTTGTCGCCGAAGCGGATTTCGTCGACGCTGACGGCATCGTTCTCGTTGATGATCGGCAGGACGTTGTAGTCGGCCAGGGCGCCGAGGGTGTTGCGGATGTTGAGATAGCGGGTGCGATTTTCGAAGGAATCCCGCGTGACCAGCACCTGGGCGACGCGCACGCCGTGGCGTTTGAAGGCGTTCTGGAAGGCCCGCATCAGTTGCGACTGGCCGACGGCGGCACACGCCTGCAGCAGCGGGAGGGTTTTGGGGCGCTCGGGCAGGTCCAGCTCGGCGAGCCCTGCTCCGATGGCCCCGCTGGCCACGAGCGTGACGGAGCATCCGGATTTCATCAGCCGGGCGATCTGCCGGGCCAGCGCGCTGACCACCCCGGTATCCAGCCGCCCGCCGGCGTCGGTGATGGCGTTGGTGCCGACCTTCACGACGATACTGGTGGCGTTGGCGATGATCTCGTTGCGGATGGCGGTGTCGGGCATGGTCAGTCTGCCTGGGTCGGGGTCGATTCGTTGACGATGCGGTCGGTGGCGATGGAGCCGTCTCGCACGGCCGGGACGCGGTCGAGGATCCGGCAGATCATGGCCACGTTGCGTTTGGTCGCCCCTTTCCGGTCGGCGACGAAATCCCGCGCCTCGCGTCCGGCGGCGGCTGCCTTGTCGGGCTCGGCGAGCCAGCGGGTCAGCAGGGCGGCCAGTTCGTCTGCGTCCGCTACTCGCACGCAGCCGTGTTCGGTCATCTCGTCGGCCTGGGGGAAGTTGAACGTATGCGGCCCGAAGCAGGTGGGTTTGCCGAGCCCTGCCGCTTCGATCATGTCCGAACCTCCCATCGGCACGAGCGACCTGCCGACGAATGCGACGGTCGAGAGCGAGTAGAATTTGCGGAGTTCGCCCATCGTGTCGCCGAGAATGACCGCCTCGTCGCTGCTTTCCGGCGTGCTGCGGTCGGGGTGTTCGCTGCGGCGGATGAGGTGGAACCCCGCATCGGCGATAATGCGGGCGACCTCGTCAAACCTCTCCGGTTTCCGCGGGACGATGGCGAGTTTCGCGTCGGCGTGGGCTTCTTTGACCTTCCTGTAGACGTCCAGCAGCCGGCGTTCCTCGTCCGGCCCGGTCCCGCCGGCGACGATCAACGCGTCTTTCTCGGTAATGCCTACAGCCGCAGCCAGTTCGTCCTGCCCGTCGATGCGGTCGGCCACGACGGCGGTGTCGAATTTCAGCATGCCGGTCACGTGCAGTTTGCTTTCGTCCACGCCCAGCTTCGCGAACAGTTCGGCGTAGCCTTCGGTCTGGCAGCCGATGGCCGTCAGCCGGTTGAACAGGCGCCGGGCCAGCGGGCCGAGCTTCTTGTATCGGGGATAGCCTTTGTCCCTGCTGATGCGGGCGTTAACCACCACGGCGGGGACGTTCCGCTTGTTGCAGGCGGCCAGGAAATTCGGCCAGACCTCCCCCTCGAGCGTAACGACCATCGCCGGGCGGATGCGGTCCAGTGCCCGACCGACCGAGACGGTGAAATCCAGCGGCCAGCGGAAGACCAGGTGGTCCTCGGCGAAGTGCTTGCGGGCCGCTTCCATCCCGGTTTCGGTGGTGGTCGAGACCACCACGCGGTAATCCGGCAGTTGGGAGTGCAGCTCGTCCACCAGCGTCCGCGCAGCATTGATCTCGCCCAGACTCACGCCGTGGACCCAGATCGTCGGCTGAAGACCGTGCCGGAGCGGGGCGGATCCGAACCGCTGGCCGACATCTTCGCGGTATCGTCCGTGGCGGATCATCCGCCAGGCGATCATCGGGCTCAACGCGATCATGCCGGCACCGTACGCTACGTCCAGTAAGATTCCCATGGTGGTCCAGTATCTCCGCCGGGGCGGTGGGTGTCAATTGTCCGGGTCGTCGTCGGCGTGGCGACGCGCCGGTGCGGTCCGGGGGGCTATTTATGCCCTTCGGGGCAGTTGACGGTGTACTTTTCCAGTGCTTTTTCCAGGTTGACGTCGTTGATGTTCGCCAGCGTGCACAGCCAGGCGAAGACGTCGGCGAATTCCTCTTCCTTGTTGGCCTGGTCGTCACCGGACAGGGCGGTGGCCAGTTCGCCCACTTCCTCCACAAGCCACATGAACGTCGCCGGCGTGCCGCGCTTGGAGTCCGTATCGAAATACCGCTGCCTGATGAAGTCCTGAAAACCCTGCACCGTCAGTGTCATGGCCCTGCTCCTGCAATGAAAAACGCGACGGCGCCCGTGTTTCAGGCACTGCCGCGTGTAGCGTATGGTTACCGCCCGAACGAATCAAGAACGGTTCCTCTGACCGTGGTGGGTGAACCACGGAGGGCACAGAGGGCACAGAGTTTTTTTAAGTCACGAAGGCCACGCAG
>JBKHHU010000320.1:0-2788 GCA_046539045.1 Phycisphaerae bacterium
GTCCTTGTCAGGAACGCTTTCGCCGACGCTGAACCAAGAAATTACTTCTGTCACTGACTCTAAGGCCTGGCTCACTGTCTGGATCCCCGGCCGTCGGTATCCGGGGTGTCGATCCTGTAGGCTTTGATCTTCCGGTACAGCGTGCTGGCATTGATGCCGAGGTCCCGGGCGGCGAGCTTGCGATTGCCGTCTCTTCGCTGGAGGGTTTCGGTGATGAACAACTTTTCCAGGGCTTTGAGGGTCATGGGCCGGCCGGGGGCAGTGCCGGTCGGTGAGGTCGGGCGGAGTTCGGGGGGCAGATGGTTCAGTTCGATCATCTCGCCGCGGCACAGGACGAATGCCTGCTCGATGATGTTCTCGAGTTCTCGCACGTTCCCTCGGTAGTCGTGGTCCATCAACTGAGCAAGGACCCCATCGGACACTCCCGCGATGTGCTTGTCCTGGAGGCGGTTGAATTTCGCGATCAGGTGGTCCACCAGCAGCGGGATATCTTCCCGGCGCTGCTTGAGGCTCGGCAGTTCCAGGTGGACCACGCGGATACGGTAGTACAGGTCTTCCCGAAAATCGCCCCGGCGGGCCAGTTCCGCCAGATCCCGGTTAGTCGCGGCGATCACCCGTACGTCGATCGGGATCGGTTCAATGCTGCCGAGCGGCTCGATGATTCGTTCCTGGAGTACGCGCAGGAGACGAACCTGCATCGCCTGCGAGATGTCCCCGATTTCGTCGAGGAAGATCGTGCCGCCCTCAGCCAGCGCAAACCGCCCGGGTTTGTCCCGCTTGGCATCGGTGAACGCTCCGGCGCGGTGGCCGAAAAGCTCGCTTTCCAGTAGCGTATCCGGAAGCGCTGCGCAGTTGACTGCGACAAACGGCTTGGCTTTCCGCGGCGATATGTTGTGGATGGCCCGGGCGAACAGCTCCTTGCCGGTGCCGCTGGGGCCCTCGATCAGCACCGTGCTGCTGCTGTCGGCGATCTGAGGCAGAATCTCGAACAGGTGCCGCATGGCCGCACTTCGCCCGACGATATCCTCGAAGCTGTAGCGGGCCTGCAGTTCCTTCTGCAGTTGCTCGACCTGCGTCAGATCCTGGAACGTCTCCACGCCTCCGACCACGTTGCCCCGGGCGTCCTTCAGAAGGGCGGTCGCCAGCCGGATCGGGATCCGCTGGCCTTGCTGGTTGACGATATGGGCCGTCGCGTTGACAATCGGTTTGCCATCGGCCATCGTTCGTCGCAGGGCGCAGCGTTTTTCACAGATGTTCGCTCTGAACACATCGCAACAGAAGCTTCCGACCGCCTGCTGCCGGGATACCCCCGTGATTCTCTCCGCGGCCCGATTGAAGGCAGTGATCCGCCACTCGGGATCCACTGTGAAAACCCCCTCGTTGACCGAATCGAGAATCGTCATTTCCCGGCGTGAGCTTGGTGTGTCACAGGCCATCATGCTTCTCTCCTTCCTCTGTCGCCCCGGCTAATCGTGCATTATGCAATTTGAGGTGCGTGGCAGGCAAGCAAAATGCAATAGTCGCGCCGGCCTGTGGGACGTCGTGATGCGGGGGGAGTAGGACCGGCTGTCCGATGGGAGTTGCTCCGAGGCGGGGTCTGGCAGCAGCGCAATACACACCGTGGCCGATAGCGCACCGGTGGTCGATCTCTCACGAGTTACCGAACCGCTTCCGGAAAGTCATGGGCGTGGTTCCGACGACGCGGCGGAACATTTCGCACAGGCTTTTGCTGTTGGGCAAACCGGTGCGAGCGGCGATCTGCTTGAGGTCCAGTTCCGTGTCCACCAGGAGGGACTGAGCCCGTTCCAGGCGTACGCGGCGGAGTTCAGCGCCCGGAAGGCGATCCAACTGGTCCTTGAACCGCATCTCCAGGGCTCGTCTGGAGATCGTGGCTGCTCGTGCCACGTCGGCGACGGTAATGGGCTTGTGCGCGTTGTCGCGTATGAATCGCAGAGCCTCCGCCACGTCCGGGTCGGCTGAGGCGACCAGGTCTGAGGAGCCGCGGGCAATCAGGGCACGCGGGGCCAGACGGATGGGCTCTTCGGGCGGCGATTGCCCGTTCATCAGCTTGTCAAGCAGGGCCGCTGCCTCGTAGCCGCGTCTGCGCGCATCCGGGTCGATACTGGACAGCGGCGGGTCCACCAGCGAGCAGAACACCGGGTCGTTGTCTACGCCCACCACCGATACATCGTCCGGAACCCGAAGCTCCAGTGAGTGACAGACCTCCACCAGCGTGCGAGCCAGCACGTCATCCGCAGCCAGCACCCCGATCGGCTTGGGCACAGAGGTAATCCACTCCGATGCGACGCGGCGGAATCGCGGCCAGTCTTCGTGTTTCCAGTTCAGGCGGGGCAGGATGTGGCACGCCCGGCTGAGGCTCTCGGCGTGACGGTGGAAACTCTCGGACCGCATGCGGCAGTACTCAGCCTGCCGAAGACCGAAGTACCCGAACTGCCGCAGTCCGCGATCGGCGAAATGCTCTGCCGCCAGCTGTCCCACCCGGACATCGTCGCTGAGAACCTGCGGCATGCCTATATCAGGAAGCTCGTGGGTAAGGTTGACCGTCGGCAGCCCCTTGGCGCGGAGCGGTTTGAGCAGCGACGGACCCCGGACGGTGACGATCATCCCGTCGCCTTCCCATCGCCGCATCCCTTCGGGGAACTGGTCCGCCCTCCCGGGCCCGAGCGTACATGACCATTTGTTGATCGTGCGAATGTACTCGGCGATCCCCTGCAGTGCCTCCCGGCCGAAACCCGTGGACGTATCGATCAGTAAACCAACCCGAGGT
>JBKHHU010000321.1:0-2762 GCA_046539045.1 Phycisphaerae bacterium
TTCCGCCCCGGGCCGCAGCACAGGAGTCCGGCCATGAGTGCCAGAGCCACACCCGCCTCCAGCGACCTGCCACCGGCAGGACGAACTGCCGAGATCCTTGACCGCACCGCCGAGCTCTACAGCACCGGCCTCGAGGCGGGCTCGGCAGGCAGAGACCTCCTCAGGCGTCTGGGCCTTGACAGTCCAAGCCCTGGCCTCTGCACATAACTCTGACTGGACAAGTTGCCGGCTGCATCTATATTTGTCGACATGTTCGTTCAGAGTCAAGTGAAGCGAGTTCTGCGGGAGCGTCTTCCCGAGGTCCAGGCGGCGGTAGAGGATAGTTCTCTGCCAACCCGCACAGCGATTGCGGACGCGCTCTGCGAGCGGTTCGGTTTGACCGATCCGCGAGGACAGCCCCAGCGGGGCAGCTGCCTGAAGGGGCTTCGTGCTCTTGCCGATGAAGGCTGTTTCACGTTGCCGGCCTCACGGTCGATGCGCTTCGGGGGCCGCGAGGCTCGACGACTTGATCATGCAGTGGCGCCTCCAGACTGCGTTCCCGCGCGGGTGGATCAAATCGGTCAACTGGCCGTTGTGCCGGTTGACTCAGATGAGGATCTGCGGCTGTGGAACGAGCTGATGATTCGCGAGCACCCTCTCGGGGACGGCCCTCTGGTAGGTCGTCAGATGCGCTACCTGCTGATGTCAGAGCACGGTTGCCTCGGGGCCTTCGGCTTCGGTTCATCGGCTCTTTACCTGCAAAGCCGTGACCGGTGGATTGGCTGGGATGCTTCGGGGCGGGACGCCCACCTGGACAAAGTTGTGTGCATGAGCCGGTTTCTCATTCGTCCCGGGGTGAACTGCGCCAACCTCGCATCAAAAGCCCTCGGCATGGTCTGTCGGTCGTTTCCCGAGGACTTTGAGCAACGCTACGGGTATCGACCATGGTTGCTGGAGAGTTTTGTCGATCCCGCACAGCACCGCGGCACCTGCTACCGCGCGGCAAACTGGGTTCCGGTGGGTTCGACCTGCGGCCGGGGTCGCAAGGGGCGCTCCGGCAGGGGCGACAAATCGATCAAGGATATCTACGTCTATGTTTTGGATCGGGATTTCCGCGGTTATCTTGGCACCTCGGAGCCGGTACGCTACCCAGCCCTCGGCATAACCGAGGTCGTGGACAGCGACAGTTGGGCGAGTACAGAGTTCGGGGGTGCACTGTTGGGTGACAAGCGTCTTGAGAAACGACTGATCACGATCGCCGAGACAAAGGGAGCTTCTGTCGGGAAGGCCTTTTCGGAGGCCGCGCGGGGAGACCGTGCCGCTCTGGCCGGCTTCTATCGTTTCATCGATGCCCCGGACGAGTCGCAGATCAGCATGCAGTCGATTTTGCAGCCGCACCGGGACTGCACGCTGCGTCGGATGAACGGGCTGGACGACGTGCTCTGCATTCACGACACAACCGATCTGAACTACTCGACCCTGGAGAGTTGCGAAGCACTGGGGGTTATCGGCACGAACCAGACCGGGACCAAAACCAGGGGCCTTCGGCTGCACACCAGCCTGGCGGCGAGCGCCGGAAGCGGACTGCCGTTGGGCATCCTGCACACGAAACTGTATCCGCCGGAACTCAAGCGCAAAGGAAAGAAGAAGGACCCGCGTTATATCCCGATCGAGGAGAAGGAGACGTTCCGCTGGATCACCTCGCTCAGAAAATGTACCGAATTGACCGCAGAACTGGATGATACCCGTGTCATCCATGTGATGGATCGGGAAGGCGACTTCTTCGAACTGTTCAGCGCCTGGGCTGCAGACGGACGCGACGAACTGATCGTTCGTGCCAAACACAACCGGCGTACCGATTCGGGAACCGCGCTGTTTGAACTCGTTCGCAATACCGAACTGAAGTTCCTGCTGCCGGTTGATATCCCCCGCAAAAGCCGAAGACCGAAAAATGGCAGAACCAAAGCACAGCCGGCACGAAAGAAACGCCGCGCAACCCTAGAAGTGAGATATTGCCGGACCTCGCTTCTGCCGCCCGAATACGGCCTGAGCAGCAAAAAGGCCCCGGTCGAAGTCTCAATCATTCACCTGAGGGAGAGAGATAAGCCGGCAGACGGCAGCAAACCCATTGAGTGGTTCCTGCTGACGACTCTGAACGTTGAGAACGAGCAGCAAGCTGAGTACGTGTTCAGCTGCTACGCCAAGCGTTGGCGTATTGAGGAATGGCACAGGGCGCTGAAGACCTGCTGCCGGGCCGAGGACGCAGCGCACCGCCAGGCCGGAAGACTGGGACGCATCCTCGCGATCAACATTGTCATCTCATGGCGCGCCATGCTGATGGTTCTGCTGGGGCGAGAAGAGCCCGACCTGCCGCCCGAAATCCTCTTCTCCGACGAGCAGATCGAGGTCCTGAAGTGCTTCGCAAGGACGCGCAGGGCACCAATTCCGAAGGGCCTCGACGGGTTCATCAGACTGGCAGCACGCCTGGGCGGCTACCTCGACCGCAAGAACGACGGTCCGCCGGGCGTGGAGATTCTGTGGCGCAGCATGCTTACGTTGGAGAACCTGTGCTGCGGCTTTCGACTTGCCCAACTGGAATGAACTTGTCACGAGGTTCGTTGTGGGTAAAGGCCAGGGCTTGCGGCTGTGGAAAAAGATGGGAAATGGGGCTACATCGACCGGAAGGGCAACACCGTGATTCCCTTCCGGTATGCCCTTGCGGGAGAGTTCCACAAGGGAATCGCAAGGACAGCACTGGTGGCGGGGCCGCTCGACCCTCGGTT
>JBKHHU010000322.1:0-2761 GCA_046539045.1 Phycisphaerae bacterium
GTCGGTATCCAGGAGGACGTGCGAACTGCCGTCCGGAGCGTCAAACAGATCCACCAGCAGTTGCGGCGACTCGCCGTGGGCGAAACAGCCGGGCGTGATGGTCGCATTGTGGCGGATCGTCTTGCTGAGATTGCCGAACCTCGAGCAGTCGATATCGCGGATCACTGCCGCTTCCGGAAGGGAAACATCGCCGGCAGCCTTGTCTCCCGGGGCGGCCGGCTCAACAACCGTCTGCACCGGCTCGCCGTCGATCTCGAAATCCGTAGCGAAACTCGTGCATGTCGCTCGGATGCCGCACCATCCGTCGCTCAGGCCATAGTCTGCCGCGGTGAACATGAGCGTCCCGTCCAGCCACACGCGGAACATCTCGCCTTGCATCTCCATCTTCAGCGTGTAGGCGGTGAAGACGTCCAGGTGCACCTGCTGCTCGGCGACCACGGTCCACTGTTTGTCTTCCCGGCGGTATAGCACCACCTTGTTCGGGAATTCCAGGCAGCAGAAGTAGTATGTGCGGACATCGCGCATGCGGGCGACCATGCCGATCCACGGCCTGACGTGTTCGAGATTGTCTGCGGTGTACCCCGCCGTCACCTCTTCGAAGGCGAAGGTTCCGGTCAGCACCCCGTCGCGAAAGCGTTTTTTGTGGACGACGCAGTTGTCGTACCACAGGTGCCAGCCCTTCTGCCAGACGACTTCCGGCACGCGCTTTTCGAAGGCAAAGTGGAGGCATCTGTTGCCTTTGAAGAAGTTGTCGACCAGCAGGAAACTCGGCTGGTGGTGCCAGACGAGCGGCGCTTCCCAATCGGCAAACGCGGCATCGTTGATGTCGCAGGGGTTTTCTCGATCGAAAACCGGCCCTTCGGTTGTCTCGGACAACGGCAGTTTCATCCGTTTTTCTCTTTCAGAATTCGTGGAATCGCTCGTTCTACTTGAGCGAGACGCTGCGCACGATCAGGTTCGAGTAGTCGGCGATGAGCGGGGCCATCTGGCGGAATCCGATATAGCCCTCACCGTGGACCGGGCCGGTTGCTCCACCCTCGTCCACCCACTCGTACAGGGTCAGATCGTTGACGCTGAAGCGGATGTGCGGGCCGCACTTGATGATCTGCAGGTGGTAACTGTCCAGAATATCGATCACGGAGGGAATCGGGTCGGCTCCCTGGGTCACCAGATGGAACCCGTAGCTCTTGCGAAGGTTGGCGGTGTGGAAGGTCCGCTCGTGTTTGACGTTCTTACGGCGGAAGTAGGACGCGTGATAGCCGTTGATGTCGCCCGAATGGTACTGGCGGTATTCCCCGGTTCGCTCAGCCAGCGAGGGATCGAACAGGTCCTTGCCTTCCTTTCCATTGGCGCAGAACCACATCATCGCCAGTCCCGGCTCACGGATGGGGCGGAAATCCCATTCGATTGCGATGTCGGCGGGGAACTTCTCCGGACACCAGAACAGGTAGTTGGCGGCTTGTCCCTGCTCGGGGTCCATGGCATTCTCGAGACGCAACGCGTCCATGGGGAAGCTGGTCACGGGAGAACCCTCCGCGATGAAACCCTCTACGTCCGAGGGTTTCTCAAGCGGGTTCTCATAGAGAACGGAACCGGTTTCAAAATCGACCATGTTTCAGTCTCCTTTTCTTCGGTCGGTACCAATTGGACGGCGAAGTTACTCTACTGTAGAGCCTACGGCGGG
This sequence comes from Phycisphaerae bacterium, assembly GCA_046539045.1. Classification (GTDB taxonomy): domain Bacteria; phylum Planctomycetota; class Phycisphaerae; order SM23-33; family SM23-33; genus JBKHHU01. The sequence continues at coordinate 1,685 of JBKHHU010000322.1, forward strand.
GGATATCCTCCGGCAAGCGCGGCATCTTTTCCGGGATCGTCCTATTGCTACTTTACAGGAAGGCGGTTTCCGGCCATATTCGGCTCATGCGTGATGCAGAAAGACCACCGATCCCGAATCCCTCACCCGGCGAGATCGGGATCGAAATGGAAACCGTTCGCCTCCAGCCGGGGCATTCGACCGGCTGGGGTCTGCTGTCGGCGCATCGGTGGTTTGCCGTGGTCGAAGGCTCCGGCGAGATCCGCGGGCCGGATCGGGCGTCGGAGTTTGCAGAAGGGGATTTGCTGCTGGCCCCGGCGGGGTTGCGGCATCAAGTCATCGCCGGATCGCACGAGCATGTGAAACTGGTCTTTATGCGACTTCGCTGGCGGGCGTTTGGCGCAGCTCAGGATGTGGACCGGCTGGGGGTGATGGTGGTTCAGGCGCTGTGCAGGCTGGTCCGGTCGGGCGGGTATCGGCTGGATCTGCCCCGAGAACTGCGGGACGCTACGACCCGTCGCTTCCTACGCATGCGGGATCTTGCGCTCGGCCATTGTCCGGGCCGGCCTCTGCAACTGAAGGCCGAATTGCTGTCCGTGCTTTCGGACCTGCTGGATTGCCCAGCCGTTCAGGACAAAATTGGCACCGCCGGGCCCGAACCGGGCAACATCGCCGGGATCCGCGCCGTGCTGGCGCATGTCGAAGCCCATTTTGCCGACCCCATCGGCGTGGATGAAGCCGCAGCCATCGCTCATATGGGCCGCTCCCGATTCCACGCCCATTTCCGAAAGGCTACCGGAACCAGCTTTACACAGCACCTGACCCGCGTCCGCATCAACAAGGCCGCCGAGCTTCTGCAGAAAACGCCCCGCAGCGTGCTGGACATTGCCCTGGCCTGCGGATTCGGCAGCCTGAGTCGGTTCTACGAGGCTTTCAGCGAAATCATGCAGACATCGCCCGTTCGCTGGCGGAAGGGCGGGAAGCAATCTGTCGCCCAAAATCTGCTGTTCCTTCGGAATATTAAGTGAATCGATCTGGAATGATTGTTGGACGAGTATTGATCGGCCCCGCAAATTCCGGCTTGGCGTGCCCGCCAAG
>JBKHHU010000111.1:0-11435 GCA_046539045.1 Phycisphaerae bacterium
CAAACTCGCGATGATCGAACGAAGCCTCAAATTGGCGTTTTCAAACAGAGCCTAGACCGATCTGGCGACGATGCCGCCCACAGTAATCACCTCGCCATCGAAGTGCACCCGCCGGTCGCCCTTGCCCCTCCAGGCTGGCTTCGTCTTGAACGCGAACAACCCTTGCCCGTCCTTCGCGGATTTCGCGGGACTTGCGAGGGTGGGTCCATGACAGAGTGCTATGGGTGGTCTGCGGCTGGGGGAAGGAGGCGTGCGATGCGAGCCTTACAGGGGCTGTCGCAGGAGTTTGCAGTACGGACATTCGACCTGGTGGTCGGCGGGATCTTCCTCCTCGGCAACATCTGGCTGGTCGTCATCTGGTTGGACGAGAAGGGTGTGATCGACTGGGCTGGGGCCATCCGGAAGGAATACCTGACCGGCACGGCCATCACGATCATCATCGCATTGCTGGTTCTGCTGGTGGGCCCGCGTGGGCTCAAGGCTCGGCTGCGGCGGTGCCCGGTCTGCGACCATGTGCTGCTGGTGCGGGGCAAGTACTGCAGCGACTGCGGCAGGAAGGTGGCTTCGTAAGGGATCCAAATCCGCGGGAAGACCCTTCGTGGTGTAAAGCTACCTTTTGAGAACAAATGAACAGGGCTCTGCCGTCGCCAGAAACCGGGGTAATGGACGAGAATGCATGCGTCCTCGCGAGGCCCGCCCATCGGCCATGTGTTAAAGCCCTGCCCCTTCACCCACGCTCTCAAACCGATGCACCGAAAACTCGGCCATTGCCGGATTCGCACGTTCGGGAAGGCAAATTCCACGGCGGTTCGAGCCGGTGAGATGGGGTTCTCGACGAGCAATGGCCAGTACATGGACGGAGGGCGAATCCCTTGTCATTCGGGGATGGCGAGCAGAAGCGGCTGCAGCGGGTGTTTCTCGACGAGAAATGCGGTGGACCAGGGGTTGAGAGGCACAATGCGCACAACGGGATACCGGCCTCCTTCTGCATTGAACTCCAGTGGCAGCTACAATCTCGCTTCAATGTAGAAGTTCGAGAAGCAGGGCATCTTTCTCGCTTCGACTGGGCCGCCGGTCGCTGCGCCAGAAATCGAGCTTCTCGGCCAAGCGACGCAGGGACGCGGACATCCGGCCGGAAAGTCTCCAGCCCGTCACGGTGCCCTGCCCTGGGCGCCCCAACCGTTCGATCAGTCCAAGGCGAGAGAGCTTGGCTCGGGTCCGCTGAAGCGTGCGTCGCGAGATGCCGTGCTCCCGCTCCAGCGGTGCGAATGAAGCGACCACATCCGGCCAGGCTTCTTTCAGCGAGAGCAGAATGCGGCCAGCGGCGTGCTGCTGATTGCGATTACCGGGAAAGAACACCTCCAGGAAGTCGCACAGGTCGTCCAGATCGTGGACGCGGCGGTGGCGGAAATCGATCTTACTCGACGTCATCGTTGGGAGCCTCCCTGCTGTTGTCCGCGAAACAGGCCGTCAGCCGATCGGAAGACTGGCCGGAGAGCCTTACGGGCTTTGTATCGCTCGCGACTGATGCGAATGGCGTTGTCGCGGAGTTGGCTGCCGAAGGTCTTCTCGATGAACAGGATCGTCTCGAAGGCCGAGACGTAGACGTCGTTGAAGATCCGCTGGAACCGCCAGCGAACACCCTGTCGGGTCATACGAAAGGATCGATGCACCTGTTGGCCGTAGTTGCCTCGAAGTACCATGTAGCTCGGCCGGTCAAGTCGAAGATCGACCCAGAGATCCTCCGAGGCCATCAGCTGTTTCAGCGTCTCCAGGAACTGTTTGTCCTTTTCCGTCAGTTTCACGTGAAGTCACCCAGATGGTCTGGTAGTCCTGCCGGATCTCGACGCGGCCGGCGTGGGACAGGAAGATCACGGCAATGAAGATCCATATCCGTTCGCGTCGGCTGCCGTCCTCCATGAATGGAATGTCCGTCAGCCGGACGGGCTCGGTGTCCAGGTGCTGCAGGACGTGCTGCTCGCAGGCCGCCAGGTCGAAGCGGGACCTGGCCTCCTCAACCCATTCCGGATCGGGCTGCCCGACCAGCAGACTCAATGCCTCCCCCAGACCGGGCACCGCATCAATGTCGGCCGGACCGGTGGTCACCGTATCGGAGGCGGTCACGACCTTGGGCCTTAACCGGACCTCGGTCTCGCTGCGTCGCCTGCGGGACTCGGCCATCTTGCGGCGGAAGTAGTCGGCATCGAAGACCTTGCCTTCGAACAGGAATCGGGAAGGTATGTCCCGGCCGCAACAACAGCAGCGGTATCGGCGAATGACCAGTTGCAGGCTGCCCTCGCACTGGGGGCAATGTTGGAAGGCCACGGTCGGGTCGATCACCCGATCGCATTCTTCACACACCGCGCGGCCTTCATTTTCCATCTTCAGTCTGCCATCACAACGCGGGCATCGATGCCCGGTAAGCACGACTTCATAGAACAGCTCGCGGACCTGTGAAAGCAGGGCCTCGATGCGGCCTTGAAGGATCGCCAGCGAACGGAACAACTCCGCCCGCCCTCGCGGGGCGTCGATGGCGGTCACGTCGCCGGCCGGACATCTTCCTCGTATAACCGTCGCTGGTTGCGGGGCGTGAACTTCCGGCCACAATGCTTGCACCTGCGGATCCGCCGCAGGCCCATCATCTTCGTCCGCCGGTAACCCTTCAGGATAGAGCGGGTCTGGCCGCAGTAGGGACACTTCGGAGGTCTTCCTCTTGCCATGGATCATCACTCGAGGGACCCATGGGAGGCCTGGCATATAAAGCTTTGCGACCCCCGGATGGTGGTGAACTCTCCGCCGTGAGATTTTCTGCGAAAAGACCTTGCGCGATCTGTCAAGTCGCGCTACGGTCAGGGGTGGTTTACGGATTGTATCTCGAACACAAGGAGTAACACCATGACCCTTACCATACGGAAACTCGCCTTGGTCGGGCTGATTGGTCTGATCGTGCTGTCTGGCAACATCGTTCTGGTCGCTGCCTGGCTGGAGCGGGTCGGCGTCGTCGATCTGGCCGCCTCCATCCGACGCGAGTATCTTACCGGAACGGCGATCACCATTCTGGTTGCGTTGCTGATCCTGCTGGTCAGTCCCGGCCGGTCCCGTGCGGCTGCCTGGAGACATCGTTGCGATGTCTGTGGCCGATCAGTCTTCGGGCGGACCAATTACTGCCCTGGGTGCGGCAGCCGGATGTGACGTCGACCGATCAGCGGGACAGAGCTCTCGCTGGGTCGGGAGGAAGCCGCGGCCGAGAAGAACCGGCCGCGGCAGAAGAGAGAACATCAGGAGATGGAGACTGCCAGTTCAGCACAGAGCAGGTTCAGCTGGATGTCCGGCTCGACGGGCAAGCCTCGAAGCCACTTGGTGAACTGGGCCAGCATCATGCCGGCCGCGATGTTCGCACAGTAGATCGTGGTCTTGGCCGTGCAGGAGCCTGAGTACGCCTCGGCTGCGGTGAACAGCGTACCAGGATAGTGCTCCCGGCCACTGGTTCCGCAGGCCGTGAGCACACGCAACACTTCCGCGCTCATGCGGCCGTCGACAAAGAACCAGCTGCGGTCCCGCACCGACTCCCAGATCAACCGGCGAGTCTCGATCGAATCGACGCAACAGAAGACCACATCGCCAATCTCCAAACTCCGCCTGTAGCGGCCGTCAACCGTGTGAATCTCCAGCTCGCTATTGATTCGCCGACAGGCCTGAGCCGTCGCGCCTATCTTGGGACGGCCCAGGTCGGCTTCTCCGTAGCCTTGGCTGGCAAGGTTGGACTCCTCGACCGTGTCGAAGTCGATCAGCTGCAGCCAGGGAATCCCGATGGCCGCCAGCTGCAGGGCTACCTGTCTCCCGATCGCACCAACGCCGATGACCGTGGCCGTGCAGGCCTCCAGGCGGTCACTCGGCACGATGTCCTTCTGTCGGCTATAGCGATCACTCGAAGTCATCCTGCACCTCGCAGTCTTCCCAGAGATCCGGGCGGGCTGAGAGTTCGGCCATCACCAGGCGTCGCTCATCGGGTTCCATGGCCTCGAGTTCCTCGATCCACTCATCGGGGCAGCTGCAGGCGGCCAGACAGTCGCCTTCATAGCCGAAGCACTCCTTCGATTCCTTCCGGCGAGCCCAGCCAGTGGAGATGTTCGTCTCGTACTCGACCTGCCAGGCTTCGGTGTCACTGCCATCAAACGGCCGGAAGTAGTCTACCTCCACGGGAATCGCAGCATGGCCACCGGGTCCGACGTTGAAACGCAGCCGGGCGTAACTCTTGCCGCCCTGGGCAAGGATGAACATCACAGCCCACTGGCAATTGCCGAACACCCGGGAGAAGGTCTCCTCATCGGTCCCACTGGGAGTCGGCGAGTGGCCCGGATGAGTATGCAGCCATACGCGGCCAAACTGCTCGGGCCGGCGGCCGAGGTCCACCTGGGCATCGAAGAAGTCGGCGACCGAATCGTCGTCGAAGGCCACGCTGGCCATCGTGACATCCTGCTTGACGGTCACGAACTCCTCGACCAGCAGCGGGTCGTCCTCGGCGAGGATCCCGAACCCGCCGATCTCGGTATCCTGGTAATCACGGAAGAACAGCAGCTTCGCCCACGCCGTTGGTGTGAACCGCAAAACCGGTTGGGCCGGTGTTTGATCCTCACGCGGCGGTTGTTCGGTCACTTGTCTGTGTTTGTTGTTCCTGGTCATGATGGGGTTCCTTTCGTTCTTGGTGACAGGGGCAGAGGATTTCGTCGCCACAGGCCTTGCAGATCATCCGGTCGCACTCGGGACAGTTGCTCAGGCAGGCCGGGCAGGTCGGCTCCTCGCAAGCATCGCAGGTCTCCAGGCAGCCGAGACATAGGGTGGACTCACAGCAGTAGCAGTAGCTGGAGCATTCCTCGCAGAAGTCCTGCTCGCAGTGCCGGCACCAGCCGGCCTCTTCGTCGCTGATCGAACAGCCGCAGTCGTAACAGGGCGTGCCGTGCCAGTCTTCCAGCGGGACGTATGGGCTGCCGGGGTTGTAGTGAGTCAGCACCGACCGGACCAGCAGGAAGAAGTCACACAGCCGCCCGGCCTGGATCGCCTGGCGGATGGCCGCCCCGGCCTCACCGAAACACAACCGCTCGTCGCTGACATGCGGATGGGTGATGTCCCGGTTGCCACCGGCCGGGTGCGGATCGAGCGCGATGATCCGGCAGCCCCCGCCGTAGGAGAGCTCATTCATGGCGGGAATCTCCAGCTGGATCGCAAACTCCCCCAGAAAGACCTCTCGCAGTTCGATCGGTTCGGTCCGCACCGAGATCGCGGTCCCGCTGCGGTTGCATTGCAGGCCATCGAATTCCCGGTCGGTCTGCCGCAATTCCTTATGAATCTCTGAGACCGAGGGGACCTCGATGCCGCTGTCCGCCAGGGACCGCTCCAGATTCTGGAGGTAATAGGGAATGTCCCTGACCAGGATACTGACGCGGGACCGGACTCTCCTGGCCGCAGCCTTCCAGCCGTGATGATGGCAGAAGGCCAGCTTTCGGCGGGCAGCAGACAGCCGTCGGGCAATCTCCTCGAGCTCGGCCAGTCGTTGCACGACGGTCGCGTGACGCCGGGCCTCGAGGTCCAGCAGTTGATCGCGCACCTGATCAGCCAAACGTGGCAAGTCAGGGGATCTTACTTGATCATTCATGGTTGAATTCCTTTCTGAAGAATGACGAAAGGGCGCCGGTCACACGCGTGACGCGACGCCCCTCCGTCGAGTGATGCGGGGTGACAGAACTACGCCGCGCCCTCGATCTTGGTCGGGGTGCAGCTGATGCGGTCGCCTTCCTGAAGGACATGATCCTGGGCGACCGGCTGGCGGTTGACCCGGATGAGGTAGTCCTCCGGAAGGCACCCGGGCAGCTGCCGGGCGAAGAACTCGGGCACCGTTGTGCCTTCGGGAACATCCACGTAGTCGGCGAAGCCCCCACCATCGTTGTTGATGAAGAGGACCTTGGCTGCTCCATCGATCTTGGTGGGGGTCATGCTGATCCGATCCCCATCCTGCAGACGATAGTCCCGGGCGACCGGCTGGCGGTTGACCCGGATAAGGTAGTCCTCGGCCTCCCGGCCGGGAAGACGGCTCTCGAAGAACTGCTCCACCGTGGTGTTCTCGGGAATGTCCACGTGGTCCGCGAATCCGCCGCCGTCGTTGTTGATGAAGAGAATGTTCATGGTTGGTTCCTTTCGGTTGGTTGTTGTGGGCACGCACACCCTGTGCGTACTCGGGTTCTGGGTTGATCAAATGGGTGTCTGCGACTCGCCGGCATCGTGGCGGGCCGCGCGCAAAAATTGCGCCATGTTGCATGGGTTTCTCCTTTCGTCAGGGTTGGGGGATGCCCGAATGGGCGGTAGAAGGACGGCGAGGCTACAGCAGATCCATCGCCTCGTCGCAGTCGCTGCAGAGGGGCGTTCCGACGCCGGCCAGCTCCTCGTAGCTGAGACGGGCCGTCCGGCCGCAGGTTGAGCACCGCCATAACCGAGATGCAGGCTGTGTTGCAGAGGAAGGACCGATTTCCTCATCTGCCGGCCATTCGGAGACCAGGCAGGGCTGTCCGCCGGCATCGCGGGAGAGGCGGACGCCGTCTTCGCCGTCGACATCGTAGTCTCGGATGCGGACAGCGACGCCGGGTGGTTTTGCGGCCAGGTCGGCCACCCCTCCGCGAACCGTTACAGTCACCACCTGTTCTCTGGAGACCGGCTCCGCAGGTGCCGCTTCGGCAGCCATCTGGCGGGTCGGACGCGGAATGCAGGCATCGATGATCTCGGCGATCATCGACAGCATATCCACGTCCCATTCCTTGTCCGGATCGTAGATGGATCGGCCATCGGTGATATCCAGGTACAGCAGGTCATGGATGGCCCGGACGGCGTCCTGGGCCGAAGAGGAGCAGGTCATGTCTGCACCTCCGGTTCGCGGAAGAGCTCCGGGGCAATCTCTTCCAGCATCCGGGGCTTCCAGTAGAGATCGCGTTCGATTGCCAGACCCAACGGGCCGCGGGCCTTCTGCATCTCCGAGAGGCTGAAATAGCCCATCTCCTTCTCGTGGCCGGCAACCAGGCCGAAGAAGAGGTCTTCGCCATCGAACTCCGTGGCATACCAGGTCCACGAGCTGTCGGGAGTGAAGAACTTCACATGGGCGATCGCCTTGCCGCCTCGGCCGTCCTGTCCGCCGAGTGGCGGCATTGTCTGTCGAATACTCTGGGTCATCAGTTTCATCGTGTCACCTCGATTCGTGCTGTTTGAAGGCACGTCTCGCCGCGCTCGGGCGTGCCTTCAATGGGTAGATCGTGTGTGCGCGGATGCTGCAGAACCTACAGCGGGACTTTCGGGCCTCGCGGGGCTGGAACACGGGCAATGGGTCCCGCAGTGTCGTGGAAACCGGGAGAGTGCCCCGGATCGAAAAGAAGAGAGAGTCCACTGCATCAAGTCGGGCTGGCCGAGGCCAATCCCGCTCCGTCTCGTCGAGGATCGTCGGAATCGCTTCGCGATGGCCGACCGGTATCACCGGGGCGCTGTCGCGTGGATGGTCTCCGTGTGATCCTCAGCAGGTCCCGTTCGCCGGGTGGCTACTTGGGATGCAACTGCCCACAAAATGCGCTCGATGCGCGTGAGGATTGGGCAGTGGTATCGGCCCGTGGTATATAAAGGTTTCGAACGCGGGGCATATCCGCCCAACGTCGCTACGGAATGCTACCGCCGCAGCCGGGACATCCGAATCACCTGTCGCCAGACATCGTTGCGGACCTCATCCTCCTCATCTTCTTCAGCCTCTTCGTCCTCTGCGTCGTCTTCATCCTCGTACTCGTCCTCCTCTTCTTCATCGAGGTCATCGACATCATCCTCGAAATCGTCATCGTCCTCGTATTCGGAGTCCTCATCTTCTGGATCAGGACCGCTGTCTTCCATCTCCTCGTACGCTTCTCGCTCCTCGGCGAGGCGTTCGGCATCGCACTCGCGGCAGAGCTCCACCGAGTGGTATCCGCCGATCGAGGCCCGCCGACCACAGTCCTCGCAGAAGTGTTGCCCGCAGCGAGAGCACTCGCCCTCCAGTCGGATATCCTTCCAGTTGCACGTACGACAAGTAGTGGTTCTGATGACCGTGCCACAAAGGTCGCAGACGACTAACGTGTGGCTGGATACTCCGGGGGTGAGATCGGTCAGCCGGTCCCCGTGAAGGGGACAGTGCATACCGACCGCTCCAATTGCCTGAAAAGCCATCTTGGTCTCCTCGTTGTCTTTGATTGCCTCTTGAAACCGGTTGCTCAACCGGTTCTTCAACCAGGTAAAGCCGGCGGCCCCCGCTGAAACGGGGGCCGCTCCAGTTGTTGCCCCGCCCGTCGGCGGGGCGTCACGCAGGGTTCGTTCAATCCGCCTCCTGGAGGGACTCCACCCACTCCCGGATCTCCTTCCACCGATAACGAAGGGCACCTTTCGGGCCCTGCCCCGCAGCGACCGGCTTGATGCCGGCCTCACGCAGCCAGCGGCGGACCGTGGTCCGGTGCGCGTCGACCTTCTCGGCGACGGTCTTCAGGCTCACCAACAGCGGCTGGTCGCTCGGTCGTCGATGGTGGCGGCCACGCATGGCAGATCACTCCTTGTCCGTCCGGAAGCAGGCACCGGGATCACAGAAAAGGCGGAGGTAGGACTCGCGGCAGCGGCTGACCCCCGGATACTTCCAACCATTACGAACAGCCCGGGGGATGTAGTCCAGGTCGCGGATCGGATTGCGGCGGTCAATCTGGCGAATCCGCGTGACCGCTTCCTCCATGGCCATGCCCGTGATCGCGTAGAACCGGGCCAGGGCGAAGTACAGCTCGTGTCGCATGCCGTCGGGCAGGACGGCCCGCTCAACACGGCGGACGCACGGGGGCATCCGCCAGCCATTGCCGGCCGAGCCCGAGCGATCACCACGAGAACGTTTCGCCCGGATATCTCTGATGCGATCCAACGACCTGGCAAGCCACCCGGCCGCCTGGGGGCACTCCCCCGGCATGTCGGCGGAGTCGAACTCCCGTGGCGCCTTGGCCATATCCAGAACATATTCCAGGCCCAAATCGGCCAGCTCCTTGTACTCGATCGGAACCTTGTAGAGCCCCGTCGTCCCGTGAATGCTGTTGGGCAGCCGGAGCAGCCGGGCCCGGTCGTAGATTCCCTGGTCGATCGACGGGCAGCCGTGACGGGCCAGCAACCTGGCAAGTCTCCTGGCCACCGCGAGTAAATCGGGCCCGGCGGGATCCCCGAAGGTCTCCCGCCGAACCACGATGTGAAAGCCCTTGTTGCCGCTGAAGAACAGCCCGAGACCTTCATACGGAATTCCCAGCCGGTCATTGAGCAATCTGCATGCCTCCAGGCACTCCTGCCGGGCACGCGGTCGATCGCCTTCGCAATCGATGTCGATCACGAGAGGACAGAGGAAATCGCTGGCCCGATCGGCCCTGCTGTACCTGCAGACCGAGGCATAAACGTCGGTGTTCCTGTGGTCCCGGCGGAACCGGCCGATGGCTTCGACGTCATCGAAACGCACGAACCGGTTCCGCACGAAGCCACTGTCGCCACAGTCGGCCGCGAGTTCGACGAACCCGGGGTTCTTCAGCTGTCTGGCTGCCATGTCGTCACTCACTTCCCGTTCTGATTCCGTCGGAAGCACACCGTCGCCAGAGCCAAGATCCCGAACAGCAGCATCAGCCACGTGCTCACCTGCAGGACCGACGTCTCCATCGTTCCCGGGCCGTACATCTGCTCCCACTCCTCCGCAACCGTCCGGATCGCGACCACCAGCACGCCGCTCAGGCCGACGAAGGCGACCATCGAGATCCAGAACTCATCCGAAGGCCAGCGCAAGCTCGTGAATGGCTGCCAGACCCGCCGTCGCGGCACTGGGGGCGGCGGATACGGTTCCTGCGGGCAATGCACTCCCGGCGGTTGCGCCGGCGGTGGTTGGATCGGGGGAAACGCCTCCGGCCCGTAGTCATACTCCATCGGATCCCGTTCTCTATTGGACATGGTTGTGATATCCTTTCTTGTTAAAGGTTGGCTGAATCAGCGCACGCAGCTCTTGTGGCCGAGGGTGCCGTAGTGGTCGATGACCGTCTTGCGGTCGCTGAGGAACTGGTACCGGACCTGGCCCTGGATGGTCGAGGCGGTCTCACGGAGCAGATCCTCATTGACCTCGGACGGATCGGGGCCGATGCCGATGATGTCGATCACCACCCCTGCGTCCTTGAGCTCCTGGGCCTTGGCCCGGGGGTCGGTGCCATTTCCGTCGGTCAGCCACTCCAATCTCGATACGATGCCTGGCTGGGGATTCAGTGCCTTCTGGGAGCTGGCAGCTGCGTTATGCAGGTGCGTTCCACCGCCCGGTCTGAGCGAGAGAATGCCTTGGATCAACTCCCTGCGGCGATCACACAGGCCGACCATCGGCACCAGAATGTGGGCCTCGTGGTTGAAAGCGACCAGGGCACCCCGATCCATCCGGTCGAGGGCGGTCTTCTTGTTCAGAAACGTGATGGCGGCCTGCTTCGCCGCCTCGATCTTCATCTCGCCATCGGCCAGCTTCTCACTCATGCTGCCCGACACATCGATGGCGATCACGGTTTCCTCCCGCTGTTCACTCGAGAGGTCCATCCCGAACTCGGATGCCCAATCTCCCCCTTCACCGGACATGCCTTTCTCCAGGTTCTGGATGATGGTCTGCTCCAACTGTTGCGTGGAGCTCCAGGGGACCGCTTCCGGAGACGAGTGGATCACCGTCTTCACTCCGTCGGCAATGCCCCGCAGGTCATGCCCACACGATCCGCAGAAGCAATCCGAAGACGAGATGGGTCCCAAACACTTCTTGCAAGTACTGCCGCTCATGGCACACTCCTTTCTGTCAAAGGGTTTCCAGAATGCCCTGGCTCATACCCAGGACGATCGTGTCCCCGACCATGAGCTGCCGGGGAGAAGTCAACGCGACTCCGTTTATCAGTGATGGATTCGAAGCCTTGAGATTGTGAGCAACCAAGCCGTTCTTGTTCCACGTGAACCGAATGTGCTGGCGGGACAACGACCGGTCTCCAGGCAGGAGCTGCTGACGGCCGACATGGGTATCACCAGCCGGAATGCGAAATACCTCTCCCGCCAAGGGGCCGGAGGTGAGTCGCAGCCTCGCAATGGTTTCCGGAAACGGGGCTCCGCAGACAATACACGCTGCAATGTCATCTCCGATCGGGGTACGACACGACAGGCATCTCGATAGGCCATAGCCCCTTTCCAGTCGACCTCCGCAGTAGCAGCAGTAGACCGATGCCAACGAGGCCAATCTCTCTCCGCAATGGGGGCAGTTAACCTGGGCCGAGACTGCTTTCGGTGCGGTGTGGCCGCGCAGGCACTCAATCACTTCACGGTCCGAGGAGGGTCTGCTCTCGGGGGATTTCGCCAACAGCTTC
>JBKHHU010000323.1:0-2744 GCA_046539045.1 Phycisphaerae bacterium
GCAGCATCTTCAAGCTCAACCGCTCCCAGGGCGGGGGCATCATCTTCCACTGCGGGATCCACCAGCTGGACATGCTCCGCAACTACCTCGGGCCGATGGAGTCGGTCACCGCCTTCGTCCCCCCGCGGAACCCGCTGCCGTATTATCCCGAAGATGTCCCGTCCAACGTCACACTCATGCTCCGGGCAAAAAGCGGGGCGGTGGCGAATTTCCAGATCTTCCACGACCGCGCTCCGTGCTACTACCGGGCGATCCCGCCATTCCATCCGGACTGGCGACAGGTGCCCGGCCACGAGTTCGGCGTGTCCATCGTGGGCAGTGCCGCCAGCTGCAAGATGGAAATCTACGGCGAGAAGCTGCACCTGTTCAAGTTCGACCACGAGCACAAGGACACGCTCTTCGACCGCACCGAAGTGTTCAGCCCGAACGATCCGAACAAGTCGCACCATGACATGATCGGCCTGCTGCTGAAGTACCTCCGCTCGGTCGCCAACGGCGGAGGAGCCATCGATTCCTCAACCGGTGCGTTGGAGACCATGTACATCGCATACGCGGCCGAAGATGCCTGCCTCAAACCGGGCGAGGCCGTCAAAATCGACGACTACCGCGTCGATCTCTGACCCACGCCGCCTGAGATGGCAAAGCAAGCCGGGGTGCGAATCGCGCTGCGGCTTGCTGTTTGCGCCAAGTTGCTCCCGACACCCATCCCGGCAGATGCCCCTACCCACTTGCAGGGTGTTTTTACTGCTCCCACAGAGTGACCACTCATCGAATCTCAATAATTTCACCTATTCCTGTAGCGGGGTAAATACAGTAAATGTCCGGTGTATAGGGGGTTATGTTTGATCTTGGCTATCGCCTTCGGGCAAATTGCAGTGTTCCTCTTGCCGGCGCTTAAGGCGAAATGCGTACAATAATCCGCTTGACCGTTTCGGAGGCGCGTCTCTCGCAACATCTGTGTCATAAAGGAGAAAGTAGATGATCAAACGCAAGAACATGATTCCGGCTTTGCTGGCCGGTGTGATGTTGATGGGGGTTGTCGGATCGGCCCAGGCCGCTCCGTTGGGGTTCGAACTGGAACTGGCCAACCCGGAAACGTCCATTTTCCGCCTGGCCAATACCTCCGAATCGCCGACCGCGGAGATCGTGTCGGTTTCGATGACCATCGGCGACTGGGACTGGAACTTCGACATGGTCGACAACTTCCAGGTACTCGAGGACAGCGGAGAGGCTCTCACCAGCACGCTTCTGGTCGGTGACGCCCTGCAGGGCAACACCCGCACCGACATCTTCGCCCTGCAGTTCGACGGTTTCGAGCAGGGCGACCGGCTGCAGTGGCAGACCGATCTGGACCTGGATACCGGCGACAGCGCCTCGGACTTCCGCGAGGTGTACTTCAACAACGGGTTCATGCCGAACTCGACCATGACCATCAATTACGTGGACGGCGCCCAGACCGGTGCGATCTGCCTGGTGTTCCCGGACGATCCGGCCGATGAGCAGGTCTTCATCTATGACGGCGGCGGGGTGCCGATTCCCGAGCCGACCACCATTGCGATCCTGATGGCGGGCGGGCTGCTGGCTGTAGCGCGTCGTCGCCGTCGTCGCAACTGAGGAGCCTCTCGTTTCGCTTCTGCCGCCCGGCCGGGATCGCCTCCTCCGGTCGGGCGGTTTCATGCGCTGCCGATGGGTACCCGGAAAACGAGTGCGGAGCGTCGCAGCGTTTTCTACAATACGTCCGACCCGCCTACTGGGGATGACCACGCACGCTCGGCGGGGGCACCGGAACAGAGGAAGGGGCCGCCATGAGAACACTCCGCACCCGCATCCCTTCGACGCGCTTGATGAGAACCGTCGCTGCGGTCTGCATCCTGGCCGCATCGTTCGTGCCGGTCTCGGCCGGGGTGGACCGGCAGGGCCAGCCGGAGGCAACCACCCGTCCGACCACCCAGCCGACGACCCAACCGGTGCCGAGTTTCACGATCGCGACCTATAACGTCTGCTACCCGATGCGGAACTACGCCGAGGCGGTCAAAACCATTCGCGATGCCGATGCCGATATCGTCTGCCTGCAGGAAGCCGCCGGCAAATTCCAACCGTACATCCGCAAGCACCTCCGCAAACAATATCCGCACATGATTTTCCGTGGGCGGATGGGCGTCGGCATCCTGAGCAAACACCCGATCGGGCTCTGGCGGCACGTCCGTCCCGGCCCGGGGAGAAACGACAAGCTCATCTGCATGACGAAGATCGACGGGAAAACGTTCGTCATCGCCAACCTGCATCTCGAGCCGACCGTCCCGGACGCCAACGGCGGGCTGTCCGGAGCGATCCGGCAATATCTTCAGAAGGAGAAGATCCGCAAGAAGGAGATGCAGCGGGTCCTGAAGGCCCTCCCGAAGGGCAAGCCCGTGATCCTCGTCGGCGATATGAACAGCCTCCCCGGCTCGGCCGCCCTTACGCTGATCCGCGACCACGGCCTGGCCGACAGCTACCAGGACGCCAACCCCAAGGGCCTCAACGACCCGACGTGGCACCACAACCACAACGGCACCGAACTGGCCTACCGGCTGGACTACATCTACCACGACGAGACATTCAAGACGCTCACCAGCAAGATCGTCAAGTCCGACGCGTCCGACCATTACCTCGTGCTCGGCCGCTTCCGGTGGACACCGGAGAAGGAACCGACCACCAAACCCGCCGATCGGTAGAACAGGCTCTCTCAGCCTAACGGCCTCTGC
>JBKHHU010000112.1:0-11310 GCA_046539045.1 Phycisphaerae bacterium
TTCGATGTCGATATCCTGTCCGGGTGCGGGCTTGATGATGCCCTGCTCGACCTTGCGGGCGTTGAGCCACTTGTCGTTGGCGTCCAGACCGAGCCCGTACCGCTTGACCTCCATCGAGCGGATGCCCTTCTGGAACGATTCCTTGAACGTTCGCCCGATGCTCATGCCCTCGCCGACGCTCTTCATCTGCGTGGTGAGCGTTTCGTTGGCTTCGGGGAATTTCTCGAAGGTCCACCGCGGGATCTTGGTCACGCAGTAGTCGATGGTCGGCTCGAAGCAGGCGGGTGTCTTGCGGGTGATGTCATTGGCCAGCTCGTCCAGCGTGTATCCGACCGCCAGCTTGGCGGCGATTTTGGCGATCGGGAAACCGGTCGCCTTGGACGCCAGCGCCGAGGAGCGGCTGACGCGCGGGTTCATTTCAATGACGACCATCCTGCCGGTTTCCGGGTGGATGCCGTACTGGATGTTCGACCCGCCGGTCTCGACGCCCACTTCACGGATGATCGCCAGCGACGCGTCCCGCATCAGCTGGTATTCCTTGTCTGTCAACGTCTGGGCCGGGGCGACGGTGATCGAGTCGCCGGTATGCACGCCCATCGCGTCGATGTTCTCGATCGAGCAGACGATCACGACGTTGTCGGCCTTGTCGCGCATGACCTCCAGCTCGTATTCCTTCCAGCCGAGGATGGATTCCTCGATGAGGATCTCGTTGACCGGGGAGTACTCAAGTCCGCGGGCGGCGATTTCCTCAAACTCCTCGCGGTTGAAGGCGAACCCGCCGCCGGTGCCGCCCAGCGTATAGGCAGGACGGATCGCACACGGGAGCTTGACCTGCTTGAGGATCTCGCGGGCCTCGTCCATGGAGTGGGCGATCCCGCTGCCCGGGACGTCCAGACCGATGTCCAGGCAGAGGTTCTTGAATTCGGTGCGGTCCTCGGCGCGGTTGATGGCCTCGCGGTCGGCGCCGATCATCTCGACGTTGTACTTCTCGAGCACGCCCATGTCGGCCACCGCGACGGCGGTGTTCAGACCGGTCTGCCCGCCCAGAGTGGGCAGCAGCGCATCGGGGCGTTCCTTCTCGATGATCTTGGCGACCGCTTCGGGCGTGATCGGCTCGATATAGGTGCGATCGGCGGTCTCGGGGTCGGTCATGATCGTGGCCGGGTTGGAGTTCACCAGCACGATGCGATAGCCTTCCTCCTTCAGCGCCTTGCACGCCTGCGTTCCGGAGTAGTCGAATTCGCATCCCTGCCCGATTACGATCGGGCCCGAACCGATAATCAAAATGGTTTCCAGGTCGTCCCTGCGTGGCATACCTATTCCTGTGTTGAGGGTCGGTCGTACAGGCGCGCGGAAATCACGCCTCTGTAAAATTGCAGGAATCTAACACACCGGCTGCGTCCGGGGCAAGCGCAGAACTCAGCGATCGGGCCCGTTTGATACTGTTTTTTGAAACCGGCATTGCCATCCTTGATGAGCCACCTGCCCTTCATGCTGCCCGTGCGATCGCTGGAGTTTTCGAAGGTGCAGTTCAGCTGCCGGGCGCGTTCTTCAAGCTCTTTCAGGGCCTTCGCGTCCGGCTTGCCCACAGCTTGCATGCCTCCCCGGTGCGAGGCCTGTGCGTAGGCGCGCGCTCGAATGGTCCCCATCTCTCCCGGTGAAATTCTGAGATTCCGATATTTTCTTCTCCTTAGCGGCGTTGGGGTTGCGATTTTGCGGCCATGCCGGCGGCAGCCGGCGCGCGCTGAAACCTTGCCGCCGGCCGAGAGTGTGGAAGGCGCGAGGTCTGCGCCCGCAAGGTGAAGACCGGGATGTGAACCCGGCCGGGCGGAAAGGAACACCATGAGAAAACGACCTAAAAGAACGCAAGTAGTTGACCCCTACGTCCTTACGTCATCTCAACCCCCGTCACTTCCCGCAGGCATGGTTGTTTTTTTCGTAGTTTTACGTAGTTTTCCGCAGCTCATCACAGGTGGCCGGGCCCGGCAGAGCCTCCATTTTTGCGGAAAAGCGGCTGATGCGGTCGCTTTGGCGCAAGCAGCGGGCGCGGCGGGCAGTTTTGCCGGCCGGTCGTTGACCGGAATCGACCCAACCGATAGCCTTGGAGAATCATGAGTAAGCGACTGTACATCATCGACGGCCATTCGCAGATCTACCGGGCGTACTACGCTCCGTTTCGCGATCTGAACAGCCCCTCCGGCGAGCCGACGCGGGCAACCTACGTGTTCAGCCAGATGCTGCTGAACTTCATTAAGTCCAAGCAGCCGGAGTACGTCGCCATGGCGGTGGACGGCCCGGTCGAATCGCTCGAGCGGACCGAGATGTTCCCGGCATACAAGGCCACTCGCAAGCCGATGCCCGAGGATATGCCGGTCCAGGTCGATCGGATCTGCGAGATCGTCCGGGAGATGGGGATTCCGATTCTGGAATCGCCGGGATTCGAGGCCGACGACGTGCTGGCGACGCTGGCCCGGCGGTTCGGCGGCGAGGAGATGGAGGTCGTGCTCATCAGCCGGGACAAGGATCTCGACCAGCTCGTCAACGAACATACGTTCCTGTACGACCCGATGAAGGATGAGCTGTTCGACGTCGACGCCATCGCGGCCAAGAAGGGATACACGCCGTCTCAGGCGATCGACATTCAGACGCTGATCGGCGATTCGACGGACAACATTCCGGGGGTTCCCGGCGTCGGTGCCAAGACGGCGGTGAAGCTGATCGCCAAGTACGGCTCTGCCGAGGCGGTGCTGGAACACGCCGACGAACTGACGCCGAAGCTGAGCGAGAATGTCCGGAGTTTCGCCGAGCAGATGCCGATCACGCGGAAGCTGGTGACGCTGGACTGCGATGTGCCGCTGGAGGTAACGCTGGAGGATCTGAAGTTCGGCGGCGTGCCGTCGGCGAAGCTCCGGCCGATGTTTGAGGAGCTGGGTTTCACGCGGCTGGTGAACCAGCTGGACCAGGCGGCGGAGGTGTCCGCGACGGCAGAGGGCGAGCCGGCAGCGATTCCCGCCAAGCCCGCCAAGGCGACCACGGCAGACGATTTCGAGTACGAATGCATTGACACGTCGGAGAAGCTGGCGGAGTTGGCCGGTCGTCTTACAGGCGTGGAGCGGCTGGCGGTGGATACGGAGACGACCTCGCTGTCGCCGATGTTCGCATCGCTGGTGGGGTTTCGCTTTCCTGGCAGGCCGGGCATGCGGTGTACATTCCGACGATGGGCCCGATGCTGGGCGGTCCGGTGCTGGACGTGGATGAGGTCCGCGAGGCGATCGGGCCGGTGCTTGCCGACGAGTCGATCGAGAAGATCGGCCAGAACATCAAGTACGATATCCTCGTGCTGCGCCATGCGGGGTTCGAACTCCGCGGCCCGCTGATGGATACAATGGTGGCCGCCCACGTGATGGATTCGACGCGTCGCTCGCTGAAAATGGATTCGCTGGCCCGCGACCTGCTGAACCACGAGTGCATCCCGATCGACCAGCTCATCGGCACGGGCAAGAACCAGCTGTCGATGAACGAGGTGCCGGTCGACGTCGTCGCCAAGTACGCCGCCGAGGATGCCGACGTGACCTTCCGCCTGGCCGAGGTGCTGCGGTCGCAGTTGCAGCAGGCGGGGATGGACGAGCTGTTCGCCGATCTGGAAATGCCGCTCCTGCCGGTTCTCGCGGATATGGAATACGAGGGAATCACCGTCGATCCGGAGCGACTGAAGGAGATGGAAGTCGAGCTGTCCCGCCGCAGCGACGAACTGCGCGACCGCATCATCGACCTGGCCGGGCGGCCGTTCAATGTGGATTCCCCCAAGCAGTTGGCGACGGTGATGTTCGACGAACTCGGCATGCGGGTGATCAAGAAGACCAAGTCCGGGCCGAGCACCGACAGCTTCGTCCTCAGCGAACTGGCCATCGAGCACGAACTGCCCGCGCTGGTGCTGGACTACCGTAAGCTTACCAAGCTGCTGGGCACGTATCTCAAGGCCCTCGGCGAGTGCATCCACCCGGAGACCCACCGCGTCCACACCAGCTTCAACCAGGCAGGCACCGCCACGGGCAGGCTCTCCAGCAGCGACCCGAACCTGCAGAACATCCCCGTCCGCACCGAAGAAGGCCGCCGCATCCGCTCGGCGTTCGTCGCCAAGCCCGGTTGCGTGCTGCTCTCGGCAGACTACTCGCAGGTCGAGCTGCGGATGCTCGCCCACTTCTGCCAGGACCCGACGATGGTGGCTGCCTTCGAAGCCGGGCAGGACATTCACCGCACCGTCGCCGCGGAGGTCTTCGGCGTGCCGGTCGGCGAGGTCACCGGCGAGCAGCGATCCCGCGCCAAGACTGTGAATTTCGGGATCGTCTACGGGCAGACCGAGTGGGGCCTGGCCGCAACGCTCCGAATTTCCCGGACCGACGCGCGGGAGTTCATCACCGCGTACAAGGCGCGGTTCCCGAAGATCGACGAGTACCTGCGTCAGATCGTTCAGGTTGCCAAGCAGCGCGGGTACGTGGAGACGATTTTCGGCCGACGGCGGTTCATCAGCGGGCTCAATGCCCGCGGCCCGGCCCGCAGTGCAGCCGAACGATTGGCGATCAACTCCACCGTGCAGGGCTCTGCCGCGGATCTGATCAAGCAGGCAATGGTCAATATCTCCGGCCGGATCAAGAGCGAAAACCGCCCGACGCGCATGCTTCTGCAGATCCATGACGAACTGGTCTGCGAGGTGCCCGAAGACGCCGTCGAGACAGAAAAACAGTTCATCGTCAACGAGATGGCCGGGGCGATCGACCTGCGCGTGCCGTTGAAGGTCGATGTCGGAGTCGGCACCAACTGGATGGATGCGAAATAGCCTGACGCCCGCAGTCCCCGCTGCCAGAACCGGCGACAGCGCTGGCGACTGCAGGCATTCCAGCGGCTCCGGCTCGGATACAACCCTACAGGAGACACCATGAAACTGCGACGCAAGCAAACACTCGCTGCCGGTGCGGTGCCCGGCGAACTCGTCATTCAGGCGTCCAGCCCGAAGCCCCGGATCACAGTTATGGCCTATGACGCCGCCGATCTGGACGTGCGTAGCGACGTCCCTGCCGACCAACTGCTTGAGCAGGTGTCCGATGCGAAGGTGGTGTGGATTGACGTGCAGGGGCTCGGCGACGAAACGCAGCTTCGCCGGATCGCCGCGGATTTCGGCATCCACCGGCTGGCCCTTGCCGACGTGGTCAATGCCCCCCAGCGGCCGAAGGTGGACGACTACGGCGAGAAGCTGCTTTACATCACTCGCATGTTCCGCCTGGAGGGCCAGACCGAAGAGGAAAGCGTCAGCGAGCAGGTCAGCGTGCTGCTGGGCAAGGGGTTCGTCATCACATTCCAGGAGAAATACGGCGACTGTCTGGAGCCGGTGCGCAACCGCATCCGGACCGACAAGGGGATCATCCGGCAGATGGGTGCCGATTATCTCGCCTACGCCATCGTCGACGCCATCACAGACGGGTACTATCCCGTCCTGGAAGCCTACGGAGAGAAGCTGGAGGATATGGAAAGGACGATTGTCGACGAGCCGACCAACGAAACGCTGGCGGAGATCTACCGGGTCCGCCGCGAGTTGCTGTCGATCCGTCGGGCCGTCTGGCCGGCACGGGACGCGGTCAATTCCATCATCCGCGATCGCTTCCCGCTGATTGGCAAGGATGTGTTGGTGTACTTCCGCGACTGCTATGATCACACCGTGCAGATCATGGACACTGTGGAGAGCTACCGCGAACTGGCCGGCGGGCTCACCGATGCGTACATGTCGGCGGTGAGCAACCGGATGAACGAAGTGATGAAGGTGCTGACGATCATCGCCACGATCTTCATCCCGCTCTCGTTCGTGTGCGGCGTATACGGGATGAACTTTAACACCGAGATCAGCCCGTGGAACATGCCTGAGCTGAACTGGCCTTTCGGTTACGTCCTCTTCTGGTGTGTGGCGATCTTGGTCGCAGGCGGCATGCTGACCTATTTCCGGAAGAGGAAATGGCTGTAGGGTGAAACGTCCTCGATACCCTTTGCCGGCCGTTTCTATTCAGCGTCCCGGAGCCTCTGCGGCAGTTGGTGTGGGTCCGCTACCTGCGCCGGCCCGGAGCCGCTGTTGGGCGCCGGTGCCTGTCCCCTTTCCCGCCGGGCAACAGACGCCTCTGGCCTGTCGCCCGAAAAACTCGCGTGGTGGGTCAGGAGACCCACCACGCGGGCTTCCCTCTATCTATTTCTCGATCACGATGCTCCCGGAGCACAGGAGGAAACCGTTCCCGGTTTCCGGCCCTGCGGCGGCAGCAGTGATACTCTTGACGCCCTTGAGCGTGGCGGGGTCGATCTCGATCTCGCGGATGTAGGGCGTGTTGCTGGGCGTGTAGGCGGCTGGGATCGTCAGCGTCTTGCCGCCGACGGTCACGGTGCCTTCGCCTTGCCCGCATCGTTCGACGATCAGGCGGACCCATGCCTTCTCCGCCTTGGCAGCATCAGCCGGCAGCTCAATGGGCAGTTCGGCGCTCTTGCCCGGCTGGAGCTTCTTGAGGATGCCCTCGGCGAAGATCTGCCGGCGGGCGATATCCGCACTCGTCGGCAGCTTGCCTTTGAGCTTGATGCTGTACTTGGCTGCGTGGGCAGGCTTCAGATCCAGAATAACGGCCACCGACTTGTCCGCAACACTGAAAGGCTTGGCGTGCAACTCAATCTTCCCGCTGGAACGATGCTCGAGATTCTCGGTCGTCCCGCCGTCGAAGCTGGTGCCTTCCGGTGCGTTGACGGTCAGTTCGACCTTTCGCTCGCGCCAGTCGTTGTTGTAGACAACGGTTACCAGCGAGTGGGTTTCGTCATCGATGCTGGAGACGACCCAGATGTTCTCTTCCGGGTTCTCGACGGCAACGAGTTTGCCGCGGAGGTCGCTGAGGAATTTCAGGCACCAGTACTCGCCCTCGTCGATGCCGATGCGTTCCCACGGGGCCACCTTCCACGGCAGGAAGTCACCGGAGAGGTGGTAGACCTGGCGGGCCTTGTTCATCGGGATCCAGGTGATGACGGCGTCTTTCATTTCGGCGGGGATTTTGTAGACGACCTTGCCGGTGGCGGTCTTTCTGGGATCGATCTTCCGGGTCGAGATGCTGACGTCTTTGATTTTCTCTGCCTTCTGAATCGTCTGGACGTCGTCGCCCTTTTTGATCTTGAGCAGCCCCGGGCTGAAGTTGCGGTTGCGGCGGTTTTTGTTGGTGACTTCCACGTCGATAACGACGAAGACCGCATCGTCGCCGCTGATGGTTTCGCCGACCTTCTGTGCGAACTTCATCCCGGTCGCCTTGACCTTGAACTGCTTGTTGTCAGAGGTATCGCCGAGCTTGATGCGGTTGTCGCCGGCGCTCTTCCAGTGGGCGTGGATGGCCCGTGCGACGGCCTTGTCGGGTTGCGTCTTGATGAGGTAGAGGATGTCGGCGAGGTTGTAGATCATTCGCCGACGAGAGCGGAACTTCCCGTGGAACTGCCCTGCCGCTGCGGCGCGACCGCGTGCGGGGGCGTCCCAGAGGTCGTTGGTCTCGGTGTTGTAG
The DNA here is from genome assembly GCA_046539045.1 of Phycisphaerae bacterium. Classification (GTDB taxonomy): domain Bacteria; phylum Planctomycetota; class Phycisphaerae; order SM23-33; family SM23-33; genus JBKHHU01. The sequence continues at coordinate 7,566 of JBKHHU010000112.1, forward strand.
ATCGGCAGGCGCTTGTCGTACTTCCAGTCGGTGTAGGCCTGGAGGACGTCATAGCTGGCGGCCACGCCGTCGGTGTGGCCCTGGTAGTGGTGCTCGCAGTAGCCGTCGAGGTACTCGATGGCGTTGTCGATGAGGTACTTGTCGCACAGCTCCCAGCTGGCCCATTCATCCTCGTTCCAGCGGAAGCCGAATCCACCGATGAGGTTGACCTCGGGGGCGATTTTTTTGGCTTCCTTGGCCATCGCGACGAACGTCTCGGTGTACCAGATTGCGTTCTGGCGGGCGGACCAGTAGGTGAAGCGCGTCGGGTCTTTGACGACCCATTTGTCTCCGTCCCTGGTCCAGACCATCGACTCGAGCTTCTTGCCGTGCAGGACGACCGGGTCGCCTTCCTTCACGCCTTCGGGGGCCTTGAGCTTCGAAGTGAGCTTGCGCTCGGCCATGCGCTGAAGTTCGAGGTACGGCTCGTTCCACCATTCGACGTAGGCGTTGGAGCCGAGGCTCTTGGCGGAGTTACCGATGCCCTGCCCTGCCGCCTTGGCTCCCTTCTGCCAGTCGGCGTGATCGACCTGCGGAAGGACCTGCTTGCGGTCGTACAGGCCGGTGATCCACATGTCGATGTTGTACTCGGGCTTAGGGCCTTTGGCGAACCCGCTGCCCCAGCCGTTGGCTTGGCAGGACCGCATCGACCCGACCCGCAGGTCCTTGACGGTCGACACATCCCCGTAGACATGATGGAACCCGAAGATCCCGCCGGGGACCTCGTCCTGCCCGTTGACGGAGTAGGTCTTGCCCGTGACGGTCGCCTTGACGGTCTCGGGCTTGCTCTGGGCCTTGACGAGCTTGACGTCCGAGACGCGGAATTTGACGGTCCCGATGCCCAGCGGATTGACCGTCCCGAAGCAGATGCGGGCGGCCTGGTTGCGGTCGAAGTGGAAGTTTTCGTCGAAGTTGCCTTCGGCACCGGTACCGGTGGAATTGGTATTGAAGATCCACTCCGCGGCCCGGAGGTCGTCGAAGCTGACGAAGACGGTCTGCTTCTTCTGCGTCAGCGGAATGGCATCGCGGACCCAGTAGTGCGAACCGTCGTCTTCCATCAGGGCCATGTCGACCCAGGCGTCGGTCCGGGGGCTGTCGGTCTCAACGGTCACGACGATGCCCGAATAGTCCGTCAGATCCAGCACATTCATGAAGTCCCAGACGGCCCAGCGGGCGTTGTTCCAGTTGACGCGTTTGGTGCCCATATCCAGTTCGACGTGGACTTTGCCGTCTTTGACTTCCGCGTTGCGCCACCCGGCCCGGACGGCCTTGCCGGTGATCTTCCCGGAAACCTTCTGGCCCTTGAACGTGCCTTCGAAGCTCCCGCTGACCTGGCCGTCGGTTTCCTTCAGCTTCAGCGAGAATTGGGCGTTCTCGTCGCCCTTGACCCACTTGTCCGAGCCGATTTTCGCGTCAATGATGACCTTGCCCAGATCGCTGGGTTTCCCGGATACATGCCCGGTGTGGCCGGCCTGGTTGTAATTCGGGATGGCGACCGACACGGTTTCGATCCAGCCCTTCTCGCGCCAGTTCAGCACGAGAGTCATGTCCTTGTCTTTGCCTTTCTCGGGTTTCTCGCCCTGGAAGACCGCGCCTTCCAGCGACAGATACATGGCGATCCCGCCGCCCTTGCCGGATTTCAGCATCCTGGCCAGATCGACCGTCTGGGCGTCTTCCGGGACCGGCCTGGCCGCCACCAGCGACGCCGACAACATGGAAATCACGCAGAGCGCAACAGCTACTTTATTCATGGGTTCCTTTCTCCTGGATCGAATTCTGTTCAGCATAGGCCCACCATTCATAACAAAGATGAACGCGGGATGGCACTGCAAAAAATCCCGACGCCACCCCCCCTGTCGCCGCAAACGCCCCACGCCGGGCCTGCCGCTGCTGGTGGGGAAAGCCCCGAAAGTGAATGTCGGTTCGTTGCGGTTCCCCTACGTGAACAGGCTTCGGGAGAAAACCCGCTCCAGTTGCACGAAAAAGTCGGACGCCCGGTAGCGCAATTCTGTCACAACGGGAGCATCCGGTGTTATGCCTCCTTCGGCACCACGACCGTTACGTCCCCTTTCACCACGGCCATGCACGCCAAGCGCGGATTGCTCATGTCCCCGCCGCGTTGCTCGAGCATCTCCTGTTCGTCCGGTTCGGCTTCAGAGAGGTTCTCCGCGCCGGATTCGATCTCGACCATGCAGGTCCCGCACACGCCCGTGCCGCCGCAGGCGTGCTCGATCTCGACACCGTTGCCCATGGCGATGTCCAGGATCGAACCGTCTTTCCCGATCCCGCTGAGCGGCAGGGTCTCGGTGTCGACTTCCACTCTCACGTCGTTCGGCTTGAACGTCAGATTGTAAACAGCCATGTCGTGCCTTTCCTTGATTGAGGATGGACTGGCTTCAATGCCCCGAACAGGAGCATCCATCGCCGCGGGCCGGGTTGTCCAATATGAAACCGCCCTTGAGCAGCGAATCTCGGTAATCGATCCGCGTGCCGTCGAGGTACTCCTGCGAATCCGGATCGACTACGATCGGCACGCCGTTGACCTCGTATTTCTCGTCCTCGGCACGCGGCTGCTTCTCCACGCTGAGTCCGTAATGGAGGCTTCCGCAGGAGCCGCAGCCGTCGGCGGCGCGGATGGTCACCCGCAGGGCGGCCCCTCCCTTTCGCCGGTGGGCCTCGAAGAGCCTGTTGATCTTCTCGGCAGCCTTTTCTGTGACGGTGATATTCATGGCTCACACCTCCTCGGTGGTACGGGAAACATAGTGCCCGTCGGATCGGCCTGTCGCGTCCGCGATGGCTTTTCGGAGTGCCTCTACGGCAAGGTCGGCCACCTTGTGCTTCTCGGGCGGGATTTCCAGGTCATCGATCAACTGTTGCGGAGCGACGTCCATCGCGCTGTTGACCGACCGGCCGATGACCATCTCCGTCAGGCGGCTGCCTGCGGCGATGGCGTGCCCGCAGCCGAAGGTCTTGTACCTCGAGTCGGCGATCATCCCGCCGGAGCCGATACGGACGTGGATCTTCACCACGTCGCCACATTTCATCTCCCCGGCCAGTCCGGTTCCGACGTCGGGATCGTCTTCCGGCAGCACGCCCACGTTGGCGGGAGACTGCAGAATCTGTTGCACTTTCTTGCTGTATTGCACGTGTGTCCGCATGTTGCAGTTTTGCTGGTCAAACCATTTTAGGAGGTTGATCCCTCTTCGCGAGGAATCTCTGAGACAGGGCTGAGTTTCCGCAGCTCTTCCACCGACCGGCAGACCTCGTCGACCGCGAAATCGATCTCCGCGGCCGTGTTAAACCGCCCCAGGCTGAAGCGGATCGAACTCCGCACCAGATGCTCGGAGACGCCCATGGCCGCCAAAACGTGATCCGGCTCGTCGTCGGCGCTGGAGCAGGCCGAACCCGTTGAGACGGCAAGGTCCTTCATCCGCATGACGAGGCCCTCGCCTTCCACGTACGCGAAGGACAGGTTGCTCGTGTTCGGCAGACGCCGCGTCGGGTGCCCGTTGCGGTGCACGTCCGGCAGACGTTCCAGCACGCCCTGCTCGAACCGCTCCAGCAGCTCGGCCTGGCGCCCGGCCTCGGTGTCCATTTCCTCTCGGCACAGTTCCGCTGCCGCCCCGAGCCCGACAATGCCCGGCACGTTCAGCGTGCCGCTGCGGAGGCCCCGTTGTTGCCCGCCACCGTGGAGTTGGGGTGTCAG
>JBKHHU010000324.1:0-2710 GCA_046539045.1 Phycisphaerae bacterium
TGCAGAGAACCGGGAACCGGCACCTCGTGCGCGAAAGGGAGAAAACGGACAATCAGGATTTACCTCCTTGGTTTTGGCGTGGTTGTGTCAATAATGCGAACACATTATTGGACATAACCAACTGTCTTTCTTGTTGTTATAGACTCTTATCGAGTCTCCCTGCGATTATACTGCCATTTGTGAGGCAGTTCTCGAAAGCAAAGCTTTCGCCAGAATAATGGGGAAGTGGAAAAGGGCTGGGAATGTGGAAAAGCGGCCGGAAATGGTTTAGATTGTTGGTTGTGGAATCAAAACCAAAAAACCAAGACCGGCCAATGCGTACTGTACACTCTCTTGTCTCCTGGTTCTGCTCTCAACTCACCGAAAGCGAGCTTCTCGAAGCCGTTTCGATGCTTCTGGACGTCGTCATGGGGCGGCGGGAGGACATCGAGCTTCGGCGTCGGTTCCGCGAAGAGCATCCGAACTATCGGCAGTATCAGGTCGATACCACCCCGCCTCTGACAGAGCCGCCGGAGGTTATCCCGGCGACCGCCGTCGAGGACTGGCGGGAGCTGCTGTCGAGACATCGGGCCGAAACAGGGCGCGAGCTGCGTCCGGTGACCCGCCGCGGCGGGATCGCTCCCCCGGCGGGCAGCCGCTGCGAACACTGCGGCGCGCCGGAGCAGTGGCTGTACGTCAACGACGGGCGCAAATGCACCCAGCTCAGGTGCAAGGTCTGTGATCGGCTCGGTCCCGTGCGCCGAGTCCGCCGCGATGCGGGGGGACCGTTCTGGTGTCCCCACTGCGGCAAGGCCATGTACAGGTGGAAACAGTACGCGGACCGAACGATCTACAAGTGCGGCAACCGTCGATGTCCCCACCTTCTGGCCGCCCGCGAACGGCTCAACGCCGCCGAACGCGCCTTGGCCGCCACCGGCATGGGCAGTCAATTCAAGCTTCACTACCAGTGGCGGGTTTACCACTTTGATCCCGCCGAACTTCAGCCGCAACCGCCCCGTGCCAGCGCCCGCTCCCTGCTCAACGTTCGGCAAAGCCTGAACAGCGTCGGCTTGGCTCTGGCCTACAGCGTATCGTTTGGCATGAGCGCGCGGATGACCTCGCAGGTGCTGCGCGACATCCACGGCATCCATGCCTCGCACCAGACCGTGCTCAACTGGATCGAGGCGGCCGCCCCGCTTGCCTGGCGCAGCCTCGAACGCATGAAGGGCATGATGACCGAAGTGGGCACCGCCGCGGACGAGACCTACATCAAAATCCGCGGCGTGTGGCACTACACCTGGTTCGTCATCGGCATCAGAACCCGCGCGATCTGGGCATGGAACGTGTCCGAGGATCGGGGATGTCAGCCGGCGACCGCAGTGGTCAACCGCACTCTGCAGAGTCGTGACCCCGACGTGCGGGCAACTCTGGTCTTGGTCGGCGACGGCAATCCATCCTACGATGCCGCGGTCAACGCGATCAACACCGAGAACGAACGGCCTCTGCCTCCCGAACGCCGCAAGGTCGAGCGGCGCATCGTGGTCGGTCTCCGCAACGGCGACGAAGACAGCGCCAGCTTCCGCCAGTTCAAGCAGATCATCGAGCGAGTCAATCGCACATACCGCTACCACACCCGCAGCCGATCCGGGCACAAGAGCATGAACGGCGCAATGGCACTGACCACGCTGTTCGTAGCCCACTACAACTTCCTGCGGCCCCACCGCACGCTCCGCGGCGCAACGCCGCTTCACCTGCCGGAACTGGACGACATCCAGACCCTGCAAGGCAAATGGCTCAAGCTGCTCGAAATGGCAGCCTGATCCTTCGCTTCCGAGTTGTCAAAGAGCTGCGAGGTGGACGACCGTGCGTCTCCCGCAACGGTGACCGATGGCCAGAAAAACGAATCTGAAACCGTCACTCACCTGAATCTGAATCTGTGCCGCAATCACTGCCGATCCCATTCCTCAAAAGTGGCCTCTCACCGACTGAATGCTTATATCTGTTAGTCATTCGGTTTTCATTCTGAACTTGACACTACCAGCGGTAGCCAACAATCGTGCCGTCGGGGTCGTATGAGGCGGTGCCGTCGAGGGTGACGATGACCATCCCGTCGTTGTCCCCGTCCACAATGGTAAAGCTTCCGGCGCCCTCGTCGCCCTGGTCCGCTACGGGTGCATACCCGCCGACATTCACCGTTACAGTTGTAGCGTAGTCGTAGGCCCCCTTGTCGTCTTCCACTTTGTAGGAGAAGGAAGCGCTTCCCAGGAAGTCCGTGTCGGGTTCGAAGGTAAAGGTGCCGTCGGCGTTCAGGGTCGCCGTCCCGTTTGTATCGTATCTCAGACTGGCGGTCAGCGGATCGCCTTCCGGATCGCTGTCGTTGGCCAACACACCATTGGCTACATCGTCGACGACCAGCGTGGCGTTGACGTCGGTGTAATATTCGTCCTCCACCCCTTCGGGTGCGTCGTTCACCGGGTTAATGGTGATAGTGACCGTGCCGGTGTCGGTATTGGACTGCGCATCGGTGGCGGTATAGGTAAAGCTGTCGGTCCCGTTGTAGTTTTCATCGGGCGTGTAGGTGAAAGTGCCGTCCGCGTTCACGGATGCGGTGCCGCGGCTTGGCGGCGTCTCGAGCGCAGCGGTCAGTTCGAAGCCGTCGTCGCTGTCCAGCAGGCTCGCGGGCGTGCTGTCCAGCGTCTCGTCCTCATCGATGGTAAAGTCGTCGGCGACG
>JBKHHU010000113.1:0-11172 GCA_046539045.1 Phycisphaerae bacterium
CGTGGCGCATGTGGTTTGGGTCAGGGGGCCGCGTAGTCCGGGGCGGCCGACTCGAAGCGGGTGCATTCGGAGATGAACACCAGCGGGACGATTCCGGTCGGCCCGTTACGCTGCTTGGCGATGATCAGATCGGTCGTGCCGTTGGGGACGTAATCCGGCTCGCCGCGGTGGTAGTAGTCCTCGTTGTGCAGCAGCATAATGACGTCGGCGTCCTGCTCGATCGAGCCGGATTCACGCAGGTCGCTCATCCGCGGACGGTGGTTCTCGCGATCGGCGGGACCTCGGTTCAACTGGGCGGCCACGACTACGGGTATCTCCAGTTCGCGGGCGAGGGCTTTCAGGCCACGGGATATCTCGCCGATCTGCTGCTGGCGCGAGACATCGCCCCTGCCGTGGTAAGTCATCAGCTGGAGGTAGTCGACGAAGACGGCCTTGATGTCGTGCGTGGCCTTCATGCGCCGGGCCTTGGCACGCAGCTGGAGGATGGTCAGCGCGGGCGAATCGTCGATGAGGATGGGGGCGTCCTCCAGATCGCCTGCAGCGAGCTGGAGCTTGGTCCAGTCTTCGGGGCTGATCATCCCGCGACGCATGAGTTTCAGATCAAAGCGGGCGTGGGAACTCAGCAGTCGCTGGGCCAGCTGAAGGTTGCTCATCTCCAGCGAAAAGATCGCGACGGGTTTCTTGTCCACCACGGCAATATGCTCCGCCATGTTCAGCAGGCAGGACGTCTTGCCCATCGACGGCCGGGCGGCGAGGATGAGCATCTCGCTCTCCTGAAAGCCGCTGGTCATCTCGTCGAGCTTCTGATAGCCGCTGGACAGGCCGGTAACCATCCTGCCGTCGTTGTTGGTCATCTCCTCGAAGGTCTGTTCGAGCAGCGCCTTGAGCCCGTCGGACTGCTGGCCGATGTGGTCCTGGGCGATTTTGAAGACGCTGGCCTCGGCCCGGTCGATGACGGCATTGGCTTCTTCGTGAGACTCGTAGGCCTCGCGGATCATGTCGGTCCCGGCAAGGATCAGGCTCCGCAGGAGGGCCTTGTCGCGGACGATGGTGCCGTAGTATTCGGCGTTGGCTGCATTGGGGACGCTCTCGACCAGCGCGACGACGTATTCCATCCCGCCGACGGTGTCGAGGCTCTTGTTGCGGACGAGTTCATCCTTCAGCGACACCAGGTCGATGGGCTTGTTGGCGTCGCGCATCTCGACCAGCGAGGCGAAGAGAATCTCGTGGGCGGGACGGTAGAAGTGCTCTGCCTGGAGCATCTGCACGACCGCATCGATGCAGTTGGAGTCGAGGATCATGGACCCGAGCACGCAGGCTTCGGCTTCGATGCTCTGGGGCGGCACGCGCCCGCCGAAGGGATCCCTGGGCTCGGACGACTGCTTCCTGAACTGATCCGGTCTGTTCGATTCCACCTGCGTCATACCATCCCTGGCGAAAAAAAAGTTCCATCTGACCCTGCACGGACGTGTGCCCTCACGACTCCTGAGTGTACGACTCCGGGAGGAACTGTTCAAGCGTGACCGATCAAGGACTTGTGCTGCATCCATAAGCTCCGGCAGGGCAAGCGACAAGAGCTACGGCCATTTGAGGCAAATGTTTTGTCAACAGCCCCGACACGCGGGACAACCGGCGGGTTTGGGCGCAAAAAAACAAACGCGGCAGGTCAGAGGACCCGCCGCGCTGCATTGGTCTTGTCGGGTGACGGGCCGGTGACCCGCTACCCGGAGGCGTCCAGTCAGCCGGGGTTGTTTATGCTTCCGGTTCCGGCTGTTCGATATCTTCCTGTTCGGTCTGGATATCATCGGCGGCGATGGGTTCTTCGGCGCCCGCGGCTTCTTCACGAAGCGGGATGGGCTGGCCCATATCGTCGACGGCCTGGACGGTGACGATGACATTGGCCTGGACTTCGTCGTCGAAGCGGACCGGGACATCGTATTTGCCGACCTGCTGGATGTTCTCGGGAATGAGGACGTTGTTCGGCTCGACGTAGGCTTCGACCTCGGCCAGCGCGGCGACGATCTGGGCCGGTCCGACGGACCCGTAGAGGTGCCCTTCGGGGTTGGCTCGGGCGGGGATGGTGATCTCCTTGCCCTCGATGACGTCGGCCTTGGCCTGCAGTTCCTTGCGGAGCTTTGCCAGTTCCTTCAGGTAGTCTTCTTTTTCCCGTTCCACCTGCCGGATGTTGGCCTCGGTCGGTTGGATGGCCAGCATTTGGGGCAGGAGGTAGTTTCGTGCGTACCCGGGCTTGACGTCGACGACTTCGCCGATTTTCCCGAGATTCGTTACGTTTCTTCTAAGCAGGATCTTCATGCGGATTTCCTCACGTGTTCGAGTCTCGGTAGATTACCCAATGTACGGCAGCAGGGAGAGGAAGCGGGCCCGCTTGACGGCTCGCTTGACCGAGCGCTGGTGGCGGGCGCAGTTTCCGCTGCGCTTGCGGCTGAAGAGCTTGCCCTGTTGGGTGGTCAGCTTCTGCAGCGTGGGGATGTCCTTGTAGTCCACTTCCTTGGTCTTGTTCCGGCAGAAGCGGCACTTGGCAGCTTCGCGGAAGCGGCTCTTGCTACGGTGGCGGCCTCGACCTTTTCTTGCTCTTGCCATGATCTCTATTCCTCTATTGTTGTCGGTTCAGTTGAATGTTTTGTGTATTGCGTCGCATCCCGAAAGCTAGAAGGGGATGTCTTCGTCTTCCTGGTAGGGCGGCTGGCCGAAATCGTCCGGCTCCTGCTGCGGTCCGCCCATGGGCGGGGCCTGCTGGCCTCCCTGGCCGCCACCGGACTGATAGCCCTGCGACTGGCCCTGGTTCTGTTGCTGATAGCCACCTCCACCACTGCGGGACTGGCCGCCACCGCCACCGCTGTCGAGGAACTGGAAGTTCTCGATCGTCACGCGGTGTTTGCTGCGGCGCGAGCCGTCCTGGGCCTGCCAGGTATCGAAATCCAGGCGTCCTTCCACCATCAGCTGCCGGCCCTTGGACATGTACTGGTTGATGATCTCCGCGGGCTTGCCGAACGCGCGGCAGTCGATGAAGCAGGTGTCTTCACGCCGCTCGCCGTTGACGGTATAGCGCCGGTTGACGGCCAGGCCAATCTCGACTACCGGTGTCTGCGACGGCAGGTACGACAACTGCGGGTCGCGGGTGAGATTGCCGATCAGGATGACCTTGTTAAAGTTCGCCATGGATAGACTCCCTGGGTTCGGGGCCCAAAGCCGGAGGTGCCGACGGACGCGTCACGAATCAGCGCCGTTCGGTCCCGGCTGGGTCCGGTTTCACTCGGCTTTCTGCTCTTCAGCGGACTCTTCGGCCTTGTCTTCGGATTTCTCGGAATCGTCCGTGGGTTCTTCCTTGGACTCTTCTTCCTTCTTGTCCTCTTCAGGCTTTTCGCCCTCGTCGGACTTGTCCTCTTCCTTGGCCTCGGGTTTCTTCTCTTCCGGCTTCTCTTCCGACTTTGCTTCTTCGGACTTCTTGCTCTGGTCCTTCTCTTCCTCGGAACTGCCGGATTCTTCGTCACTGCTCTTTGCTGCGAGGGCGGGGGTGTCGGCGTTGATCATCTCGTCGGTCAGGTCGTCGACCTTGAGGATGAGCACGCGGAGGACCTTTTCGTCGAGTTGGACGTCACGTTCGATGTCCTTGACCTTTTCGGGGTCGGCCTTGAAGTAGGTCAGGACGTACAGGCCGCGACGCCGGCCCTTGATTTCGTAGGCAAGCTTCCGCTCATCCCACGGCTTCAGCGACACGACTTCGGCGTCGCTGCGAGCCAGCACGTTGCGGACCGGGGCGACGGCTTCGTCCGCGTTGGGATTGCCCGCATCCAGCAGGAACATGCCTTCGTAGGTTCTGGTAATCTCGCTCATTTGCCGTTTTCCGTTTCTGCTAATTCAGCGCCCTTGGCTCAAGCCGACCACCACGGTCAGCTTCCGGGCTTGCGATTGTACTTTTCCATAGCTTTCTGAATGCCGCGGAAGACCCAATCTTCCGCCGCGTCGGCAGCGTCCTGAATGGACACCCCGACCTCCTCTTTCTCGTCCGAGGAGAATCGTCCCAGGACATAGGCTTTCGGATCCCACCCCGGGGGGCAGGCCCCTATGCCGACCCGCAGACGGGGCACGTCGCGGGTGCCCAGACAGCGGATCACGTCATCCAGACCGTTGTGCCCTCCGGCAGAACCGCCGGCCCGGAGGCGAATGCGGTCGATCGGAAGGGCCATGTCGTCCATCACGATCAGCACGTCTTCCGGCTGGAGCTTGTAGAAATCCAGCGCCTGCCGGACGCTCTGGCCCGATCGGTTCATGAACGTCAGCGGTTTCAGAAGCATCGTGCGGATGCTCTGGCCGTCGGGGCTCTGCAGCCGGCCGTCGACGAACAGGCCGTCGAAGGCGCTTCTGCCCTTGCCCCAACCCCAGCGATCGTGAAGGCAGTCCAGCACAAGCCAGCCGACGTTGTGGCGGGTCATTTCGTACTTCCTGCCCGGGTTTCCCAACCCGACGATAAGCTTCGATCTTTCGCTGGTATCCTGCACGATGCGGTAACGGTCCGATGTTCGGTTGTTCGTATCTCGCACCGGGTTCTTCCCGGTCCTGGCGACGGGGCTTCAGCGCCCGGTGCGTAAAGAAAGCGGTCAGTCCTGAGGTTCTTCTTCGCCCTCTTCGCCTTCTTCCGGTTTCTCGCCGATGACTTCCGGTTCGGTCATTTCCAGACCGGCTTCTTCCTCGGTCTCTTCCTCGACCTCTTCGACGTACGTCACGGAGGCGATGGTCGTTTCCGGGTCGTCCAGCAGCGTTACGCCCTTGGGCAGCTTCAGATCGCCCATGTTCATCACGTCGCCGGTGACCATTCCGCTCACGTTGGCGGTGACGTTATCGGGGATGTCGCGGACGGCACATTCGACATTGATGCTCTCGAACGGCTGGCTCAGCACGCCGTCCGGGCTCTCGATGTGCCCCTTGAGGATGACCGGGACCGCCACCTGGACGATCTCGTTCAGGTCCACGCGGGTCAGGTCCACGTGCAGGATGTCCTGACCGAAGGTGTCCCACTGGACTTCCTTGATCAGCACGTTCTGCTCCTTGCCTTCCACGTCCAGGTCCAGTACGCGCTCACCGTGCTGCAGCGCCAGCTCGACCTCGTGCGTGTGGAGCGTAACCGCCTGGGAACCTTCGCCGTGGCCGTAGATGATCCCGGGGATCAGGCCCTCTGCCCGCAGTCGACGCATGTTCTTTGAGCCGGTTGCGGTTCGATTGGTTACTTTCAGCATTGCCATCTGTTGTTTCTCCCAACTTCATTTGCCGTATCCACTTCGCCCGCGGCGACCGCGTGGAACGGACCTTCGTATATCCGGACCGGGCCGGCCTGCGGCCCACCCGGGTTACCTGCCATTTTCAATGACGAACAGGCTGCTGACCGATTCGTCGTTGTGAATCCGGTGAATCGCTTCGCCCATCAGGGCGGCCACCGACAACACCTTCAGCTTGCCGATCGCGTCGATCTTCTCCTGCGAGACCGGGATACTGTCGGTCACCACGATTTCGTCGATCGGCGCGTCATGGATGCGTTCGACGGCAGGGCCGCACAACACCGCGTGCGTCGCACCCACCAGCACCCGCTTGGCGCCCTGTTCCTTGCACAGTTTCGCTGCCGAGCAGACCGTGCCCGCGGTGGAGATCATGTCGTCCATCATCAGCACCGTCTTGCCCTCGACATTACCGATCATCCGCCCGACCTCGATGTCGCTGCCGCTGACGCGACGCTTGTCGATGATCGCCAACTCCGCGTCGAGCCGGTGGGCATACACGCGGGCCCGCTTGACGTTGCCCACGTCCGGGCTGACCAGCACCAGATCCTCCAGGTTCAGCGAGGAGTAGTAGCGACTCAGCACCGGCTCTGCCAGCAGGTTGTCCACCGGCAGGTCGAAAAAGCCCTGAATCTGGGCGGCGTGCAGGTCCATCGTCAGCACGCGGTCGGCCCCGGCTGTGGCGATCAGGTTCGCCGCCAGCTTGGCCGTGATCGGCACGCGTCCTTCGTCCTTGCGGTCCTGCCGGGCGTACCCGAAGTAGGGCAGTACCGTCGTGATCCGCTCTGCCGAAGCGCGCCGGGCACAATCGATGAAGATCAGCAGCTCCATCAGGTTGTCGTTGACCGGCGTATGCGTCGGCTGGATGATGAACACGTCGCGTCCGCGAACGTCATCTTCCAGCTTGACCTGGATCTCACCGTCGGGGAAGGGCAAGACCTTCACCGCACCCAGCGGCGTGCCGAGATAATCGCTGATACGCCGTGCCAGTTGCGGATTGGCCCGGCCGGCGAAAATCTTCAGGTTGCTCATTCGGCACTCTCCTGGGCCAGCCTGCCGGCCATGATGTCATTCACTTCGGCCAGCTGCTGCTTGTCGTTGATGCTCAGCACGTCTTGCGGCGGCACTGCCGGAACGGCGGCGAGTTTCATTCCCGCCTCCCGCATCAGCCCGAGTACGTCGGTGAGGTAGTACTCGCCCTTGGCGTTGTCGTTGCTCAGGCGGGGCAGCATTTCGCGGAGGTCGGCCGCGTCGAAGCAGTAAATCGACACGTTGACTTCCTTGATCGCCCGCTGGGTGTCGTCGGCATCGACGTATTCGATGATGCCCTTGAGCTGCCCGTTCTCATCGCGGACGATCCTGCCGTACTGGGCGGGCTGGTCCAGGATGCAGGTGGCCAGCGTGCAGGAGGCGCCTTGTTTCTCGTGGGTGTCCATGACTTCCTTCAGCGTCTCGCCGCGGACCAGCGGGCCGTCGCCGGCGACGACGATGACCGGACCTTCGAGCTTCTCCAGCTCATCGGAGCAGACCATCACGGCGTGTCCGGTCCCGAGCTGCTCGGTCTGCTCGACCCAGGCGATGTCGTCGCTGTCGTCGGCGAAAGTCTCGCGGACCAGCTCGGCCTTGTGTCCGATCACGCCGATGATCCGGTCGCACCCGGCCTTGCGGCAGGCGTCGAAGACCCAGGCGACCATCGGGCGGTCGCAGATCTCGTGCAGCACCTTGGGCAGATCGGACTTCATCCGAGTGCCTTTGCCTGCGGCCAGTACGATCGCTGTTCTGCTCATGTCGATCCCGTCGAAAAAAGTATTCGCCCACAGCGGGCGGCGACCCATCGGTGGTAATACGCTACCCGGCCAGGACTCGAACCTGGAACGGGAGGACCAAAACCTCCTGTGTTGCCAATTACACCACCGGGTAGAATAGGTTCGTTTGACCGTTTGCCCTGCTACTGGAGACGTCGGTTCCGTGGCAAACGAGTTCAGGTGTTGCGGCCGGGGGATCCGCTCTGGAGCTTCGAACAAGCGGCCGCAACCTGGCTTGCCCGCTCCCCGCGTGGGGGACGCTCCATTTGAGCGGGGACGTCTCACTAATCGAACGAGGGATTGTACTGCCGGGTTTCGGGGGTGTCAACGCGTTTTTTTGCTCTGGAGAACGCGCGAACGCGCCGGCGCACAAAGCGACCGCCGGATGCATGCGACATCCGACGGCCTCTTTGCAGTGTATCCGAACAAGACAGGGTGAGCGTTCTGGTATACGGCGAGCAATCCCTGTCGTGTCGGGCAAGTAAATCCCGGGCGGTTGTTAGAACCGTCCGGCGTAGTCGGCAGGGTCCAGGTACCGGAAGGTATCCTGGGCGTAGTCCTGCTGTTCGGCGCAGGGCTGACCGGCGGCGTAGTGAGCCTCCGCCTGCAGAAGCGGCTGGAGATCGGTGCTCGAGGCAGCATCTCCGTTGCACCCACCGGCGATGAAAGCCGTGCAGGCCAGCAGAACGATGATCAATGAAATGCGTTTCATGGCAAATCCTCCTCAGGATACGACAGCTTGCGTCCGTTGTCTGCGGTGCTCGAAACACGCTCCGGCACCACGTATATTCTACCACCGATCCCGTCGGCGCAAAGGCATGGCGGGTAGACGTGCCGGGAGAGGTGGAAATTCTTAATTGGTAGTAATTTAGGCCTTAATTACAGCTTTGGAAGCGGGGAATCCGCGTGCGAGTGAGCAGAAAATCACGGTCCCGGGCCGGAAGCTGCGCAAACCACAGCCGGGTGCGCAAAGACTGCCGGATGTGCGGGTTGTACCGGCGGTACCGTCTCTTTCGGCAGCTCTATGCTTGTCGCCTGGATAACGGATTTCGAAAGTCTTTCTCCTGCACATACCGTTTTGTTCCGCGTAAGGTGGGCAGCGGGCTGCCCCGGCTGGCGTGCGTGTGACGGGGTGTTTCGGTGTCCGAACCATAGAAGATCACCATGCAAACACAAATAATCTTCCTGTTCGTCTTTGCTTTGCTGGCGCTGGCTGTGTCCTTCCTGTGTTCGATGCTGGAGGCGTCGCTATTGAGTATTCCTGCTTCGCACGTAGCGATGCTGGTGGAGCAGGGTTCTGCCGTGGGCAAAAAGCTCCAGCGGATGAAGGCCCAGGTCGACCGGCCGCTCTCTGCCATTCTCACGCTCAACACCGTTGCGCATACCGTCGGGGCAGCCGGCGTCGGTGCCGAATCTGCCATCATCTTCGGAGAGGCCTGGGTCGGGCTGGCCAGCGCGATCATGACCATCCTCATCCTGGTGCTCAGCGAGATCATCCCCAAGACGCTCGGAGCCGTTCACGCCCGCAAACTTACCGGCTTCACCGTCTGGGCGACCCGCATCATGATGATCGTCACCTGGCCGATCGTGATCATGCTGGAGTGGGTCAACAGGCTCGTCGGGCACAAACGCCAGAAGGAACCGCTCAGCCGCGCCGAACTCGTCGCAGCCGTGCACCTGGGCAGGCAGGCTGGGGCGGTCGACGCCCAGGAATTCAAGACGCTCCGCAACCTCATGTCGCTCGGGCAGGTGAAAGTCAGCGACATCCTGACCCCGCGAACGGTACTCAGCGCGCTGCCGGAAGACCAGACGGTCCGGCAGGTGATGGACGGGGACGCCACCCTCCGCTACGCTCGCATCCCGGTCTACCGGGGATCGATCGACAACGTCACGGGGTACGCCACCCGGTTCGAGATCACCGAGGCGTTCCGCGCCGGACGGGCTGGGGCGGAGTTGTCCGAACTGGCCCGCCCGATCAAGCCGGTTCCGGAGCAGGCATCGGTATCCGATGCGCTGAACCAGATGCTGGCAGAGCATGAGCACATCCTGCTGGTCGTCGACGAATACGGCGGGGTCGAGGGCATCGTCACCCTGGAAGATGCCGTGGAAACCATGCTCGGGCTGGAAATCATCGACGAAGCCGACGAGGCGCCCGACCTGCAGGAGGTCGCTCGCGAACTGGCCAGGAGGCGTGCCGAGAGAGCGCGCAGGTAATTTCGCCAGGCCTCAGCCCGCATAGCTGCTCGAGCATTCCCTAACAAGGCCTCTGTGTCCCCGGTGCCCTCCGTGGTTCAGCCGCAGTTCACGGTTTGGTGATCTTGAGCGTGCGCTCGACAGGCTCTGCCGTCTTGATCTGCTTGCCTTTCAGCCCGCTGCCGAACTGGTAGGCGACCACCTTGACCTCGATCGGACATTCCGCACGCCGGGGAACCTGCGTGACCTTGAGCTTGCCGTTCTCGACCACGGCAGGGCCGTAGGCGACGTAGTACCGCACCGGCAGGCGGGCGTCGCTGGTGGCTTCGAGGTCGACCGGTTTGCTGTCGGCGGGGATGTCCTTGAGCTCGGGGAAGGTGATCGTCTGGGACTTGCCCTTCTTCAGTCCGCGCCAGCCGCGGGGCATCATACCCACCTGTTCGGTGTAGCGGTACTCCTCGTCGCCCTCGCTGTAGGCGATGAACGTCGCCCGGCTCCGGGCTCCGGCGGGGTTGAGCGAGTCGTGCTGCAGGCGGAACCTGTTGTCGCCGATGGCGACGATCGGGCCGCTGACCGGCTTGACCTTGATCGGCGCGTCGGAATGCCCGACCTTCTGGCCTGCCTTGATCCACTTCGGGCCGCGGCCCTTGTACTGGCCGGGGATGTCGTCCCGGTAAACCGGGTGCACCTCGAAGACCGTCCCATCGTCGACCCACTTCATCCCGAGAAAGAAGAACCGCGCGCCGGCATCGACCCAGTGGGCGTCTTTCCACTTGATGAACTGGTGCTTCTTCCGGGCGAGCCCGTCGTGGTAGCGTTCGGTCGCCTCGGCCATCTCCTTGTCGAAGTGCCAGTTGGTGTAGCTCTTGTCGCCCTTGTATTCGTCGACGCCAGCCGCCTCGGTGGGGTCCTTCTTCTCCAGCGCCAGCGAGGTAAGGTAGCCGTTGTCGTAGTCGATTTCCTTCAGGTTGACCGGCTTGTCCGCGTCGATGTTCCATTTCTCCGGGATGCGGGCCTCGGCGGCCTTCTGAATCCACATCGCCAGGTACTTCGCGTTCCGCTCGGACCATGCAAAATGCCCGGCCCCGGGCTCGACGATGACCGTCGCGGCGGCTTGCGGGTTCTCCTTGCGATACCCGGCCATGTGCTTGCGCCCGCCGTCCCACTGTTCGGTTCCGTCGGGGCGGTCCATGCGTCCGCCGAATTCGTCGAATTGCCCGACCATCATCAACGCGGGCACGTTGACGGGGAAGTCCTTGCTCGGCCCGCCTCCGCGGTACTGCACCAGTCCGAAGGAGCGATCGGCGTACTTCCGGGCGAGGTCGTGCGAAGGCGGCCCACCGGCGGAGTGGCCGACGAACATCAGCGGGGCGACGGAGACCTCCTTGTAGCCGGACTCTTCGGCAAGCTTGTCCAGCAGTTTCTGGATATCCAGACCGCCGAGCCCTTTGGTCGAAAAGACGATCGCCAGTTGCTCCTCTGCGGCGGCCTTCCGGATGATCGGGTCTTTCGAGAACGGCCGCTCCATCAGCGTCGAGCCGGCGAGGATGACCCCGCGGACCTGTTTGGCTTCGGGCGGAATCCACAGGAATGCCGAGTGGCTTCCTTTCTCGGATTCGAGCGGGACGTTGTACTGGAACACGGCTGCGGAGGCGGCGGCAGTAACGACCAGCATGAGCAACAAGCTGATAACGGTTCGCATCGGACTTCTCCCGTGTCTTGATTTTCGAGTGATTCTACCGGATTGTACCTCTGCCCGGAAGTGCAGGCAAGTGGCAGATGTGACGCAAGAAACCGGGAGCGGGGAGGCTCTCAGTTTTCGAAGTTCTCGAGCACCGCCCGGTAGATTCTCGCTGCCTGGACGGTCTGGTCGATCGGCACGC
>JBKHHU010000325.1:0-2679 GCA_046539045.1 Phycisphaerae bacterium
CCTCGTGCTGGACGATCTGCCACACGTAATCGCCATACCGCCGATCCGCGATCGCCTTGAGGCTTTTGCCGTCGTAAACCCCTGCGCTGCCTTGAATTCCACCGGCTTGATAATAGTCGTTCTTGTTGGAAAACAGGTAGAAAGGCAGGCGTTTGCGGATGGTCCCACCGAAGCCTTTGGTCCGGCGGTGGTATTCTTCTGCCATAATCGTCATTCGCACCCCGGCCTCGAGCACGGCCTCGTCGCTGAGGTCGCTGTTGATGACATAGTACTTGGTTTTTATGGAGCGGAAATCCTGCTTGTCATTGGAGTTAGCTTTCTGTTCCGCCCGAGCCAGACTCCCCGCCGTGAGAATCGCAACCAACAGCAGCGTCAACGCACCGGCCTGGCGACAGCGCATCAGCGACACCTGCCGCCGGCTCGTTTGCATGGTAAAACTTGTCACTTTCGGCTCCCAATTTCATATAGTCACTACCCCTTTTTGCGCACTTCCGACTCCTGAGACCTGGGGACAGCTACGTAAAACTACGAAAAAACCGGAAGAGGCCCACCGGTTCCTGCCGCACCATGGAGATCAAATCGGAGGCTCCTCAGGTGTGCCGATCAGCACCACGCTGTTCTTCCCGGCGCGCTTCGCCTGCTTGATCGCGCGATCCGCAGAACGCAGCAGCGAGCGACAACTCTGCCCATCATCCGGGAACCGCGCCAGCCCACCGGAGATCGACAGCGCCCCCTCCGCGTCCGGCCCCAACTCCGGGTACTTGTGCTTCGTCACCGCCCAGCGGAATCGCTCCGCCAGCTTGTGAATGTCATCAAGCGGCTGGGAGTCCGGCGAGCGAGGCCGGTCCGGGTCCCAGAACAGCACGGCAAACTCGTCCCCACCGATGCGGGCAACAATGTCGTGCTGCCGACAGACCGACCGCATCAGCCGGGTCGTCTCCCGCAGAATCTCGTCGCCGGCACTGTACCCATAGGCATCATTGTACCGCTTGAAGTTGTCGATGTCATACAGCAGAAGCGTCACGCGGATGTTCTTCTGCCGGGCGCGAAGCAGGATCTGGTCGGTCAGATGATAGAAATATCGTCGATTGTAAGCCCCTGTAAGATGGTCGGTTATCGCCAGACGGTGCAGGCTTTCGGTCCGCCACGCGTTCTGGTACAGCGCCGGCAGCAGTTGCTGAACGTACTCCAGCAGGACCCTGCCGTCGGCATGGATCTGCTCGGCCTGCCCCGCCGGGATCAGCATCTTCGGTGCATCCCCAGAGACGGTCAGCAACGTCTGGGCCTCCGGCGGCAGGTCCTCGGCAGCCACCCAGCGGGCCTCGACGCCCAACTCCTCCGCAGCCATCCTCGCAAGTCGTGATTCCAACGAGCTTTCCGACCGCGCCGCGTCCAGCAGCTGCGCCACCAGTCGCGCGTCCGGGCCCGTCGGCTCTGCCGGCTGGCTCCCGGTTTGCTCGACCCGCCCGTTCGTGCCGAAAATGCGACGAATGCTGCTCAGGTCCGCTCTGCTGGGCGGGTGGATGAAATAATCGTCGATGACCGCCCCTCGCAACGGCCGGACGTCCGGCTCCTGGGCCGGCGTACACAGCGCCACGATCTTCGCCTGCCGCTGGAGCCGCCGAGCCGCCCGGCAGAACCCGGGCACCTCGCCGTCCACCGATCCCACCAGCACACCGCTAAATGCCTTCTGACCCATGAGTTCCAGCGCCTCGTAGCCGTCGGCAGCGCGGGTACCGTTCCCTCCCGCCGACAGATGGTCGGCCAGCATGTCCCCCTGGCTTTCGGGCGATACGATCAGAATGGACTCGCCGTTACTCACGTTCATTCTCCAGCAGTGCCGCCAGTTCCTCGGGTGTCAACACGCCCGGAACCACCGGCTCTTCCGTAACCGCCTGATAATACTGACGCTTGGCCATGTTGGAAACGTCCGATGCGGCCGCTTCGTTCCGTCGACCCTCCGCCGAGGCCGTCGACTCGGCCTCCCCCGCCTGCGAACGCCCGTCGACCGGGCCCAGAAGCCCGGGCAGCTCATGTAGCTCCGTCGGCCGGATGTCGTCGAACTCGTCCGCCCGCAACCCGCCGGGCCTGCCGATACCGTAGACCGGCACCCCGCGATCGCCGGAAATCCGCACCAGCTGCGCATCGGCCTCACCCAGCCGCGAGAACTCCACCACCAGCGCAAGTACCGGCCGGGCAAGAATCTCCGCCGCCGCCTCATACGCGCTGCCGACGCGAACCACCGAAAACGCCCGCGAAAAGGCGTCAAACCCCTCGCTCTCCGCCAGACGATCAGAGATACAAACCACGACAGGACAAGAATTTATTGATGTGTCAGGTAGCGTCATCGATTCACGCACCTCCACCTATAGTGTAGTCCCGCCGGAGAGATTCGTCAATCGGGGATCCCTCGCACGAAATGGGGTTCTCTGGTGCCGTGCTGAGCGGCATCGCCAATTTCCTCGATAGCAGGCCGTTGAGCTGTACAGGCCAACGGCCTGAGATAATTAAAGCGAAGGACAAAGCGGAGTCGCCGCAGGCGGGGCCGCGTCGCCCTGGTAACGTACACCCCCTGCCGTGGGCATGGCTCAAGGAACTATCGCGCACCCTGACCCGCTCCGGCTGAACACATGTCTACGACCTGCTTGGGAACAACGACCTGAACCTGCAGGGGAGCGG
>JBKHHU010000326.1:0-2672 GCA_046539045.1 Phycisphaerae bacterium
TGATCGTCAGTGGTAATTCACAGGCACCATGATCGAAGGGATTCAATCCATGCGCATTGCCCCCATCGCCCTGTTGCTGACGGCGTTCGTGCTCGTCGGATGCAACAACAAGGGCCCGCAGACCACCGAACCGCTCGAACCGGCCCCAATGGACGATTCGGTCACCGACATCGACGTGATCGAGCCGGACGACACCGGGGACACCGCTCCGGCTCCACTGGACGAAAACACCGGCACGACCGATACCGACACGCCCCTGCCGGACATCGAGCCCGCCCCGGAGCCGGATCGGGAACCGGCCGGATCGACGCTCCCGACCGAGCACGAATTTGCCAAAGGAGAAACCCTCTGGCGCCTGGCGGTGAAGTACTACGGCGACGGGCAGAAGTGGCGCCTGATCGCCAGATCGAACGACATCAAGGACGTCAAGGACATCCCGATCGGCAAGAAGCTTTACATCCCCAAACCGTAAAGCCCCAGCCGCAACAGACTGTTCCTTCCGGACAGGCACCCTCCGCCGGGATCGCGACGCGGTCCCGGCCGGCGGGGCCGCCGGTGATCCCCGCACACCTCCGCGGATTCGTTTCCGATGGCCCAACTGCAACTCGACACTCCGATCCAGTACGTCAAGGGCGTCGGTCCCTCGCGGGCCGAGCAACTGGCCGGGCTCGGAATCGAGACCGTCGAAGACCTGCTGCTCTACTTCCCCCGACGGTTCGACCTGCGCCGACAGGTCCAGCCGATCATCTCGCTGAGGGGCAATGAAGATTCCGCCACCGTGGCCGGGGAAGTCGTCGACGTGCACAACCAGCCGTTCGGAAAGCGGCCGTTCTTTCAGGCCCTCCTGGAGGACGACACCGGACGGGTCGTCTGCAAGTGGTTCCACGGAGGGTACCTGAAGGACCAGATCCGCCCGGGGATGCAGATCGCCGTGTCCGGCAAACCGGGACTCTGGCGGGAAGTCATGCAGATGATCAACCCGAGCCACCAGGTCATCTGGGACCCGTCGCAGACGCAGCTGGACAAGGATGAGCTGCTGCCGGTATATCCTGCCGGGGGGAAACTCACCAGCGGGATCATCGGCAAGATCGTCCGCAACGTGCTCCCGCAGGCGCGGAACCTCATCCCGGAATTGCTGCCGCGAGACTTCCTGTCGGATCGCGGGCTCATCGGACGAGGCCCGGCCGTCGGCGCAATGCACAAACCGGAGGACAAGGAGCAATGGGGCACCGCCCGGCGGAGGCTTGCCTACGATGAATGCCTGCTGATGCAGATCGGGATCGCGCTGATGCGGGCGAGGGAGGTCTCCCGCCCTGCTCACGCGCTGCGAAACAGCCCGACCATAGACGAACGTATCCGCGCCCGGTTCCCCTTCCCCCTGACCGACGCCCAGGACCGCGCCATCGACGAGATTACGCATGACCTCGGCCGGTCGCGCCCGATGAACCGGCTGCTGCAGGGCGACGTCGGCAGCGGGAAGACCGTTGTGGCGGTGTACGCTGCCCTGCAGGCGGTGGCGAACAAAAAGCAGGTGGCCATCATGGCCCCGACCGAGATCCTCGCCGCCCAGCACTACCGCAACATCTGCAAATACCTCGAAGGCTCACAGGTCCGCACCGAACTGATCGTCGGCAGCCAGAAACCTCTCGAGCGGAAACGCCTGCTGAACGGGCTGGAGAAGAGCGACATTCACATCATCGTCGGCACGCACGCGCTGCTGAGCGAGAAGGTGAAATTCCGGGACCTGGCGCTGGTGATCGTGGACGAGCAGCATAAGTTCGGCGTGCAGCAGCGCAGCTCGATCCGCGGGAAAGGTTTCGCCCCTCACTACCTGGTGATGACCGCAACGCCCATCCCCCGGACGCTGGCGATGACGGTCTTCGGCGATCTGGACGTTTCGACCATTGATGAGCTGCCGCCCGGACGCGGCAGGACCGTCACCAGTTGCATCGGCCCGGACGATCTGGACGAGGAACTGGAGCGGATCAAGCTGGAACTGGCCACCGGCAAGCGGGCCTACTTCATCTACCCGCTGGTCTCGCCGTCACCGGACCTGGAACTGAAAGCCGCGGAGGAAGCCTACCGCGAGTTGGCGGACGGGCCGCTGCGGGAATTCAACGTCGGGCTCGTCCACGGGCAGATGCCCAACGAGTCCAAGCGGACCGCCATGCGGGATTTCGCCACAGGCAAGACGCAGGTGCTGGTGGCGTCGGTGGTGGTGGAAGTCGGCCTGGACGTACCGGATGCGAACCTGATCGTGATCGAGCACGCCGAGCGGTTCGGCCTGGCCCAGTTGCACCAGCTTCGCGGGCGCGTGGGACGAGGCAAGGAAGACGCCCGATGCGTGCTGGTGGCCAGTCCGAAGAACCCGATCGCCCGCAAGCGGATGGACGTGCTGGTGGAGACGACCGACGGGTTCAAGGTGGCCGAGGAGGATCTGCGGATCCGCGGCCCGGGCGAGATCTTCGGCACGCGTCAGCACGGCCTGCCGGAACTGAAGGTGGCGGACCTGGTCGAGGATTTTGAGTTGCTGCGCGTCGCCCGCCGGGACGCGTTCCAGATCGTGGCCGACGACCCGTCGCTGTCCCTGCCGCACCATCAGCAACTGCGGCGGGAAGTCATCAAGACCTACGCAGGCAGGCTGCCGTTGCTGGCAGGAGCCTGATGGGATT
>JBKHHU010000327.1:0-2672 GCA_046539045.1 Phycisphaerae bacterium
AAGCCTACTCGAAACTCTCATAACACCTGGATCAGATTCCGGGGAGCATTCCAGGGATACCGGCAGGGCGAAGTGCCCGCCGTCGAGGTGGTGGAACGCAAGAAGGTCGGAATTTTCGACACTGCGGTACTCAAATCGACTGATGCGAAAGGACTCCAGCAGTGGCTGACGAAGCATGGCTTTCAGTTTCCCGCCGAACGCAAGGACGTCCTTGAATTCTACGCCCGCAAGAAATGGGTATTCACCGCCATACGCATCGATCCGGCTGAACTGACTGAGGAAATCGAATCCAAACTCCACGAAGGAACTCTCCAGCCGCTTCTGTTCACCTTCAAAACCAAGGAGGTCGTCTATCCTTTGTACATCTCGTCAGTCAATGCCGGGAAAACACAACTGTTGCTGTTCGTACTGTCCGATATGCCGGTCTTCCACCCGTGGTGTGCGACCGACAACGCGCCGCGATGGGCCGCGACAACCACGCGACCAAGCGGTGACATGAGAAGCTATATTGAAGCGTGGCATGATCGAACATACTATCGCCGGATAACGGCCGACGAACTCCCGAAATGTCGTGCCATCCTCAAGCGAATGAAAGACAACCGGTGGTTCCTGACACGTCTTGATGGGTTGTTTACTCCGGAGATGATGGTCGATGATCTGACTATTAAGCCAGATCCAGGGCCAGATGCGTCAAAGGCCATTGTCCCGTTTGCTACGCGAATGCGGATCATGTATGCGGTCGGAGCGGCCGAAGGAGGCAATTATAACGGCCTGGCCGGTACAGATAGGACGACTGCTGTCGAATGGGCGCGTGCGAGTAACAAGGTTCATGGACACGTTTACGGCAGACAAGGCATGAGTCTCCTCTTTAAGCAGATGGAGGACGATCCGATCCCGACGGGATGGGACCGTCGAAAACTCCACCTCAGGCCCGCATGGATCGAACGGCTTGACGAATACGAGCGACAATGTCTCTTGCGGTCGGCCGTGATGCTGCATCGCCGACTGGTCGCGCAGCGGGCGTCGAGTTCTGACCCTGACCAGACCACGCTCTACTATCGACAGATCGACAAGGCCGCGATGGAGGCTTGCTGCCATGTGCTGGGCAAGTCCGTGCCCGAATATGACGGTTGGGATTCGTACCAGCGACACTGGCAGGTCATCGAGGACAACCTCGGGCAATCCGTTCCTCGCGAAAAGCCAGTCCAAAGCGACGGCAAGAGGTGATGGTCATCTTTCCTCGTGTCGTCCGGCCGTCAAGTTCGAAATCACGGTAGGTCCCGGTACGGACGGGTCTGTTAACCACTGGCGGGCTCTTAAACAGAGAGTCTGAGAGTTTGGCCCGTTGCTCTTGGGTTGCAGGACGGTTCGCCATATAGCTCGGTGTATCGCTCGCGGAGTTGCTTGGGCGTCATGCCCTTCAGCGCTGCCGGGGCATTCGCGGTCTTGGTCTTGGTTCTCATGATGCGTCCTTTCTACGCGCTCTCCCAGCGTTAACCGGTGGACACACTGAGCGGCATTTCGACGGACATATCAAGTCGAGTCTGGTCGGATTCTGAAAGCTCTTCGGACCGCCCCTCCGGTGCCGGGGGTGGACCCGCGAAAACGAGAGACTTTGAGACTTCCGGCCGTAACCCCTTGTCCCGGCTGACGGCATCGCGGCCTGCATCAGTCTCACGGCTGCGCGGCGCTGATACTGGGACGGCTTCGGGCATTCGGGCCAAGTGACCGGCGAGCAGGTCGATGATCTGGCGGCGGCATTGACGCTCGGTCAGCGCGGGCGCGGACTTCCGTGTCCCCATGAACGAGTTCGGCAGCAACCTTCGTGGCCAGCATGGATCAGACTTCGGTGTCGATGCGTTGGTGTCCTGCACGAGGCTCCCTCTGCGGATGGTAACGCGGGTCACTGCGGGCCGGCGCGGAGCGCCTGGTGAAGTCGGTCCAACTTGGCGAACAGATCCGAGAACACCCCGTCGCGCCGGATGTGCTCCGCCACGCGGATCGGATGGCGGTCCGGGTCTCGCTGCCAGGTGTCCTCTTCGGTCAGGATCGGGCTGGCACAGACCGACGTTCGCACCCAGTCGGAGTTGAGCAGCCAGGCGATCGGGGCGAGGGTCATGTTCCCGGCCGCCGGGCAAGGCCCGATCTCCTTCCAGGACCGCCTTTGCCTCATCGTGGCTCACAACGCGGGCCTGGCGGAGCTTGCGGCGAACGTCCGGGCAGGCAGTCCCGTCGGTCGACAACCCGTCGACCATCGCCCAATGCCTGGCATTCTTGGCCGTGGTCTGCGCCGCGTCGTACCGGGCGCGAACGATCCGGCTTCGTCCTTCGGACTGCGGCCCAGGCGATTCGTCTCACTTGTATAGAAGCGTAAACATTGCATCTTCGACCCGGAAATAAGGACCTTCCTTTCCGGTCCCCGTCTCGTCAGAGGACCTCGTCCTCTGGCGCACTTTCGATAGCCGCGTCATATGACTCATAGACTGATTCAGGCGCAATGGCAAGTACACGATCCCCGAGGGCGGTAATGGCCCACGCCCCGGTCGGCGCTGTTAGGACAATACTTAGAACCGCCACGGCCAGGATAACCTCGCCGGGGCCGGTCTCCATTCCCGCAGCCCGCATGGCCATCAGCGGCGCGGAACCGATGGCTGCCTGTACCGTGGCCTTGG
>JBKHHU010000114.1:0-11080 GCA_046539045.1 Phycisphaerae bacterium
CGGACGCGTCGGTAGCAGTCCAGTGCCTCTTCGGGCGTGGCTGCGTCGGCGGCGAGTTTGGGCGGGTCTTCGAAGCCCACATGTACCACCTTCGCCCCGCCCGGAAAGACGGGACAGGTCTCGTGAGCATGGCTGCAGACGGTCACGACGTAGTCCAGAGGGACATCCGCGAACTCCGAAATATTCTGCGACTGCTGGTCGGTGATGTCGACGCCCTCCTCGGCCATCACCTGCACGGCATTGGGGTTGAGCCCGTGGGTCTCGATTCCGGCAGAGTAGGCTTCGATGACGTCGGATTTCAGGTGCCGCGTCCAGCCCTCGGCCATCTGGCTGCGGCAGGAGTTTCCGGTACAGAGGTACAGTAGTTTCAGCTTGTTGCTCATGGGGTTCGCTTCCTTCTATCTGTGGTAGCGGGTGCAGAGGGTTTCGAGGTCCGTCCTGCGGATGGTTTTCAGCCGGCGGCGGTCGTCCTCGATGCGGGTATCATCGTTGAGGCTTTCCTGCGCCAGGCGGATGGCCCCGGCGGCAGTTTCCGAGTCCGGATGCTCCGGCAAACGGTAGTAAATCCAGCGGCCTTGCTTTCGCGTGACGACCAGCCCCGCCTGATACAGCAGCGACATGTGCTTGGAAACCGTCGAGGGGGCCAGGCCCAGCAGCTCGATCAGCTGACAGACGCACAACTCCCCGCCATCCAGTGCCAGCAGAACCCGCACGCGATTCTCATCCGACAACGCCTTGGTTACCGTCAGAAACTCTCTCATGGATACCTCTTCCAATTCGTCACTTCGTCAACTAACGAATTATAGCAGATACCTGGGCCTGTCGGTGTTAAGGTTTCGTGAAACTCAGCGACGAAGATGTGCGATGCCCCTGATCCTTGCATGGTTGGTTTCCGTAGGGGGTCCGGCAATGCACGGGATGCAGGAGATCTGTCCGTTGTGCCGCCACAGGTAAACGCAGTCCTCTGGAGCAGGCCGTTGAACCGTACAGGCCAAAGGCCTGGATCAGGGCTTCACGGGGATTCCGTCGCCGGATTTGGCCACATCGGGCACCGTCTTCGCTGCCGCGATGGCTCCGCTTCTACAGGTCAACCCGGAGCCCCCGCGCCGCTGACGTTGTGTCCGGCCTGCAAACGACTTCCATCCGCGCCTCGCTCGGGATGCCCCCGCCGCTATGCGTATACTGCCAGTGAAGGCAAGTTTTGACCCGGGGGGAACCGAACCCGAAAGGAGATTCCGATGGAATACCGCAGTCTCGGACGTACCGGTGCGAAAGTCACCCCGCTTTGTCTCGGGTGTATGATGTTCGGCCGGAAGACCGACGAAGATACTTCCATGGACATGATTGACACCGCGCTCGACGCGGGCATCAACTTCATCGACACCGCCGACGTGTACGGCCGCGGCGCGAGCGAAACCGTCGTGGGCAAGGCGCTGAAACGCAACGGCAAGCGGGATGAGATCGTGCTGGCGACGAAGGTCCACGGCAAGATGTCCGAAGAGGACCCGAACATGGCCCACAACACCCGCAAGCACATTGTCGAGGGCTGCGAGGCGTCGCTGGAACGCCTGCAGACGGACTGGATCGACCTGTATCAGATCCACCGGCCTGACCCGGACATCCCGATCGACGAGACGCTTCGAGCGTTGGATGATCTGATCCGCCAGGGCAAGGTCCGCTATGTCGGCACGTCGACGTTCGCGGCGTGGCAGGTTGTCGAATCTCTGTGGGTGGCCGAGGAACTCGGGCTCAACCGGTTCGTTTCCGAGCAGCCGCCCTACCATCCGCTGGACCGCCGGGCCGAGCGCGAATTGATCCCGATGTGCCAGACCTATGGAATCGGGATCATCCCGTGGAGTCCGCTGGCAGGTGGATTCCTCACCGGCAAGTACAAACCGGGGCAGGAACCGCCCGAGGGCAGCCGCCTGAAGGGACGCGAAGGCTATCGCCAGCAGTGCATGTTCTCCGACGCCGGGTACAAGGTACTCGAAATCATGGAGAAGATGGCGAATGAGAAGGATTGTACGATGTCGCAGTTGGCGCTGGCGTGGAACGCGGCCCAGCCGGGCATTACCAGCCCGATTATCGGCCCGCGAACCCCGGAACAGCTCGACGACAACCTCGGCGCGCTGGACGTGGAAGTGACCGAAGAGGACTGCGAGAAGATCGACGAAGTCGCCCGCCCGGGCGAGATGATCGCCCCGTATTACGAGGCCGGGTTCGGTCCGCATCCGTTCAGCTGGTTGTAGGTCGAGTTCGGATGAGCGCGGGACGCGCTGCCCGAGGCGGTGCGTCCCGCTCATTTTCCGGCGAATTCTGGGATTTTTGGAGACAGAGATGCTACGACACAAGTTCGGAAGAACCGATCTCGAGGTCACCCCGCTGGGCTACGGCAGTGCGGAAATCGGTATCGGCGATGTCGACCAGCAGCAGGCCGGGAAGATTCTCAACGCGGTGCTGGATGCGGGAATCAATGTCATCGACACGGCAGCCTGCTACGGCGACAGCGAGGTAAAAATCGGCAAGGCCATCTCCTCGCGTCGGAATGAATATGTGCTGGTAAGCAAATGCGGGCACAACCGCGAGAACATGGACCTGAGCCACGAGGCGTGGAGCCCGGAGCTGATCACCGAATCGGTCGAGAAGTCGCTGGAGCGGCTCCAGACCGACCGCCTGGACGTGGTGTACCTGCATTCCTGCGACGCGGACAAGCTGGACAACCAGGACATGCTCGACGCGCTGGTGAAGTGCAAGGAGGACGGGAAGGTGCGTTTCATCGGCTACAGCGGAGACGCTGCCGGGGCGGAAAAGGCCGTCGGGATGGACGTCTTCGACGCGTTGGAGACGAGCGTGAATTTCGTCGACCAGCAGGGACTGAAGCGGTACCTGCCGACGGCGCATCACCGCAACCTGGGTGTGCTGGCCAAGAGGCCGATCGCCAACGGCTGCTGGCGCGGACTCGACGCATTCGAGGGCTTCTATCGCGATTATGTGAAAACCTACGTCGAGCGGCTGGACAAGATGGCCCTGACGCCGGAGAAGGTCGGTTTCGACGGCAGTTGGGCGGAGATGGCGCTACGATTCACCGTGCACCAGGAAGGAGTTCACACTGCCATTGTCGGCAGCACGAACCCGGACCACATCCGCGGGAACGTGCAGATGGTCGACCGCGGCCCGCTGCCGGAACCGGTGGTGGCTGAAATCGAGAAGCTGTGGGACCAGCACAGCGACGAATCCTGGGTAGGCCAGGTATAGAGGCAGGCAAGGAAAGGAGTTTTATGTCTACCGATGCCAATCAGAACAACCTGGGTGAGAAGATCGAGATCCATTTGGAGAACCACCCGCGCGAGGAATACCGGGATCTGCTGGAGCAGTTCGACCGGACGTTTCCGGACGAGGTCGACTACCGACTGGACTCGCAGTTGGATATGGATCCGATGGCCGAGACCAACGAGGAGCAGGAGGGGCAGATCAGCGGAATCCGTGCCCGCGGGTGGGTGGACCTCAGCGGCGACCATGCCGTGGTCTATCTGAACCCGAATAACTACGCGGATACCCCTGCCGATGAACTGCAGGACACTGCCCAGACCATCCTGCGAGACTGGACTCTGCAGACGCGCCGGCGCCTCGGACTCGAACCGCCCATGGATACACCCTGACCCCATCCCACCCTGACTCGCCCGGGGCAGGTTCGTTCCGCAGCCCGGCAGCATCCTCTTTGACACTCGGGCGGTTTTCGCCACCCCTTTGCCCGTACGATTCTAGAGTGAGTGACAGAAGTAATTTCGTGGTTCAGCGTCGGCGAAAGCGTTCCTGACAAGGACGGCGAAGCAGGCAATCCCGTAGCATTGCCCAAGCAGCCGGACGCAGGCAGGGACGTTTGCAGCCGGCTGAACCGGAAAAGAGTTTTGTCACTTGCTCTAACAGAGCCGCCGCCTTCTGCGGAGCTATCCGCGGGGCCAGAGGCGGCCGATCTGCATTAGCAGGAGAAACAACCACAATATGTTCGGAAGAAGCATCAAACTGTGCAACATTCTCGGTTTCGAGGTCCGCGTGGACCTGAGCTGGCTGGTAATTCTCGTACTGGTGGTCTGGTCGCTGTCGGCTGCGGTGTTCCCGGGGCAGCTTCCCGACATGCATTGGGTGGTATACCTGGGAATGGGCATCGTCGCAGCCATCGGCCTGTTCGCATCCATCGTGGTCCATGAACTGAGTCACTCGCTGGTCGCCCGCCGCTTCGGCATACCGATGAAAGGCATTACCCTGTTCATGTTTGGTGGAGTGGCTGAGATGAACGAACAACCGCCAAGCGCGAAAGCCGAGTTCTGGATGGCTCTCGGCGGACCCGCGGCGAGTCTGGTAATCGGGCTGCTGGCCGTCGGTCTCGGGGCCTTGGGCCGGTGGATAGGCTGGTCGGATATCGTCACCGCCGTGCTCATGTGGATCGGCTTTATCAACTTTATTCTCCTGGCGTTCAACCTGATCCCGGGGTTTCCGCTGGACGGCGGGCGCGTGCTGCGGGCGATCCTGTGGCATTTCAAAGGCGACCTGCGCAAGGCAACCCACGCCGCCAGCCGCGTGGGAGCTGTGTTCGGCGCGGTGCTGATCGGCCTGGGCGTTCTGAATCTGCTGTTCCTCAACGCGATCGGAGGGCTCTGGTGGATCCTCATCGGCCTGTTCGTTCGCTCTGCAGCCAAGCAGGGATACCAGCAGGTGCTCATGAGACAGATGCTCCGCGGCGAGAAAGTCAGGCGCTTCATGAACAGCGACTGCATCACGGTCCCCGCCGACGCCAGCGTGGAGCGGTTCGTCGAGGACTACGTCTACCGGCACCACTTCAAGCTCTATCCGGTGGTCTCCGACGGTGACCGGCTGGCCGGGTGCGTCACCACCAGTGAGGTCAAGGAGATCGACCGCAGCGAGTGGCAGGAGAAGACCGTCTCGGACATCGCACGCAGCTGCTCGGACGAGAATTCCATCGCGCCCGATGCCGATGCCGTCGACGCGCTGGATCGCATGAACAAGAGCAAAGCAAGCCGCCTGATGGTCGTCCGCGAGGGCAAACTGGAAGGCATCCTCGCATTGAAGGACCTGATGCGGTTCCTCTCGATGAAAATCGACCTTGAGTCCGATTCCGCCGCTCCCTCTCCTCCGCTGGACAAGGAGCAGGTAAAGCGGAATCTGCCCGAACCGGAGAAGCATAATGAACACTAAACACGTCATAGCCAAAGCAAACGAACTCAACGAAGGAGAGATGAAACAGGTTGAGCTGGGCGATAAGAAGATCCTGCTCATCCGTGCCGACGGCGATTACCACGCCTACCATGGCGAGTGTCCGCACCACGGGGCACCGCTGGCAGAAGGCGTGGCCTGCGAAGGGCACATCCGCTGTCCGTGGCATCACTCCACATTCGATGCAGTCACCGGGAAAATGATCGACCCGCCGGCGCTGGACAACCTCGCTCCCCTGAGGGTTGAGATCGTCGGGGACAATGTCGTGCTCATGCTGCCGAAGGAACCGGCCAAGTCCGAAGAGCCCGAGATGGCGTCCGGCGAGGAACCGGCCCGGGAGGAAGGCGATTACGTCTCGGAGGAGCAGGGACCAGCCAACGTCGCCCGGCACGGGCAGAAGTATGTCGTCATCGGGTCCGGGGCCGCCGGCACGCTGGCGGTGGAAACCCTGCGACGCAGGGGCTTCCGCGGCTCGCTGATCATGCTCACCGCCGACAGCGAACTGCCCTACGACCGCACCGAGCTCAGCAAGAAATACCTGAGCATGGACGACCCGTACGACCCCCACCTGCGGAGCAAAGACTTCTATACCGAACATGACATCGACGTGAGGACCTCCACCGTCGTGGAGAATGTGGACTTCGACGAGAAGACCGTCGCCTGCAGTGACGGCTCGCAGGTCAAGTATGATCGGTTGCTGATCGCTTCCGGGGCCAGGCCGCGGCAACTGGACGTGCCCGGGGCCGAACTCAACAACGTCTTCACCCTCCGTACCTTCGATGACGGGAACACCATCCGGGATGCAAGCGAGCAAGCCGACCGCGCGGTGGTTGTCGGCGCCAGTTTCATCGCCATGGAAGTCGCCTCCTCCCTGACCCAGCGCGGCCTGGACGTGACGGTGGTGGCCCCGGAGAACGTGCCGTTCCAGGAGAAACTCGGCAACAGCGTCGGCAAGGCGTTGCAGAAGCTGCATGAGGAAAACGGCGTCACCTTCCACCTCGGCCGGCACGTGGACCACTTCGAGGGCCTCAAGGGCGAGGTGCAGTACGTCTTTACCGACGTCGGGGAGCGGATCGAGACGGACATGGTCGTCATCGGGATCGGTGTGGACCCGGTGACGGATTTCGTGGACGTCGACCCGGCAGAGGACGGCGGGATACCCGTCGATGAGTACCTCCGCCTGCGGGAGGATGTATTCGTGGCCGGCGACGCCGCGTCGTTCATCGACTGGCGTAACAAGCTGCCGATCCGCATCGAGCACTGGCGGGTGGCCCAGCAGCTCGGCCAGCTGGCAGCGGAGAACATGCTCGACCGCCAGATCCCCTACCACGAAGCCCCATTCTTCTGGACGATGCATCACAAGACCCGTCTGGAATATGTCGGACATTGCAGGAAATGGGACTCGGTGGAAATCGAGGGCGACCTGGACGACCGCACATTCATCGCATACTACCTCAAGGACCGTCACGTCTACGCCGCAGCCGGGTGCGGCAAGAGTCGGGAGATGTGCAAGATCGCCGAGGTCCTCCGCTCCGAAGGGCCCATGACCGTCGAAGACCTGCAGAGAGCCCCTGCCGGCAAAAACATCTCCACGACCTGAACGGGAGGCAACGAATGAACCTCATCCAGCGTTTGCGAGATCTGTCGTGCAACCTGTATTGGACGTGGCATCCGGAGCTGGTCGAGATCTTCCGCGATATCGACCCGAAGCTGTGGCGGCAGTGCAACCACAACCCGGTGGCGTTTCTCGATCACCTGACCGAAGAGCAGATCATCGAGAAATCCAGCGGCATCGCCCTGGAGGCGCGGATCAGCCAGGCCTTCCACCAGATGCAGGACTACCTGGAAGAAATCGACACTTGGGGCAACCGCCATGCCGGGGCCCTCTATGCCAAACCGGTCGTGTACTTCTCGGCTGAGTTCGGCCTGCACGAGTCGCTCCCGCTCTACTCCGGCGGGCTGGGCGTGCTGTCGGGCGACCATCTCAAAAGCGCCTCGGACCTTGGCGTGCCGCTGGTCGGCGTGGGCCTGTTCTACGCCGAGGGCTACTTCAGTCAGCGTCTGGACGAGAACGGCTGGCAGTGGGAGGATTACAATGTTACCGACACGGGCAAGCTCCCCGTCGGCCGGGCTACCGGCGAGGATGGCAACGATCTTATGGTGTCGGTCCAAACGCGGGAATCGACGATCCACGCACGGGTCTGGACCGCCTGGGTCGGCAGGAGCCGGCTGCTTCTGCTGGACTCCAACGTGCCGGAGAATTCGGAGGAAGACCGCGCCCTGACCAGCCAGCTCTACGGAGGCGATCGCCGGACGCGCATCCGGCAGGAACTGCTGCTGGGCGTGGGCGGATACCGGACGGTCCGCATGCTGGGGATCTGCCCCGGCGCCATACATCTCAACGAGGGGCACAGCGCGTTTTCCGTGCTGGAAGCGACCCGGGAACTGATGGAGCGGGACCAGCTGGATTTCGCCGAGGCAACCGAGCACATCGCAACGCAAACCATCTTCACCACGCACACCCCGGTACCGGCAGGGCATGACCGGTTCGATGCCGGACTGGTGGAACAGACACTGGGGCCGCTTCGGGAACAACTCCGGCTCGGTGAGCAGGACTTTATGGCGATGGGGCGTGTCAACGGCGAGGACACCGAAGAACCGTTCTGCATGACGGTGCTGGGGCTTCGGATGAGCAGCATCCGCAACGGGGTCTCCGCCCGACACGGGAGAGTGAGTCGCTCGATGTGGCAGAACGTCTGGCCGAACCTGCCGACGGAGATGGTGCCGATCGGGCACATCACCAATGGGGTCCACGTGGATTCCTGGCTGGCCGTGCCGATGGCTCCCATCTATGACCGCTACCTGGGTCAGGACTGGCAGAAGCAGATGCACGAGTCGGATCTGTGGGCCCAGATCGAGCGGGTGGACGACGCGGAGCTCTGGGAACAGCACCAGATCCTCAACGCGCATCTGATCGACTATGTACACCGGCAACTGAGCAATCAGGCGGAGAAGCGCGGCGGACAGGAGCAGGACCTGCCCCACCTGTCGCCGCACGCGCTGACGATCGGATTCGCCCGCCGCGTGGCGCTCTACAAGCGGACGGACATGATCTTCTCCGACCTGGATCGGCTGGACCGGATCGTGAACCATCCGGACATGCCGGTGCAGATCATCTTCGCAGGCAAGGCCCACCCGGGCAATGATGAGGGCAAGCGGGTGATCCAGAAGATCTTCCGATACATGCTGGACGACCGCTTCCGAGGCAAGATCGTGTTTCTGGAAGATTACGACATGAACGTCGCCCGCCACCTTGTGCAGGGCGCGGACGTGTGGCTGAACAACCCGCGGCGGCCTTTCGAAGCCTGCGGGACCAGCGGGCAGAAGGTCACCCTCAACGGCGGGCTGAATCTGTCGGTGCCGGACGGCTGGTGGGCCGAGGCCTACGACGGGAGCAACGGGTTCAGCATCGGCTGCGGCAGCGAGAGCTCCGACGCCGAGCAGCAGTACCACCGCGACGCAGAGAACCTCTACAAGACGCTGGAGGAAGAGGTGATTCCCCTGTTCTACGATCGCGACGAGGAGGGTGTGCCGCTGGGATGGATCCGCCGGATGAAAAACGCCATCCGCTCCCTGCCCTGGCGGTTCAGCGCGCGACGGATGGTCCGCGACTACACCATCCGGTGCTACCTGCCCGCAGCCGGGGCGGCCACCTGCTCAATCACCAAAGAGTGAGCCGCCGACTTGAGGCGGTATTGAATCCATAAGCAAAGCAAGGCCGGCTTTCGCGCGGCCGTGCCTTGCTGGTGTCCGGTGAGGGTTGATCTGCTCTCAGGAGCCCTTCTGGTACTGCACCCACTGGATCGCGTGTTTCAGCAGTTCGGTGGCGCTATCCAGGTTCAGCTTTTCCTTGATGTGCTCGCGATGCGAGTCGACCGTCTTGGTGCTGATGTGCAGCCGCTTGGCGACCTCTCGCGTGGGCACGCCGTTGCCGATGAGCTCAAAGACTTCCAGTTCCCGATCGGTCAGCGCGTCGATGGGCGCGGTCTTCTCGTCGGTTACCCCCTGCACGATCCGCCCCATGACCTTGGTCGCCATCTTGTCGCTGACGTAGATTTCGCCGGAGAGAACCTTCCGGACGCCCTCGAGCACCTTGGTTGTGCCTTCTTCCTTCGTCACGTACCCGCGTGCACCGGCGCGGAGGACACGTTCGGCGTAGAAGCCCTCATCGCGCATCGAGAGCACGAGAATCGGCATCTTCGGCGCCCGGAGCTGCAGGTCCTTGATCAGTTCGAGCCCGCTGCTGTCCTTCAGACGCAGATCCACGATGGCGATATCCGGCTGGTATTCCTCGATCTTCTGCAGTGCGGTGACGGCATCCTCCGCCTCGGCGCAGACTTCCAGATCCTCTTCGTGCGAGAACAGCAGCTTTATCCCCTGGCGGACGATGGGATGATCGTCCACAAGAATAACGGTTCTTTTGCGGGTGGTACTCTCTGTGGTTTCACTCATCCGTCGACTCCGTATCCAGCCATCCAGTATGTTCGGCGACAAAACAGGACACTACCTGCCTGCCGTCATCCGTACGTCGAAAACGTAATCTGGAGCTGATCGCTCCCGCGCGATACTCCATCGAACTGAACCCGGTTCCGGGTCGGTAGCTCTTATGATACTCCGGGTCGCTGCCTTCGCCGTCATCAAATATCTCAAGCAGAACGCCCGTTTTCAGGCGCCGGACCTGGATGGTCGTCTGAGCAGCCCCGGCATGTGCGGCATCACGAAGAGCATCTTCGGCAATGCGATACAGTTGCAGGGCGGTGAAGGAGGGCAATTCGACCCGCTCATCAAATCGAATCCGGCAGGATATGCCGTGTCGACGTTCCATCTGCCCGACCAGGTCGTGCAATCCGCCATGCAAGCCGTCAAGCTGATGCCCGATCGGGTCGAGCCCTTTGGCAAGCGAACGGATTCTCGCGGTGCACTGCTCGACCAGTTCAGCTACGTCCCCGAGGGCCTGCTTGCCCGATTCACCATCTATTGTAGCACGAGCGGACATCGCATGCACCATGTAAGCGATTCCCGTCAGTTCCTGGGCGAGCTTGTTGTGCAGATCGCAGCTGACGGCCCGGCGTTTCCGGTCGTCGGTAGTGGTGACCTTCATCTCCACCTGCCGATATCCGGTCAGGTCGATCCCGATCTCCAGAACCGCCGGCTCGCCGTTGTCCAGAGGCATGGGGATTCCCCAGACACGGAAGATCCTGCCGTCGGAGGTCCGGTGCTCCCACTCACGCTGACGCCCGGAAGGAAGCACTTCGCTGACCGCCAAGTCATCACTCGGATCGTCGCTGCCGTACTGCAGCCGGTAGCTGGGCATGGACGCAGGCCCGGGAAACGTTTCCACAAAATGGCGGTTGGCGTACAGGATGCGGTACGAACTGTCCTTCAGAACGAGGTACCCGGGGAGGTTGTTCAGTATCGCCCGGCACCCGGCCACCATGGGAACACCCTCCGGAGACGACTCGGAATCCGCCGATTTCTCGCCGGTTCGGCCAACGGCCTCCAGTTCCGACCGCAGCTTCTGGTTCTCCTGCTCCAACGCGGCAACCTGATCCGACAGAGTCCCGGCGTTGTTCTGCAAGCGTGTTCTGGAACGGTTCGTAGGATTCATCTGGATGATCTCTTTCTCGCTTCCGGGCAAGGCGCCGCGTCGGAAATCCGACACAGCCCGGGCACGATCTTCCGGATGGACATCAACTCTCGGAACCGACGGCCTGACGTTGATACCGATGCAGTTCCAATACGCTCAAAATGTAAGCGAGCGTCGATTCGGCACCTTGGTTGATTGACG
>JBKHHU010000115.1:0-10999 GCA_046539045.1 Phycisphaerae bacterium
GATGGCCGCTGCGCGACGGGGTCTGACGGTTCTTGGTGGCGGCCATGACGGCACCCGGCATGTTGTACTCGGTCTTCCTGGCGGCGTTGTAATGGCCGTTCGGGGCCTCGCGCAGGATGTTGACGCGTTGCGCCCACGTCTTCCAGTTGTTTTCGCTGTAGCCGCCGGAGATGGCCCGCAGTTCGTCCTCGTATTCCGCCTCCGCGAGGTCGTTCGCGGAGAGACGCTTCCCCGCCCACCACGCGCCGAGCGTGTTGTGCAGCAGAAAGTCCACCATGTACGGCTCGGTGAAGAGCTGCGTCACCGCGGATATCTCGTCCGCGCCGATCTTCACCTCCGAATCGTTGACCTCCTTCTTTCGCTTGCTCTGCCAGAACTGGTAGACCCAGCCCAGCGCATCGGATGCGGTGAAGACCGCCGGCTCCAGGGAGTCGAGCAGCCGTTCGAGTTCGAGCATGTGCTCGGTCGCGAAAGCGATCTGGAGCAGCGGGTCGTCCGGCCGGAAGATCTGCGGGAGCATCCGCTCGGCGCAGCGCGACGCGTACACCCACATGTCCACGCCCGCGTCGGCCGCCAGTTCCTCCGCTTCGGCCAGGCTGATCGCGATGCCGTCTTCCGGCTCGATCAGCAGGTCGTTCTCGGCCAGGAACCGCGCGAACAGCATCCGATGCCAGTGCTCGTACGCGCACTCGCCGGCCAGGTGGTCGATGGCGAGCCGGCCGGAGCTGTCCTGCCGGTCCCCGAGTTGCCGAGCGCGGGCGCGCAGGTGGTTGCGCAGCTCGCGCTGCTCGGGCGTCATATGCCCGTACGGCTCGTGGTGGTGCACCGCCAGCGATTCCAGCGCCGCCCGCGCCCCGACCTCGGCCTTCTCCCGCGCCTCGGCCACCACACGTTCCAGCTTGTTCCGCAGTTCGCTTGCGAGTGTCGGCATTCGTACCTCCTGAGGGCTATGCCCCGGACTCCCTGACCACGATGTCCGCGAATACGGCTTCATGTATCGGGTCAGTCCCGCCGTCCCTGAGCGCGGCAAGGACGCGCTCGTGGCGGAAGGCAGCTCGCTCATACAGCTCACCGATTGATCGGATGTGCGCATGGCGACCAAAGCCCAGTAGCACGAACCGGATCGTTTCCTTGAGGTAGAACTCGATGTTGGCCGCGTAGAGTGGCAGGCTGAACCTGACCGGAGACCCGTGTACGATGCAGCACCGAATCCGGTAGAGCCGGGAGAGATGCCACCTCAGGTGTCGGTGGTGTTGCTCCAGCCTCTCCCGAAGCCTTCCGGCGTCGGCCAACAGTGCAGCAAGCTGTTTGCCGCGATGGACGATGGTGGCGTGGTCGGCCACTTGGTCCCACAGCTTTCCAACATGCGTTTCAGAAGTCAGAACTTGGACCAGACCACGGACAGTGAGTTGGCCAAGCTCGGCGCAGCCGCTAACCCCAGCGAGATCGGACGGCCAATTGACCTCGATATGTCTCAGTGTCCCAAGCAGATCACGCAGGACGCGATGAAGATAGTCGCATAACAATGCGTGGCTGGCGTTCTTGATCACCTTGCCTCCGATGGAGGTGCCAGACCCTACAGATGTTAGAGCCTCAAGCCCCATCCACCATGCCATGAACTTGTCGCGGTACCCTTCGGCATCCCTCCCGAAGCGATACTGGCGGATGGCCGCCTGGAGTTGTTGTTGTGACCCCGCGTCCAGATCATCCCTCGTTGCCACCTCGCCGACCTGACGTGCAA
Organism: Phycisphaerae bacterium; assembly: GCA_046539045.1. Taxonomy (GTDB): domain Bacteria; phylum Planctomycetota; class Phycisphaerae; order SM23-33; family SM23-33; genus JBKHHU01. The sequence continues at coordinate 1,742 of JBKHHU010000115.1, forward strand.
GGTCGTGGAAGTCATCCAGTTCGCAGTTCAGGCGGGGATTCGGTACGGTGTTGCGTAGCTCCAGCAACCAGAGACGCCCGTCGCCCTGACGGCGCACAAGACAATGACGTTCAACTCGCACCGGTTGTGGTTCGAACTCAAAACGAAACAGGTCCAGCAGATTCTCGGCTGCGGTACGGGCGAGTATGGCGGCTGACATTTCGTCTTGGGCTTCAACCTTAGTCGTGGCGAAGACAACCTTCTCCCTTGCACGCAAGAATTTGCTCGCGTCTCCCCCTCGGACCCGCTTCTTCTCCGCTTCCGCTAGCGTAAACTCGCTGGCGAGGCGGAAATCCTCGAACTTCTCGACACCTACGAGTGTCTTGGAGCCCCAGAGACGAATCGTGACCATGAAGGGCTGGGGGCCGCGTTGGAGTTGCCTGAGCATGAAGTCAAGGTTCTGCTCGAAGCTATAGTCGGATTCATCGCTCGGCTTGAGGAAGTGCAGGTGCCACCGGAAGAGCGTGCTCAGCGGCCAGCCTTGTGCGATCAGTTCGCTCAGCAGTGCACCCACGAGAATCCCGATCTGATTGTCGTTCCCGGGCGATACCGCCTTGGGCAACGCTTCGCAGAGCCCCCGGAAGTACCTCGCCTGAAGGGCCATCAGCATGTCTCTGATTGCGAACCTGAGCCTTGACCATGGCCCCGAAGCCACATCGCCCCCCTTGGGAACCTTTGGCGGGTCGGCCAGCATAGGCTTGACGATGCTCCACTGCGCGGCGAAGAACTCCAGGATGACCGGGTCGGCGCTGAGGATCTCCGCTGCCTCCTCGCAGAGGGCCTTGAGTTCCGTGTCATTGACCAGGCCTGCATCTAGCTCCCAGTCAAGCTCCCTGACGATCCCGTGTGCATTCAGGCAACGGACCCGGTACGAATCCAGCGAGTTCTGGTGCGTCATGCCGTACCACAGCTCCACGAAGAGCCGCTGATGGGGCTCCAGCTCTGCGGCGTCGAGCTTGCTGATCGGAAGAATCCTCATCGGTTTCTGTCCGATCGTGTTGACAGACACGGCCTCAGAGCCGATAATTCACTGCACAATCGATTCTCGAAACAATGGGAGTTAAGGGCTGTCGGGCAGAGACCTCTGGTCCCCCGCGCCAAACACTCCCTTCCTTTTTGCGCTTTCGGTTCCATCGCGTCTCCCATCAGGAAATGACCACCGGGCCGTTCTTGATCTTCGCCAGCAACTCCTTCTCCGTGCCGGCGAGCCAGTCCTTCACGTCCTGCTCTGTCTTCAGCGTCCCGCTGGACAGGCGCATGTGCTGCGTCGCCGGCTCCAGCAGCTTCGCCGCGGCTAACGCCGCCCGGGCGAACTGCTGCGGCAGCGCATCGGTCCGGGTCTTCCACGCGGGCAGCGCCGTCCGCTCCAGCGAGCGGACCAAGTCGGCCTCGGAGCCGACGGACAGCGCCTCGGCTTCGGCGATGCCCTCGGCAGCGAGCACCTGCTTCTGCTGGTCCGCCTTGAGCTTGCCCCACGTGTCGCTGGCGGTCAGCGCCGCCATCTGGTCGTCGAAGACGCGGACGTACTCGCCGTGCGCCTCGGTCACGGCGGCGCGGAGCGCGTCGGCCGCGGCCTTGCGGATGTCCGGCACCGGGTCGCTCGCATCGAGCAGCCGGCGCTCGGAAACCACCGCGTCGGCCTGCGCCCGGAGTTCGTCGGCACCGTCCATGGCGTCGGCGTGCTTCAGCAGCCCGCAGAGCGTCTCCCACGCCGGTTTGCGCTTGGCCGCGAGGTCGGCCGCCTTGCCCCACGCCTTGGCCTGCTTGGCCAGCTCGCTTTGCTGGTTGAGGACCTCCGCGAGTTGCTCGTTGCCCGCCAGGGAGCGGAGGGTGTCGAGGTGGTCCGTCTTCGGCCGCTCCGGCATCGGCGGGTCGCCGCCGGCGCGGTCCGCCAGATCGGCCAGCCGCGCGAGGTACTCGCCCGCCTTGGCCGCTTCCTCGCCCGACTTGCAGTCCACCCCGGCTTCGTGGAAGAGCTTGCGGAGCTTGATCTTCTCTTTGGCGTTCAGCGTGGCGGTCTCGGTCCGGAAGTCGGTCACCGACACCTTCGCCTGGTCGAGTTGGCCCTGTGGTAACGTCGCCCGCAGGTGGCCCGTCGTGTGCAGCACGATTAGCGCCGCGTCCACCGCGTCCCGCGGCCAGCCGTACGGACTCGCCTCGAACGCGTCGCGGACCTCCTTGCCACGCTTGCCCGAGCCGACCTCCGAGAGGACGGCCGCGCACACCGGGTGCTTCTCCGGCGAGTCGGTCCAGTCCACCGCGGACATCGCCGCCTCGTCGCCGTTCTTGGCGCGATTGATAACGCTGGACCAGCGGTTGTCGTCGGCGTCCTTGAAGTTCGGGAACATCCGGGCCAGCGACGCCTTCGCCGCTTCCTCGACCTTCGCGCCCAGGACGATCCCCAAACACTCGTTCCCGCCGCCCTGGAACACCTTCGCCTGGTTGATCACGTCCTGCACGATCTGGTTGCGCGTCCCCTCGGCGGTCGCCATGCGGGTCGCCATCGCGTCGCGCGCCTCGCGGCCTTCCGGTGAGGTCGGCGTGCCTTTGAAGTCCAGCGTAGCCTTCGCGGCTTCGTACTCGACGATGGCCTTCTGGAGGTCGTCGGCGCTCGCCTTGGGGATATAGATGTAGATCACCGCGCTGCTCCTGCCGGCCGCACGGGCGTCGGCCACCACCGTGCTTTCCTTCTCGCCCCAGCCGTCGCGGACCCACAAGGGGATATCGCTTCCGCCGGCCGGCGGGGCGTCCGCGCCGAACTGTACCGCGAGCTTCCGCGGCTCCTTCGACTTGCCCTGCGCCAGCTTGATCCCCTTGAGCGCCTCGCCGCACGCCGCGCTGATCAGAGCGCCCCGCTTGCCCGACAGGGCGGTCAGGTCGCCGTTGAGGCGGGTCTGGCGGTTCCGGAACTCGCGGTCCCACTCGCTGCTCTCTCGCGTCTGGAGGCTGTATTCTTCGTCCAGCTTGATCAGCGTGCCCGCCTCCACCAGCTTCTTGAGGATGCGCGGGATTTCCTTCCGCAACTCCGTCCCGTCGTTCGACAGGTCGGCCACCAGCAGATCGGCCAGCATCTCGGGCGTCGCCCGCATGCCGATGTCGGCCACGGCTTCGCGCGGGAGCTTGCGGACCAGGAAGATCAGCCCGCACAGCCGTTGGGCAAGCTTGCCGTCGTCTGTCCCGTCGTCCAGGTTGCGGATCGTCTCGTCGATCTCGCGCAGCAGGATGCCGCTGCGTAGCAGGTCGGGGTGGAGTTGCCCGAAGATGAAGTCCGACGACACGACGGTCCCGAGGTCGTTCTCGGCCGTGGTCCGCACCGCTTCGTGCACGATCTTCAGTTGCGTCCGGAGTTGGCTGGCCGTGCCGGGCACGTCCACCGCGCGGAGCACGTGCTCCCAGAACCGCCGGCGGACCGGCAGCAGCGGGTAGTCGTCCACGACGATGTCGCGGTCCTCCGCACACGCGGCGATCTTCGTGCCCGAGAGCTGGCGGTCGATCTCGCCGGCATGGGCTGCGAGGGTCTCTTCGACGGACTTCCGCTTGTCAGCCTTCTTGGCGAGCACCACCCGCCGGGTGACCGTCTCCACGTCGGAGTCGGAGAGTTCCACCGGGATCGTGAACCGGCCGGTGAGGCGCTGGAGTAGGGGGACGTTGCCGGCCAACGCCGTCTGGCCCGCGCCGATCAGCAGCACGCGGCTGTCGAGTTGTTTGCACAGTGCCTCGGCGACCTCCTGCACGTCGGTCGAGCGGGTGGGGCTGTCGCCGATGAAAAGCTGGATTTCGTCCAGCACGACCACTGTGCACGGGATTTCGCCATCGAAGGCGAGCACCTCGCGGGCCAGCCGGATGAACTCGTTGGTCGAGAGGTCTTCCACTACCGGGAACTGCGAGCGGAGCGCCGCGCGGGCCTGCTTGAGGTCGGCCGCGAAGTCGCGGTCCGCATCCATCACGGCCTTGGCCAGCAGCGGAGAAACGTACAGGTCATGCAGTTCCGCGAGGAACTCCTTGCCGGCGGCCTCGACAGCAGCCTTGACCTGATCGAAGATGCCTTGCCGCCGCAGCCACATGCAGAACTGTGCCTGCGGCAGCGCTTCGGGTAGGTCCTTCGAGGCCAAGATGATGCTCAGCACCGCCAGCCGCACGCTCTCGCCGCCGCCCGACGGGAGCGTGCCCGACGCCGCGTGCAGGCCGCCGCACCGCTTGCCGAGGGTGTCAAGTTCGCGCAGCAGATCCTGCACTTCCTGCGGCAGGCGGGCCAGGCCGCGGGCGGTCGCGCCGTCGGGGAAGGAGGTGTCCACCCACAGGTGGCGGAACATCTTCAGCAGGTGCGACTTGCCGCTCCCGTAGAAGCCGCTCACCCACGCCGCCGGCTGCGTCGTCGAGTTGACGTTGCCCAGGTACGATTCGAGGATGCGGATCAGACCGTCCTCGTACTGGCCCTCGCACACGAAGTGCTCAAGCTCATACCGGAGCGTCTCGACCTCCTTGTCGCTCGCGGCTTCACGCACGGCGGCAACGCCATCGTTCAGGAGTTTCGATACAGCGGGATCGCGTTGGAACAGTTGGCGGTTCTTCATCAGTCATTTACCCCGTTATGCAGCGTGATCGGCACGGCCAGGTAGTTCCAGCCGTCCCTCGCATCCAAGAGTCTGTATGTGTTCTCGTCGAACTCACCCGGGAAGAAGACCACAAGGCGTCCTCGGATGTCGTTCTTGATCAGAGACATGATCGCGGATAGGAAGGTGAAGCCGTATAGGGAGGCGGCCCCACACACAGCCACAACCGTTTCCTCATGCACCTCAGGCGCAATGAGTTCCTGCCGGAGACGGTTGGCGGCGAAATTCGTGAACTGGCTCTTGGGCCCGGTCACCAGTGCCTCTGGGTCCTCGAAATACTCCTCGCGGTAGTCGGCCGCGGCCATCCAGCGGGCGAAGCAGTCGGTCAGGTCCACCAGCCGCCAGCCGTGGCCGGCCGAACTCGCCCCCATCTCGAAGAGTTCCAGCCGCGCCCGCAACTTCCGTTCGTCGGTCTTCGGGTAGACCACGAAGATCGCCTTCTGGTCGCCCGCCAGGTTCCGCTGCCACGGCGCGCCGATATGGCCACGGAACCGACCCGCGAGTTCTTCGATTCGTCCCATCGGCCTACCGCCTTTCGTCCGGGGCCAGAAGCCGCGAGAACGCCACGGTCACCACGCCGCCGGCCACTGTCATATCGAGGTAGCCCAGCCGGCGCGCGTCCATAGCGATGGCCTGGAGTTCGGCCGCAGGCGCATCGAGCGCCCGCGCCCAGAGAGACTCAAACGAGGCCGCCCCGCGTACACCCGCGAGGTGGCCCAGAAGCAGCGCGTAGGCGGTAGCGCCCGGCGTCGCTTGGACCTGCTGCCGGACCTTCCGCCCGCGCCCTTTGAGATGTCCCGATTGCGTCCACGACGACGACGCGTTCCGCACCACCTTGTCGAGTGTCGCCTCGCTCAGCCGGCCGCCGACCACGCGGCCCAGCGCGTCTGTCATCTGTTGCCGCGCCAGTTCCTCACCCGGCCGCATCCGCAAGACCACCGGCGCGGTCACTCGCAACAGAGGGTCGCGTGCCAGGGCCAGCAGGAGCGCCAGAACAGCGTGGCCATCCGGCTCGGCGTACCAGCAACGCCGCATGACGCGGAACAGCGGCACCTCCGGGTCCAGGGCGTAAAGCTCCGAGAGCCGCTGCGCCGACAACCGCCGCGTCGCCGCGGTCCGCTTGCCCAAACAGTTATCTTCCTCGATCGCCGCCAGGTATTCGTCGCGAGTCGCTTTGCGATCGCAGTGCGCCAGCACCGCGCGCAGCTCGTCCAGCATGATCGTCCTGCTGGTCTGCGTGCCCTTCGGCCCCCAACGGAAACCGGCGTCGCGAAGCTCGTCCGCCTCGGCATCGCTCCGGGGGTGCAGCTCGTCTCTGGGTAGGGTTGGCTCCACGGCCGAATACTATACCATCTCGCCGGCTAGTTTGCCGGCGAAAACTGAATCTTTTTATTCCAAAGACAGCATCTGAGTATAACCCCACTATTAAAAATGGTTTGCGATCTCTCTGTGTTCTTCCGAGAGGCCAGTTCGCCGCTGCCGGCTCATCGACACCCCTTGCCTGGGACGCGGCAAGACGCGATGATGGTGGCGTCCCAGCACCGCGGACGCCGGCCGGAGTGTGTCCGTTCTGGGGGCCGCGGAGGACGATTCCCACGGAAAGCCGACCATGCCAAAACGGAAGGCGTACCACGTTACCTCCGACGGTAACGGCGGCTGGCGAGTCAAGGCCGAAGGTGTCGCACGCGCCTCCAGCACCCACGAGAACAAGGCCGACGCGGTCCAGATCGCGAAGGACCTGGCGAGAGCCCAGCCGCTCGGGCAGGTGGTGATCCATCGTGGCGACGGTCAGATTCAGACCGAGCACACCTACGGCAAGGACCCGCACCCGCCGAAAGGCTGAGACAAACACCCAAAGATGCCAACCTCCGGGGTGACAATGATGTAGCCCTTCCGGTGCCGCACCTCGATCGATCGGCCGTCCACCTTGCTGATGAGCCCGTCCGTCGCGAAGAACGGCGTGGTGTAAAGCCCGTAGAACTGCCCGCGATGGCGGTTCCCGCGGCAATACAACCGCTTGCCCGGTGTCACGGCCCGCAGGAAGGCCTCGCGCGTCACGAAGGCGTCGTTGATCATGAACACGCAGCCGGGTCTCGGGTCGAACATCTCATTCGTTCCCGGCGAGACCCTGTGGGAAACGTAGAAGACCGTCACGGTCTTGACCTTCGCATCCGCGCCGCTTCCGCTATCCACGATGGCCAGGAACTCCTGGGTGCTCGCCGCTGCCGACCTGGCCGAGAGACACACGCCCAGTAGGGCACCGACCAGACAGCCAATCATCCCGTATCGCTTCATCGTCAACTCCTTTTTTCGGGTGCGTCCGATCCCCCAGCCGCCGGGGGGCGTTCCCTCCGACTGGCGCCTGTTCTATTCTGTACCGACGCGGTGTGAGGCGTCAACGATTCTGGCGGCGCCGCCACATCGCCCCGTCGCCTGCAGCCAACCTGCCGAACCAGGCCAGACCGCGAGTCTCACACTCGGCCGTCGAAGCCGGACCAGAACCGGTTTCCCGTCGGGATTCGGGACGTTGTCTAATCCCCAATAATCGGAAAACCTCAGCAAAATACAAATAGTATTGACACCTGATCCTCGCCGGACTATAAGACGAAACATGCATGATGTACGTTGCCGACTTCCTCAAGTCTTTACTTTATCTATCTAGGAGATTTATGTGTCCATGCAAAGGCTGTTCTGTGTTTTCTTGGCAGCCCTAACCGGTGCCTGCACTATTCCCGCACCAACGATGTATGTCAGGCATACCCCATCGCCCATGCAGGATCCGGCCAATAGACCCAAAGAGGAAAAGAATGACCCACCAACTATCGGAGGCATCTGCTCGCATATCGCACGAGAGCTTTCAGAGAGTTTGCCTAGAGGAGAGAGCATTGCTGTATTGCCCTCGGTCGATACAAGTGGGGCTGTCCGCCGGATCGGCGTGATTCTGGCTGATGAATTAGAACGAAGTTTGCTGGATAGGGGCTTTCGGGTCCGTGACCGCCAGCACGTGGATGCCATTCTAGCCGAGAGCGATCTACAGCTTGCTTTCATTGAGCCAAGCAGAGCATCTGCAGTAAAAGCCTGCAGAATCGCATCCGCCAACTATCTATTGATAAGCAGGATCACCCGTTCATCAGGCAAGCTTCTCATTTCTGCCAAAGCCGTGTCTGCCCAAAATGGCAGTGCGGAGGCAGCAACCAGAATGCGATCGATGCCGGCGACAGGTATGGAATCCCTCATGTGGTATGTAAGACGACCTAAGAGAGGGAAGGGCGGAGATCTGCCCCCGCTGGCCGTGAAATATCAGTTCGTGGCAGCAAAAGGAAACGATGAGGTGATCTTGGCAGACGGGGCCACGGTTCGTAGCCGTCAGAACTTCAAAGTCAGAGTTGAGCCGAATAGCGACTGCTACCTGTATGTGCTTCTCTACGACAGCCAAGGCCAAGCCAGCGTCCTCTTTCCAAGTCCCAAAACTGGCCTATCACACAAGGCCCGCGGGGGCGTCAGCTATGAAATACCGGTGGGAAGCAAGTGGTTTTGGTTTGACGACAATCCAGGCACCGAAACTTTCTATATTGTGGGAAGCTATACGCCGCTGTGCGACCTATCCGGTCTCCTAGCGAAGATGCAAAAGGCTGCGGTCCATAAGCAGCTGTCTGTAATGAGTCGTCAGGAAATCGACAAAGAGATCACTAGAGGTATGGTTGAGAAAGACGCCGCCGACTACTCACCCAAAGGGTACACGATTCGCATTCGGGGTGTTGGTGGTGTGAAAGATATCGGCTGGGGGCCAGCTGCCGACAGCAGTAACCAGAAGATGGACAATATTATCCAAGGCCATGCAACAATTGTGAAGAAAACTACGTTTAACCATCGCTAGTAGTCTGTTAATGCGATACAGTCTGGTGGCCTTCTGTGCCGATAGGGGTTGATAGAACCCTTTGGCAAGGAGGCCATAGTATGAAGAAGTATATTGTCGAACTGACAAGTGAGGAACGTTCCCGGCTGGAGGAACTGTCCGACAGTTCCATCGGGTCCGCCCAGCGCCGGCGTCGGGCCAACATTGTACTGGCGGCGGATCAGGGGCCTTTGGGTCCGGCGATGAAGGACTCGGATATTGCCAAGGCCTATTGTTGTCGCGTCAAGAGCGTCGAGCGGATTCGCAAGTCGCTGGTCGAGGACGGCTTGGAGATCTGTTTGCGACACGGCAACACGGGCACGGCTCGCAAGAAGACGTTCGATGGGGAAGCGGAAGCTCATTTGATTGCGTTGGGTTGCAGCCAGCCGCCGGCAGGTCGGACTCGTTGGACATTGCGTCTGCTGGCCGATAGCGTGGTCGAGTTGGGCATTGTGGAGTCGTGCACTTCGACGACGGTCTACAACACGCTCAAAAAAACGAACTCAAGCCTCACCTGAAGAAATACTGGTGCATTCCGCCGGATCACAATGCCGAGTTCGTCGCGCGGATGGAAGACGTGTTGGACGTGTATTCACGTCCCTTTGATCCACGTCGTCCGTTGGTGACACTGGATGAAGCATCCAAGCAATTGATCAGCCAGATCTGCCCATCGATTTCGATGCGGCCTGGACGGATCGAACGCGTCGATGC
>JBKHHU010000116.1:0-10957 GCA_046539045.1 Phycisphaerae bacterium
CAATTGACCGATCAACCAATCAACCGCTTAACCCCATCAATTCTTGACCGGGCCAAGGTCCATGACGACGAACCAGCCGCGGCCGGTCGTGCTGCATCAACTACAGGTTCGTCCCGATCACGATCAGGTGCATGGGGACCTGCCCGGTGTTCTCCAGCGAATGGCTGTGGCCGGGACGGGTGATGCAGATGTCCCCGGCAGCTACCGGCTGGTCTTTTCCGTCGATGCGCATCGTCCCGCTCCCGCTGGCGATGAAGTAGATCTCCTCGTCGTCGGTGTGCGTGTGTTCGCCGATCGTCACGCCCGGATCGACGATGCTGTCGTGGACGAAGCGAAACCCCGGAGCATCACTGTCCCCGCTCTTGAACAGCTCGTTGCAGTGCAGCACCCCATTCCCGTCATGACAGCCGTCGATTTCCCGAACCGTCGCGTCCTCGCTGCGATAGATCATCGTTTGCATCTCCTTTTCGGGGTATGTTTCGGCTCACGCCGCCTCAGAAGCCTACCGCCGTCCGGCGCGCAAAACAACGGGCCGTCGCGACAGGAATCGCCCCGGCCCGTTGTCTCGTGACTGTCGCAGCGGATCAGAAGTAATACCAGATACTGCCGTACTCGTCCGGGTCCTCGCCCAGTTCGTCGGCCAGGCGGTTCAGGTAAGTGAGAATCGGCACGTCGGTGGCGAGGTAGGTTTCCTGTTCGGTGACGTTCTTCTCCCACGGGTGGAACTCGTAGACGCGCGAGCCGTCCGGACGAACGGTCAGCAGGTCGCGGTGCTGGATGGCCCGCAAGTGGTTCTTCCCGAGTCGGGGCACGTTGAACACAGCCTCATCGGTACGTCGCAGGCCGGGCATCAGGCGGGCCTCTTCCTTCTGTTCCTGCAGCATCCTCGCCAGCGGCAGGCGGTAGGCACTGGTTTCCTCTTTGCCTTTGGGGGCGAACATGTAGTACGGATCGATCCCGCATCGGCGGAGGATGAGTCGCAGCTTGCTGGCTTCGAACCGTCGCGAGACGAAGAACGTGTACACGTGCTGGTTGTAGACGGCGATTCCCTGCCGACGCAGGCGGTCGACTGCCTGCACCAGTTCCGGAGTGATCTCGTAGACGTGCTCGACGTGCGTAACCATCGCCACGTCCCGCCGGCCGGGGTCGCGGAAGCGCCCGAGCACCTCCGCCAGTTCCTCCGTCACCCGCATGGGCATGGTCACCAGCATACGCGTGCCGATGCGGATCATGTCCACGTGATCGATGGCCGAGAGCTTGCCCAGCAGCCGCTCGAGGACCGGTGTCTGCAGCATCAGCGGGTCCCCGCCGGTAATCAGCACCTCGCGGATCGAATCATGATCGGCAATCCAGTCGATCGCCTCGTCGATGATCTCCTGGGCTACGAGAGCATCCGGCGCGTTGGCCTCGGTGATTTCCCAGTTCCGCTGACAGTACACGCAGACTTGAGGGCAGGTATTGAACGGTTTGAGGATGACAATCGACGGGTACCGCCGCGTGACCAGGTCCACCGGGCTGGTATCCGACTCGAGCATGAAATCACAGGAATGGTCCAGGTCTTTCCGATGCCGAACCATGTGGCGGACGTAATTGGTCGGCGGGATGACCTGGGCCCGCAGGGGCAGGTCGCGCCTGCTCGGGGTCTCGTCCATGAGCGACGCGTAGTACGGCGTGATCGCGAAGGGCAGACGGTTCTCCCGGGCCTGCCGGATGTCCTCCAGTTCCTGATCCGTCACGGGGATGACCCGCTTGAGCAGGTCCGGATCGTCGATGATGTTGTCGATCTGCCAGGACCAGTCCCGCCAGTCGGCCTCGGTGGCGCTGAACTCGCGGAGGATCTGCTCGCGACGGCGTGTGCGTCGCGCCACGGCACGCGGCTGGAGTCCGCTCTCATACTGGTCCAGTCGCTCTTCCACCTCGTCCCACAGGCGGTCCAGTTCCTTGCTGCGCTCGCGGGCCGCCTGTCGTCCGCTCAGTTCACAGCTGACCGGTTCCGGCCCGAGGTGCTGCTGGTCCGATTGACCCGTGAGCCCGCGGATCCAGTGGATCATCTCGGCCCAGAAGCCGGGCGTAAGCTCGCGTCGCTCGAAGCCCTTGGCCAGGTCCCAGATCACGCGTGCGACGCTGAAGCCGGTTCGCGCGTCGGACCGTTTGCTGAGCACTCCCCACAATGCATTCATGCAGTCCCGCACGCGGATGAGCTCCGAAGACGGCGGGCTCGGCCAGCTGCTGAACGCCTGGTTGTACCTCTCCGACAGCGCCGTCTCCATCCGTTCCCGGGCCGTCTCCAGGCTGTCGCAGTCGCCTACAACATCAATCAGCCACTGGGCTTCGGTGCGAAAAGTTTGCTCAGTGTATTCATCGGCCGGGGCGGACAGCCACACCTGCCGGTCTCCGTATGGGTGTTCAACCAGCATCTAAACCTACTTCCTGTTGAGTACAAGATCCGCAGATCGCACCCCCGGGGAAACCGCCCGTTCCAATCGGACGCGCAAAGGACGATCTTTACCCGCTTGAAGGGGGAAAGCCTCGCGTCCGAGTCGGTTCACGGCCGATGGCGAAGGGTACCGGACCACCTCCCGCTCGAGCCGGAGGAGTTCCACCAGGAAATCGCTGTAGTACCAGAAAGAGTTCCTCGTGAGTGCCTTATCAGCATACCGTACCGCCCGCCTTGACGCAAGAGATTCCCACAGCCCACATGTTGCGCCTCACATCGACCGATCCGGCGGCCCTGCAGGAGGGTGTAACCGCCCCATTGGTCGGGGCCACGCGCTGAACAGGCTTACCTTCTCCGTTGTCTGGACTGCCAGGGCGAAGCAAACACGCCTGTGCGTTGCACCTGCGACCGCAAGCCCCGCTCGTCACATACCTTTTGTCCGGAAATCGCGTCGAGCCGGTTGCCCGGACCGAGACGCGAATTGTAGCTTTCGGTTGAGGTGACTGCTGGGGACACCTCGCGAACAGGAAGGGAGTCTGTAGTTGAGCAGTAAAGCGAGAATTCTTCTATTTGATCAGGATCTGGCGGGGGCATCGCAGCGGTGTGCGCATCTGACCGAAGTTGGGTGGATGGTTCTGCATCACAGCGATCCGATCGAGGCACTGTCTGCCGTCCAGAGCGACGATGTCGACCTGGCGGTGCTGCATCTGCCCGTCGAGGACATGCTGGAAATGGACCTGCCGCACGTCATCCAGACGGTGGCCGACAGCGAATACCTGCCCGTCATGGTCCTGACCGACAGCCATCAGGACCTCCAGTATTGCCGCTTCCTGGAAAGCGGAGCAGACGAAGTGGTCAGCAGAGAACTGTCCGCCGACGAAGTGGTCGCGCGGATCCGCGTTCTGTTGCGCATGAAGGTCCTGAGCGATCGTCTCGAGGCGTCGAAGATCGCCCTGCGACGGGCCTTGGACCGCGAGCGCGACCTGCTGGAGAAGCTGCGCGAGGACAACGCCCACCTGCGCACCCTCTGCACCACCGACCCGCTGACCCGCGTGCAGAACGTGCGGAGCTTCCGTGAACTCCTCGGCCACGAATGGCGAAACGCCAAACGATACAACCACCCGATCAGCTTGCTGATGCTGGATTTAGACCATTTCAAGTTGATCAACGACAACTACGGGCACCCCAGCGGAGACTACGTCCTCAAGGAATTGGCGGTGATCCTGAAGACCTCGGTGCGGGAGTCGGACGTGGTGGCTCGCACCGGAGGGGAGGAATTCAGCGTGATTCTCCCTCGGGCCAACCCCAGGCAGGCCCGGAAATTTGCCGAGCGAATCCGGCGGGAGGTGTCCAGACGCAAGTTCACCGTTTTCGGGAAAGACATCCACGTGACGATCTCGATCGGCTCGGCCAACTATCCGCAGAACGCGGAGATCACCGAGGAAGACATGCTGCTCTACTTCGCCGATCAGGCGCTGCTGCGGGCCAAGGAGGAAGGCCGCGACCGCGTCAAACCGGTGAACAGCCTGCCTTTGGCAGACCGGGTACGGATGCGGAAACAGTACCACCAGATGCAGCAGACGCTCGCGGCAGAGCCGGAAGCGAACCGACCCGCCGCCGAGCCGGCCAGCCAGTACGCCGGTGGCATGCCGAGCGGCCCGGAATAGAAAACACTACCGCAACAAAATGGAGGACGGACATGCACTCACACCGTAACGCTAGCGTGCGACATATGTTAATCGAGATGGTGTTCAACCGTGAGGACACGCGCGGTAGCGATCGCGACGGAAAATGGCGGTCCAAGAGCGAAAAAGACGCCCGGCGGCGCGGGGGGGCCGGTCGCGGAAGGCAGTTCCCGCTGTCTAGCGGCTCTTCTTCCCGCTGAGGGTCTTCTTCGGCGGGCGGTCCCAATCCTCTTGCGGGGCCGGTTCGCCGTCGCGTTCGGCCTGGAGTTTGGCGATGCGGTCGCGGAGGCGGGCGGCGCGTTCGAACTCCAAATCTTCTGCCGCCTGCATCATCTCCTTCTCGAGCATGGAGATCATCTCGTTGACATCATACTGCTCGTCGGAGGCGTTGATCGCCTCGCGCGCGATCTTCCGGGCCCGCAACTGCTCGGCCAGCGAGTCGCGGATCGCCTTCTTGATCGTCTGCGGCGTGATGCCATGTTCTTTATTGTACTGGATTTGCGTCTCGCGGCGGCGATTGGTCTCGTCCAGGGCCTGCTGCATCGCCGGGGTAATCTTGTCTCCGTAGAGGTACACCTGGGAGTTGACATTCCGGGCGCACCGGCCGATCGTCTGGATAAGGCTGGTCGCCGATCGCAGGAAGCCCTCCTTGTCCGCATCGAGGATGCCCACCAGCGAGACTTCCGGCAGATCGAGCCCCTCACGCAGCAGGTTCACGCCGACCAGCACGTCGAACTTCCCAAGCCGAAGGTCCTTCAGGATGTCCACGCGCTCGAGCGTATCTATCTCGCTGTGCAGGTACTTACAGCGGAAGCCCTCGTTCTTGATGAACTCGCTGAGATCCTCGGCCAGTCGCTTGGTGAGGGTGGTCACCAGCGTCCGCTCGCCGTTGGCGACCCGCTCGCGAATCGCCTCCAGAAGGTCGGCCACCTGGCCGCGGGCCGGGCGAACCTCCACCTGCGGATCCACCAGACCAGTCGGCCGAATGATCTGCTCGACAACCTCCCCACCGGCAAGCTCCAGTTCGTATTTCGCGGGCGTGGCCGAGACGAACACCACCTGCCGCCACATCTCCTCAAATTCCTCGAACTTCAGCGGGCGGTTGTCCATCGCGCTGGGCAGCCTAAACCCATGATCCACCAGCACTTGCTTCCGAGCCTTGTCTCCGTTGTACATCGCCCGGATCTGCGGGATCGTCACGTGCGACTCATCGATCAGCACAAGGAAATCGTCGCCGAAGTAGTCGATCAGCGTGTACGGCTTATCGCCCGGCTGCCTGCCGTCCAGATGGCGGGAGTAATTCTCGATCCCCGGACAGAAACCTACCTCCTGCAGCATCTCCAGATCGTATTTCGTGCGGGCCGCAAGTCGCTGCGCCTCAAGGAGTTTCCCTTGGTTGCGGAGGTTGATCAGCTGCATCTCCAACTCGTGATTGATGCTCTCGATGGCCTTCTCAAGCGTGTCTTCCGGAGCGACGTAATGCACCGCCGGGAAGATGAACACCTGGTCGGTCTCGCTGAGCGAATCGCCCGTCAGCGGGTTGATCAGATGAATCCGCTCGATCTCATCGCCGAACATCTCGACCTGGTAGCCGAACTCCTCGTAGGCCGGATAAATGTCTATGGTGTCGCCTCTTACGCGAAACGTCCCGCGTTTGAAATCGACGTCATTCCGATCGTACTGCAGGTTCACGAGGGCCTTGAGCATCTCCGAGCGGTCGATGGTCTCCCCGACCCGGATCGGCACGACGACCTTCTTGTACTCCTCCGGACTGCCCAGGCCGAAGATGCACGAAACCGAGGAAACGATCAGCACGTCCTTCCGGCTGGACAGGCTCGTGGTGGCGCTCAGACGAAGCCGGTCCAGGTCATCGTTCCGCGAGGCGTCCTTCTCGATGTATATATCCCGTTGTGGGATATAGGCTTCCGGCTGGTAGTAGTCGTAGTAGCTGACGAAGTATTCGACGGAATTGTGGGGGAACAGTTCGCGGAATTCCTCGTAGAGCTGGGCGGCGAGCGTCTTGTTGTGGCTGATGACCAGCGTGGGCTTGTTGAGCCGCTCGATGGCGTGAGCCATCGTGAAGGTCTTTCCGGTACCGGTCGCCCCGAGCAGGACATTGAACGCCTGACCGGCCTGGATGTTCCCGACCAGTTGATCGATGGCCCGCGGCTGATCGCCCTTGGGCTCGAATTCCGAAACTACTTTAAAGTCAGGCATTTACGTACCCCGTCAATCTCAATACACCCAGCGGGCGGCCCCGGGCCGAACCCCGAACCGATACCAAACGAACCATTATACAGAACCGTCCGGACCAAGGCACGGTTGAATTCCTTCCCTCGGGGCGGTAATCCTGTGGGGGAACATTCGATCAGGAGAAACCTATGTCGCGAACCGGGCAACTGCTGCAGGAAATGTACGACGCCATGCTCGAGCGGTTCGGCCACCAGGAATGGTGGCCGGGCGAGACGCCGCTGGAAGTATGCGTGGGAGCCATACTTACGCAGAACACGAACTGGCGGAATGTCGAGAAAGCCATCGAGAATCTCCGCGGCGCCGATATGCTACAGCTGCGGGCGCTGGTGGAGATTCCACCGGAGAGACTGGCAGAGCTGATCAAGCCGGCCGGGTACTTCCGCCGTAAAGCCGGTCGGCTGCAGAACTTCTGCCGGGCCGTCTGGGATTCCTGGGGGGAGGATCTGACCGGGTTTCTCGACCGGCCGGTCTATGATCTGCGGGAAGACCTGATCCGTGTGCGAGGCATCGGCGCCGAAACTGCTGACAGCATAATACTTTACGCCGCCAAGAAGCCGACCTTCGTCGTCGACACCTACACCGCTCGAATCCTCGGCAGGCACGAGTTGATCTACCCCGAGGACGGATACATGGAGATCAAGGAGGTATTCGAAGGTAACCTGCCTGAGGATATAGACTTATACAACGATTATCACGCCCAGCTCGTGATGGTCGGCAAGACATACTGCCGGCCGGGCAACCCGAAGTGCCAGCAGTGCCCGCTGAACCGGTTTCCGCACGATACGGAGATCGGAATGCGGTGACGGTTGCCGGTGTTCCGGGACCGCGGCAGAGGGCGATGATTATCACTTGCTTGCTGTCGAGCAATTGGTTTATTGCTATTTTCCTGTGAAGAACAGTCAAGAGCTACGTAAAACTACGGAAAAACGGCCGCGACGTGCCCGTTACGGGGTAGAGTGAGGCTAACTTGGAAGGTCCTGAAAGGCCCTGATCGGGACATTTCCGCGCCGCCCAGTGCCAGGCCGCCCCCGGCAAACTGCCCGTCACGGCCGGGTGCGGCACGCCGCAGGCGCTGTGCAGCCGATCACAGAAGCGGCCGTGAGATGAATCACGAAACCGCACCGCCCGGCCGCGGTAGCGCCCGGTGTCACCAACCGCTGAACAAGGAGCCGAGCCGACATGAACCAGCCGATCGTTCTGGTAGCGGTGCTGATTCCCCGCGGAGACGAGCTGCTCCTGCTCGCCCGCCGCGACGGGTCCGGCGGGTACACCACCCAGCCGATGGAGGACCGCCTCGGCTTCGGCGAGCGATCCGAAGAGGCAGCCCGCCGCATCGTCCGCCACGCCATCGCCGCCGAACTGACCAACCTCCGCCGCATCGACGTCCGCGAGATCATCGTCGACCGCCCCACCGACCCCAAGCACCGCATCACCATCCTCTACCAGGCCGACCTGTCCAACCCCGCCCTCTACGACCTGGACTACCTCGAAGGCCAAACCCCCGAAGGCGAACCCGCCGATGCCGTGTGGGTGGAAGCGGGGGAACCGGATGACCTCTAACTTGAGCCTAACAAGCGGGAACTTTCATTTGCTCTGCGGCGGCAGGGGACGTATTCTAAGTGTGATCAATCCGACGGACAGACGCGGTCTCTGCACGGAGGCGAAAGGTGAGCGGCGACGTTACGGACAGGAAGAGACTGATAGCGATAACCGACGGAGATATCCGCAACGGTAACTTGCGCGTCAGCAGCCACGACGAGTTCTTTCCGCGGGATGCGTTCGGACCTTCCAATAGAAAATCGGGTACCGCTAAGCAACTGACTTTCAAGCTTGAACCGGGCGACGCGGTTGTAGTATCCGATTTGGCGGCGAGGGGCGGCCACCGGTATCTCATTCGCGAACGCCGTGGACTCAAAAACTACTTCGGACGGCAGGAATTTCGCGCCGGCGATGTCATCGCCATAGAGAAATTGGGCGATTACTCGTACCGGGTCTACCCGTTTGAGAGCAAGGCGGTGCGATCCGGCACGGATATTCCGGACCACTGGCCCGAACCGGACGAGGATACTCCCACCAGCATCGACCTGTTCGCCGGTTGTGGTGGCTTCAGCTACGGGCTGCACCAAGCCGGATTCCAAACCCTTCTCGCGGTAGAATGGGACGCAGCCTGCTGCAGGACTTTTGAGACGAATATCAGCAGACGCATCCTCAATTGTGCAATTCAGGAAATCGAGAACTTCCCGGAGTGCGATCTGCTTGTGGGCGGCCCGCCCTGCCAAGGCTTCAGTAACCTGGGAGAGAGGGTTCCCGACGATCCCCGCCGGCAGCTGTGGCGACACTATCTCAGGGCGGTAGAAGATGCTCATCCCTATATCTTCATCATGGAGAATGTTCCGCCCATTCTGAAATCCGGCGAGTATAGAGAGATAGTGTCGGCGGCCAAGAGCATGGGGTATGAAATCGACGGGAAGGTTTTGAACAGCGCGCACTACGGTGTACCTCAGCAGCGGAAGCGTGCCATCATCATAGGCAGTCGGATCGGCGACCCGCGTTTTCCCGATCCCACGCATCGCAATCCCGATGCAGCTCCGACTTTCGGCGAAACTGATTTACCGGCTTGGCGAACGGTGTGGGATGCGATCGGAGACATGGCTCCGGAGCCGGATGGTGAGAACTGGCACATCGGGAGGAATCCGACCGAGTTGTCGATGAGGCGCTACCGAGCTGTCCCTCCCGGCGGCAACCGATTTGATCTTCCGAAAGAACTGCTTCCTCAATGCTGGATAAGAAAGAAAAGAGGCGGCACTGATCTGATGGGAAGGCTCTGGTGGGACAGGCCCTCTGTGACGATCAGGACTGAATTCTACAAACCGGAAAAGGGAAGGTACCTCCATCCGGTCGAACACCGTCCGATCACCCACCGGGAAGCCGCAAGACTGCAGGGATTCCCCGATGACTTCGATTTCAAGGGCAAGAAAATCGAGGTAGGTATCCAGATCGGGAATGCAGTACCCCCACCGCTTGGTTACCGGATCGGATTGGCGGCCAGGGCGGAGATAGACACATACCAGGAGCGAGAGGCCCAAGTCGCCAGGAGTGCCTGACCCACATGAGCAAGCAGCCGTACGAGAAGAAGGTCAGGAGTTTGATCTCCGCCGTCGAACGAAAACTCGACAACTATCGCCAGTCTTACACAGGACTAAGTTGGCGCGAAAAGGTGCTGTTGCTTGTTGAGTTGACAAAAGGTGTCAAGGCACTGGGCAAGTACTCCGAACCCGGTGCGGGGTCCATGGCAGCACGTGAAAGGATCCGCCTGTATCTCGTCAAGCACGTTGGGATAGCGATTTCCGCAGCCGAACTGGAGGTCCTAGCGGGGATTTCCGAATATGCGAAGCGCGTTCGAGAGCTTCGTGTCGAAGACGGGTACAAGATTCTGACCGGGCTATCCAACGATGAGGAAGCAGGCATCGCTCTTTCTCCCCGAGAGTACCTCCTGATCGATCCCGAACCGGATCACAGTGCCGCAAGAAGATGGCATCTCGTGGATCGTATCAAGAAGCAGTATCGAGGAGCACAGCAGCGCATTCTGGAATTCCTGAAGGCGAATGTCGGTGATGTGGTTACCACCGAAGAGCTGGCAAAGGTTTCGGGCGACCGGAAACAGTATGCGCGAAGACTGCGTGAGCTTCGGACGGAGGATGGGTACGCCATCGCTTCCAGATTCACCGGCCGCCCTGATCTGCGAGTCGGCGAGTATATACTTGAAACGCTGGAACGCGTGACGGATCCGCATGATCGGCGTATTCCTACGGACGTCCAGAAAACGGTATATCGTCGGGACAACAATGCCTGCCGCCTGTGCGGATGGTCAATTTCAAACTGGAATCGCGAGGATCCCCGGATACTGGAACTTCACCACCTTGAGGAACATGCCGAAGGCGGGAAGAACGCACTTGATAATCTGGCCGTGCTGTGTTCCCGCTGTCACGACCGTGTGCATAGTGGAGAGTTGCTGCTGCCAAAGAATTTCCTGAACGATGGCTGACGTCTATTCCAAAAAGAAGCGACGTGAGATCATGTCTCGGGTCCGCTCCAAAGGCACTAAACCCGAGGAAGCCGTGGCGGAGATTCTCGATTCGATGGGTGTTGACTATACCCGCAATGTAAACGATCTTCCCGGCTGCCCCGATTTCGTTGTAGGAGAGAAGCAAACCGTCCTGTTCGTTCACGGATGCTTCTGGCATGGACATCGCAACTGCAGCCGAGCAAAGAAACCCGGGACAAATGCCCGGTTCTGGGATGAGAAGATATCCGGGAACCAGAGACGGGACCGGAGGAACGCCCGCCGTCTGAGGAAACAGGGGTGGACCGTACTCACGGTTTGGCAGTGTAAGCTCCGCAGCATCAAGGAACGGCAGAAAACCGTCCGACGAATCAAACGCTACCTCTGATATACTCACCAGCTGTTTCGTCGACTTCAGGCTGCATTTCAGTGTGGTGGGTCGTAGGTCGGTTGGGTTGGGGCTCTGGTCAGGTGGTTCCACATCTTTGCGGCGGAGTCGGCGGAGAGGCTGGCCGAGTC